>NZ_JACSQB010000048.1 GCF_014836835.1 Clostridium faecium | reverse complement strand
GTTATATTGAACTGTAATTTTGCATTTTGTATTGAGAATTATGAATTTAAATAAAAAATTAAATGATTATATTTAAATATATATTAACTTTTTAAACAGTTTATCCGTATATTTTAAAGATAATTTTAAATAAATTTGATGATTATTGTAGAACTATTAATTATTTGATTTTATAGGAAAATATCTATTTAATCATAATGTGGGATTTTGAATTGAGTAAATAGATTAAAAATTAAATAACTATATATTAAATTATCAGGAGGAGTGATGGATGAACATAAGAGAAAGAATAGAAAAAAATGAAAAACTTATTTTAAATCCCTATGCAGCATTAGCTGTTAATTCTAAAGGAAGAGCAATTGAAGAAAATAAAGATGTAATGAGAACAGATTATATGGTAGACAGAGATAGAATAATTCATTGTAAATCTTTTAGAAGATTAAAATTAAAAACTCAAGTCTACATTAAAACTTGGAATGATCATTATAGAACCAGGCTCACACACACTTTAGAAGTTAGTCAAATTGCTAGAACCATAGGGAAAGGTATAGGACTTAATGAAGATTTAATAGAGGCTATTGCATTAGGTCATGACATAGGTCATGTAGCTTTTGCTCATAATGGCGAGGAGGTTTTAAATGAATTATTACCTCAAGGTTTTAGACATAATGAAAATAGTGTTAGAGTGTTAACAAAGATTGAAAAATTAGGAAGAGGATTAAATTTAACCCATGAAGTTATAGACGGTATATTGAATCATAGTGGGTTTTCTTCCCAGTCCAAAAAGGCTTGTACTTTAGAGGGACAAGTAGTAAAATATAGTGATAAAATTGCATATGTAAATCATGATATAGATGATTCTATAAGAGCTGGAATTCTTTGTGAAAGCGATTTGCCAAAAGATGTGGTAGAAATTTTAGGAAAAAATCATAGCAATAGAATTGAAACTTTAGTAAATGATTGTATTTATAACACTTTAAAAAATATTTCAAATGATAATATTGAAGTTTCATTGTCAAAGAAAGTACAAGAATCTTTGAATGAACTTAGGAATTTTATGTTTAAAAATATATATAAAGGAAATATTTTAAAGGTAGAGAGAGAAAAAGCAAAATTTATTTTAAGGCATGTATATTCATATTTTTACAAGCATCCAGAAAAACTGCCATGTTTTTATAAAAATATAGCAGATAATGAAGGTCTTGCACAAGGTGTTGCAGACTATATTTCAGGCATGAGTGACGAATATTGTTTAAAACTTTTTAATGAGCTATATGTGCCAAAACAAAGCATTTATATATAATTATAATTTTATTAATAGGTTATAAAACTACAAAAATTTGCATTTTTGAAGGAAAAATCTAATTCACAAAGAATATATAAAAAGTAAAAAAGTTTATTTTGTAAGAAATTACACGAAAAAAGAAGGATTTTGTATTTTTTTGTCGAAAGTGTGAAAAGTATAAAATTAAAAGGTGGGATATAATTTAGTGATTTCAGAAGAAGTCATACAAAAAGTAAGAGAACAAACAGATATTGTTGATGTAATATCAGAAAAAGTAAGACTAAAAAAATCAGGACGAAATTTCATAGGAAATTGTCCTTTTCATAGTGAAAAAACTCCATCATTTACAGTTTCGCAAGATAAACAAATATATAAATGTTTTGGATGTGGAGAAGCTGGAAATGTATTTAGTTTTATTATGAAAACTGAAAATAAGAGTTTCCCTGAATCAGTTAAAGCTCTGGCTGAAAAGGTAGGTATTGAGGTAGAAGAAAAAAATAATATAAATAGGGCTAAAAAAGATAAGTTTGAAAAAATGAAAAAATTAAATGTAGATGCCGCTAAATATTTCTATGCAAATTTAAGAAGAAATAAAGAGGCTTTTCAGTATTTAAAAAATAGGTCTATGGATGATAGAACTATGACTAAATTTGGAATTGGATTTGCAGTAGATAAGTGGCAGGCATTAAGAGACTATTTAAGGGGAAAAGGTTATAGTGATAAGGAAATGTTAGAACTAGGGTTAATAGTTAAAGGCAAAAATAACAATTGCTATGATCGCTTTAGAAATAGGATTATTTTCCCGGTTTTTGATTATAAAGGTACAGTTATTGGTTTTGGAGGCAGAGTTTTAGATGACTCAAAGCCTAAATATTTAAACTCACCAGAAACACCTTTATTTCTAAAAGGAACCAACTTGTATGGTTTAAATTTTGCCATAAAACAAAATATGAATAGAACAGTTATTATTGTTGAAGGATATATGGACTGTATTGCACTTCATCAACAAGGTATAACTAATGTTGTAGCAACTTTGGGGACTGCTTTAACAGAACGACAAGCAAAGTTACTAAAAAGATATGCAGATAGGGCAATAATTTCTTATGATGCAGATTTAGCAGGTCAGAAGGCTACTTTAAGAGGACTAGATATACTTAGAAAATCTGGATTTGATGTTAGAGTGTTATCAGTACCAAGTGGAAAAGATCCAGATGAGTTCATAAAGACTTACGGCAAAGAAGCCTTTCAGGCATTAATAGATAAAGCTATGCCACTTATTGATTATAAAATCAAAAAAGTAGAAGAAGGCATAAATTTTACAGATAATGAAATGATAATAAGGTATAAAAATAAAGTATTGGAGATAATAAAAGACTTAAGTGATTTTGAAAAAAATATATATATAAAACAGGTTGCAGAAAAACTTAAAGTAAAAGAAGAGTTATTAAGCGATGAATTTAATCAAAAAATCAAGCAAAATGAAAATAATTATAATATACAGCAGGATTATGGGCAAAATTTATATATAGAGCCAGCACATATTAAAGCTGAAAGAATACTACTTAAGTTTATGTTAACAGATACTGAAAAATTTGATTTTATATCTTATGAATTGAAAGATTGTGGTTTTATATCTCATAGTCATAAGAAACTTCATGAGTTGATTTTAAAGTTTAATGATTTACCATATGAAGAGAAGTTAAAATCTATTGAAAACAACTGTAATGATAGTGAAACTACAAAGCAATTTATTAACTTGATGGAATATGAAATAAGTGGAGATAAGTATGACCTTGAGAAAATGATTCATGATTGTATCAAGATGATTAAAAAATATAGGTTAGAGGAGTCGGAAAAAGAAATTATGAATAAAATTAAACAGTATGAATCTAAAGGCCTTGTAGAGAAGTCTTTAAAATGCACACAAGAATTAATTAATATACAAAAGGCATTAAAAAACATATAAGCTGATGAAGGGAGGTAATGTAATGAAAGATAAAAATGCAAAAATAACTGTAGTTAAAAAGCTGATTGAAAAGGGCAAGAAAAAGGGTTCATTAACATATAAGGAAATAGTAGATGAACTTGATGAAATAGATTTAAGTCCAGAACAAATTGAAAAAATCTATGAAGTATTAGAATCTATGGAAATAGATGTTGTAGGAGATATTCAAGTAGAGGAAGAAGAAGAAATAGATATATCTATACCAGAAGGTATTACTATAGATGACCCAGTAAGAATGTACCTAAAAGAAATAGGAAAAGTACCTCTATTATCTTCAGAAGAAGAAATAGAGCTTGCTAAAAAAATTGAAGAAGGCGATGCTTATGCAAAAAAGAAATTAGCAGAAGCTAACTTAAGATTAGTTGTAAGTATTGCTAAAAGATATGTTGGAAGAGGAATGTTATTTCTTGATTTAATTCAAGAAGGTAATTTAGGTCTTATTAAAGCTGTTGAAAAATTTGACTATAGAAAAGGATATAAGTTCAGTACTTATGCTACATGGTGGATTAGACAGGCAATAACTAGAGCTATTGCTGATCAAGCTAGAACTATAAGAATACCAGTACACATGGTAGAAACTATTAACAAACTTATAAGAGTTTCCAGACAGTTACTACAGGAATTAGGCAGAGAACCATTACCAGAAGAAATTGCAAAACAAATGGATATGTCAGTAGATAAAGTTCGAGAGATTATGAAAATTGCTCAAGAGCCAGTGTCACTTGAAACACCTATAGGAGAAGAAGAAGATAGCCATTTAGGAGACTTTATACCAGACGATGATGCACCAGCACCAGCAGAAGCGGCTGCATTTACCATGCTTAAAGAACAGTTAATAAGCCAATTACGCACATTAACTCCTAGAGAAGAAAAAGTTTTAAGATTAAGATTTGGATTGGATGATGGAAGAGCTAGAACTCTAGAAGAGGTAGGCAAAGAATTTAATGTAACAAGAGAAAGAATAAGACAAATTGAAGCTAAAGCATTAAGAAAACTAAGACATCCAAGCAGAAGTAAAAAGTTAAAAGATTATTTAGATTAGAGCACCATATTGGTGTTCTTTTTTTAATAATAATTAGCATAGAATTTAAGTATAATTAAATTTACCATCTATGGTTTTTATGGTATAATTTGAGCAAAGAGGTGATAAAATGACAGTATTTACTTCTAAAAAAGATAAAGAAGTAATTTCAATATTGCTGCTGGTATTATTGTATAATGTATTGCTTGTAATTTTAATGAATAATATGCACTCTTATGTAGTTATAAATTTATTAAGATTAATAATCATAGCCTGCAATTTATATTATTTTTATTATATATTTTTATGGTTATCACTAAAATATGAATTATGGGAAGATAAATTAATAATTAGCGGATTAAAAGGATTAAAAAAATTAGAAATTCCACTAAAGGATATAGAAGGATATACAAAAATAAGTGGTAAAATTAGAGGCGTAAAATTATCAGGAGTTGCAACAAATACTTTTGCCTTAGGCAGAACTGTAGTTAAAAAAGTTGGTACTACTAGAATGTTTGTTACCAATAATAAAAACGTTATATATTTAAAAACACAGGACTATAGTATTGCAATTTCTCCAGAAAATGTTTCTGAATTAGAAGAATTGCTAAATAAGAATGGAATACATTCAATAGAATGGGAAACCAAATTTAATAAAGTAAATAAGTTATACAAAAATATAAAATATAAATTACCATTATTTTTAACTAGTATAGTTATTATAATACTTACTGTGAATCCATTGTTATTATATGTAACTCAAAGATTGCCAGATTTGATGCCAATAACTTTTGATGCTAAACTTAAACCAGTGCTTATAGGTACATCTAGGCAGTTTGCTTTTACTCAAATGGCTTATGGTGCATTAAATATGGGACTCTTATTTTGTATGTATTATGCATCTTATTTTTGTGCTAAATATGATAAAAAAACAGCTTATAGATATTTATATATAGCATTAGCTGTAGCATCAGTATTCTTATATATGCAAATAAGAATGTTATTAATAGCAATGTAAAGGATGACGAAAATGAATTTAAGTGATAGATTAAAAACTGTAGCTGAAATGATAAAAGATACCAAAACTATTGTAGATGTAGGAACAGACCATGCCTATATACCAATATATCTTATTAAGAATAATATTATAGAAAGAGCTGTAGCTTCTGACATTAATTCTGGTCCTGTAGAAAAGGCAAAAAAAAATGTCAGTGATTATAATCTTCAAAATAAGATAAGCTGCAGATTAGGAGGCGGACTAACTACCGTAGTTCCTAATGAAGTTGAAGCAGCTATAATAGCAGGTATGGGTGGAAATTTAATTAGAGATATAATTGAAGAAAGCGAAGATGTTTTTAAAAATCTTCATTATGCTATACTTCAGCCAGTTCAAAATCCAGAAGTTTTAAGAGAATATATTTACAAAAGTGGATACAAAATAATAGATGAAGAACTAGTAAAAGAAGAAGATAAGTTTTATGAAATTTTTAAGGTTAAATATGATAATAACATTAAGGAAATATTGCCTATAAATTATGAAGTTAGTGAAATTCTTATGGAGAAAAAACATCCTGTTATGAAGGAGTACTTAGAATTTAAGCTAGAAAAATATAATAAAATTTATAAGGGGTTAAATCAAGAAACTGAAGGTGCCATAAGAAGAAAAGAACAATTAGAAGAAACAATTATAAAGCTAAAGGAGTTTTTACAATGTCTTTAAAAGTAAAAGATATTATAAGAATAATGGAAAACTATGCTCCAAGTAAATTAAAAGAAGACTATGATAATGTAGGATTAATGGTAGGAGATAGTAATGAAGAAGTTACTTCTATATTAGTTGCATTAGATGCCACATTAGAGGTAATAGAAGAAGCAATAGAAAAAAAATGCAATTTAATATTAACTCATCATCCAATATTATTTTTAAAACCTAAAACAATAACTAATGATAGTCTTTTAGGGAAAAAAATAATTAAGCTAATTAAAAATAATATAAGTGTGTATTCAAGCCATACAAATTTAGATTCTGTAGAGGGTGGAATTAATGATATTGCTGCTCAAATTCTTGGATATGATGAGTTTACAATTATAGAAAAAACTTCAGTACCAGAGTATAACAATGGTAAAAATGGAATAGGTAGATTGATAAAATTAAATACACCAGTTAAGTTAAGGGAATTATGTGAAAAAGTTAAAAATACTTTTAACACACCCTTTGTAAGATATACAGGTGAAGATGATAAAGAAATCAATACTATTGCAATTATAAATGGCAGTGGAGAAGATTTTTTTGCTATTAGCAAAGCAAAAGGTGCAGATTGTATCATAACAGGGGATACTACATATCATTACATAAGCGACGTAAAAGAAGAAGGAATAGCAGTTATAGATGCAGGACATTTTGCCACAGAATGGCCTCCAATGATGCATTTTGGAAAAAAATTCGAAAAATTACTTAGAGAGAATAATTTTGATAATAAAGTATATATATCAGAAAAAATGCAAGACCCGTATAAATTTGTTTAAGCTTTAACTACAGAAAAAAATTTGCATTTACAAAGAATTTGTGATAACATATATTTTGCGAGTAAGCCAGACAATCGCTGCTGATTTATTCAGGAGAGGAAAGTCCGAGCTCCATAGGGCAGGGTGCTGGGTAACTCCCAGTGGAGGCAACTCTAAGGAAAGTGCAACAGAGAGATACCGCCTAAGTTTACTTAGGTAAGGGTGGAAAGGTGAGGTAAGAGCTCACCAGCGTACTGGCGACTGTACGGCTATGTAAACCCCACCTGGAGCAAGAACGAATAGGAAGGTAAATGGGATTGCCCGTCCCGCCTTCGGGTGTGTCGCTTGAGTCCATTGGTAACAATGGGCCTAGATAGATGATTGTCAAATACAGAACTCGGCTTATAGGTTTACTCGTACCATTGAAAACACTAGGTTTATGACTTAGTGTTTTTTATTTTGCCATACTTTTGCCATACCATTAAAAATCTAATATACTATTTAATTTATCGGTTGCATTTTTTTGCATTGTTTTATTAACGTGTGAATAAGTATTTAAAGTAGTATTTATATCTTCATGTCCCAAACGTTCTTGTATAATTTTAAAATCTACTCCTTGTGATAATAATAAAGTTGCATTAGTATGTCTTAAATCATGAAAGCGAACTTTTTTATCTATCTTAGCTTTTTTTATAACTTTAGTTAATTTATTTGTATAATACATTGGATGAATATATTTACCATTATCCCATTTCATAACTAAATCATAATCAACATTATTAAAGACATTATTCTCATAAAAGTCTCCATATTTTGATTTATCTACACTTTGCTTTGCCTTTAAATTTTTAAATAATTCAATTAACTTTTCTGATATATAAATATTTCTACAGCTTTCAAAAGTTTTTGGAGTAGACATCTCTACATGACCATTAGTGTAAATCAAATTATTTCTTATACTTAATGTATTTTCTTTAAAATTAATATCTGTCCATTCTAATCCACCAAGTTCACCACGTCTTAATCCGAGTTCCAATGTAATTTTAAGTGCTATATTGAACATATAATCATATCGATCTTCTAAATCTAAAGCATTTAATAATTTTTCTATTTCTTCAATTTCTAATACATCAGGTATAAATTTATCACGTTTAGGTCTTTCGACATATTTACAAGGGTTATCTTTTATTATTTTGAGTTTTAATGCTCTGTTCATAATAGTATTTAAAATAGTATAAATAGATTGTAATGTTGCTCCAGATATTTTATTTTCTTTTTTTATACTTAATAGTAATTGTTCTACATGAAAACTTTGTATATCAGTTATATTCATAGTGCCTATTGTATTAGATATATATTTTTCAATTAATTCTTTATATCTGTTATAGGTTGTTATTTTCCTTAGAGGTTTTACGTATTCTTCTAACCATTGTAAAGAAAATTGTATTAATGTTATTCTTTTAGGAGCTAAATAACCATTACTTTCAAATTCATATAAAGCATTTCTTAAAGCTTTTTCAGCTTCTGTTTTATTTTTAAATCCACCTTTCTCCTTCATTTTTTTCTTTCCATCAATTTCCCCAATATAAAAATAGTAGCTCCAAGTAGTGCCTCTTTTTCTTACTCCACCTTTCATTAAATTCACCTCTTTTAATTTTAATATGAGTTATTATAACTTTAGAATTTAGCGTTATTCTATACTAATTAAATCTAACATTTTATCACTTCCTTTCTTGAAAAATAATAAATTTTTTTACATCTGTCACATTATTTGTCACATTTTTAAATTAATAAAACATAGGAATATCAGCATTTAAGAATGACTTGTAACAAATAAAAGTGTGACAATATATAAATATATTTCTTATATATTTATATAAAAAGTTATTTTAATTTTATTTTATATAAAAGAATATTTTTTTATTTGTCACTCTGTCACAATTGCAGTTATAAGTTAGTGTTATCAATAGTTTGCACTTGTGACAGATACTTTGATTTATTTGTCACACTCTGTCACAAAATATACTTAAAGTGTTGATATAACTATGTTTTAGTTTGTCACATTAAAACAAGTTTTTGGTAGATATAAACTACTAGCAATTTGTTCTATAGTAAAACCTTCAAAACTGATAGGATCTAACTCCAAGTTTAACAATTTAAAAGAAAAATAATTAGATTGTTTTTCTAATTTACAAGTATTAATTAAATCTTTATTAAAAGCTGCTTTATATATATGTGTATGAAGAATCGCGTGACCTAATTCATGACCTAGTATAAATTTTTCATAATTATACTCTAAATCATTTCTTACAAAAATTATTTCATTATCAAGATAATCTCTATAATAAACAGATTCATTCTTATTTAATAAAATATTATTAGAATCCAATTTAACCAATTTTATATCCAAATAATCTAAAAGTTCATATACATTATTTGTGCTGTAAGTATCTTTTATACCAAGTAATATATTATCTATCCAACTGTACATAAAAAGCACCATCCCCAAGCTGAAAAATTATTATTTTTTATATTTATAACTTATAAGTTTCATCTGGTTTAATAATTCATTAGCAAATTCTATTATTTCCTCATTACTCATTTTACTAGTATCAAACCCACCAAAACCCATAACAGCAGGTTGTTTTAATATGAATTGCATAGCTGCTTGTGCAGTAGTGAATTCTCCTGTTTCGTATAAATTAAATTCTTCTTTAAGATTTGGATATGTTGAATTCCATTCATCTAATTTTTCTGGTGTGATTGGCGGCTCTTGTCTATGCAAAGCATTTACTAAATTAATTGGCTCTATGTTTAAAGCATTAGCTACTATTTGTATTCTTTCATAATCGCCTTCGTCTGGAATTATATCGTCCAATTTATCAAAAAATATCATTGGTATTTTTGTCTTATTAGATAACTCTTCCAAGGTCATATCTAATTCTTCTAGCTTATCTTCAATCATTGCCTTTGCTGAGGTTCTTGTTAAATAATCTAAAGGTACCTCTAAAGCAGTAGATATTTTTTGTAAAGTATTAATACTTGGGTTTTTCTTTTTACCACTTAATATTTCAGATAATGTTGATTGACCAATACCAGCCTCTTTAGCAAGCCTATATCTAGTCCAACCCTTCTTATTCATGCAAGTTTCTATTGTTCGCTTATCAAACATTACATCAACCTCCTATGTTAATCAATATTATTAGTATTTCGCTATAACATAATAATATACAAAATATTTCGCAATGTCAATGTATTTCGCGAAAGAATAAGTATATAAAAGATATTTTTGAAAAATGAAACTTTTTGGCGAAATATACGATTTGAAATTATTTCGCGAAAAAGATATTATTAAATCACGAAATAATTTCGTATTAACGAAATAGGGGGTGAAAGTAAAATGAGCGTTGGTGATAATATAAAACGAATTGTTGAAAAACAAGGAATTTCAGTTTATAAGTTGGCAAAAGATGGACAAGTTTCAACTTCATATTTAAGCGAGATTATCAATAATGAAAAAACAAATCCATCAATAGGAATATTATTAAAAATTTCAAAGGTATTAAACGTTTCCGTTGATGAGCTTATTAAAGATTAAAAAGGAGGACGACAAATGGAAAAGGTAAATTTAATCATACAAAATGGGCAACCTGTTGTAAGTAGCAGAAAGATTGCAGAAGATTTTGATAAGGAACATAAAAATGTAGTTAGAGCTATTGAGGATAAAATAGAAAGTTTAACCGCTCAAAATTGTACGGTTCAGAAATTATTTATATTAAGCACTTTTAATCATAGGGGCAATGAATATAAAGAATATCTATTAACTAGAGATGGGTTTTCCTTTCTAGTAATGGGGTTTACAGGCACTAAGGCTGATATTTGGAAACTTAAATATATAGAAGCATTTAATAAGATGGAGAAAACTTTAAGACGAGGGAATCCTTCTTTAACTATAAAGGAAGTAGTTCAAATGATTAAAGAAACAAGGTCCATTATGAAGGAGCAAGGTTCTTCACCAAATGAAATTGCTATAGTTGTAAAAGATATTTGTGAACAATTTAATGTTAAATTACCTAATTGTTTTATTAAGCCAGAGAAAACAACTCTAAATGATGTTTATGACATGATCGATTTTATATTTGAATTACCTAAAAATAAAAGAAACAATAGTACTTATGATGATTATGTAGTAGCTAGAACTGTAAATTTAAATTTATTAAATAGAGGTGATTAAAGATGTCACTAGCTGAAAATCTATTAGAGTATGAAAAAACTGTAAGCCTTATAAAACAAGAAAATGAAGATCTAAAAAGTAGAGTTGCCTTTTTGGAAAATATGATTTCATCAACTTTAAAAAAACAACAAGCTCCAGAGCTTTTTACTGTTTCAGAAGTTGCTGAAAAATTAAAAACTAATAGAAACACTGTATATGATTTGATTTCTAAAGGGTATTTAAAATCTCTAAAATTAGGAAGTCAAAAGGTGTCCATAGATGAATTGCAAAATTTTATAGAAAGATTTGAAGGAAAAGAAGTTATCTAAAAAATTTAAATCAAACTAAAGATATAAAGTAATAAAGTTTTTATTTTTATGTAATATTGGACAGGCCTCCGAAAAAATCACACTCTCGGACAAATGGCATAAAGAGATGTGTAGGGACGATGTTGGAAATTTAAATACATCTTAATATTAGTATTTGGTCATATAGTCTATTTGGACAGTATTTAAATTAATTGCAAATAACAATTTAAATACATCATATGTTAAGGTGTACAAAATAAAGGTGATTATAATGTTGAAAAATTTATTGAAGTATAAAGAAATAATTTTAACACCAGAGCTATCAGAAATGATTATACAAGATATTAAATTTAATAACATTGGATTTAACAAAAAGACAACTTTAAAAGAATTGTTAGGTATAGCAGAAAAATGTAATAAAACACTCAAAAGATGTGTTTAGAAAGGGGTTAAAAATGATGGATGTAACAGATCATTTAGCTTTGGTTAACTTTGTAATTAAAAGACATTTTGCTTCAAATTTAAATGATTATGAATATGACGATTTGTTCCAAATTGGATGTATGGGCTTAATTAGAGCTGGTAATAGTTTTGATAATTCTAGAGGAGAATTTTCAACCTTTGCCTATAAATCAATATATAGAGAAATTTTATTCTTCATTATAAGACAGAAAAACAAAAGAAGAAACTTCCTACATTTAGATTTCTTTAAAGAAACAATACCAGATGATAAAGATTACTTCAATAATGTTGAAAATAAGATTATTGTAAAGGAATTGTTGGAAAAATTAACTGATTTAGAAAGAAAATATGTAGAAGAAAATTTCTTCAATGGATTAAAACAAACAGAGATAGCATTTAAATACAATAAGTCAAGGCAAAGTGTGTCACAGGTTATCAATTATTCTATTGAAAAACTAAGAAGAGAGGTGATTTAAATTGGAAATAAGTTATGACCGCTTTGGAAGGATGCATTATAATCCAGAATTTCATCCGAATAATAGAAAACCCTGGGACGAAGAGGACTTAACCTACTTAATACATTGGTATGACCGAATAGGACCAGAGGAAATGAGCTTTGCCCTGGGAAGAACTATGAAAACAGTACAAACAAAAGTGTCTGAATTAAGAAAGAAAGGAGTTATGAAAAAACCTGCTAAACAAATAAGACATAAAAGAATAAAAAAAGAGATGGCCTAAGCCACCAATAAAAATTAACCTAATTAATTATATCAGAAAAGAGAGGATTAGTTAAGTGATTGTTGCAAAAATCAAAAGTATTAAAGAAGAAACCCATAATCTTATGGATATGAGGGATTTAGAGGATTTAGTTATAAACACCATGGGTGTAGACACTTGGCTTGCAATAATGGATTTTACTCAAAATAAAGTTGAAGAACTTGAAGAAGAAATTAAATATATAAAAGAAGATTCTAAAAGTGATGATGGTCAACTCTATGCCCTTAGAGGTGGGATAAGAGATGAGATAAATGTTATTGAAAAACTAACTACTAAAATTAAAGAATCTAAGAGATTAGACCGAAATCTATTAATTAAAGAGCTCCAAGGCATTATAAGAAGGCTAGAAAATAATGAGGGATATTTTTAAATAAAGTGAGGTTTTATTATTGGAATGGAGAAGATTTAAACTTTTAACCAAAACAAATGAGGAGAAAGATAAGTTCTTAAGGCTACTAAAGGATAAGAACTTATCTAGAGAAGACTTAATATTAATATTAAATTCTATCAAGTTAAATTAATCAAATTTAAATATTTCTTTGTGATAGATTCAAGGGTGGACTTTAAATCATCTAGAGATTTAATATCTGATATGGTTTCTACTATATGAATGCGGTCTTTTAATTCCCAGACATATATTGTGGCATTAAATGATTTTTTCTGATTATCTAAACCACTAACTTCAAAATCATAAGTGCCATTTAGATTTCGATAGATTACATTTTCCATATCAATAATTTTAATTTCATAAGGATCACCGAGTGTTTTTAAAATTTCTTTAATCTTTTTACCAGGTTTATTTGCAGTAAACATAGGTTAACCTCCTTTCTTATATAGAGTTTATCACAGAGATAAAAATATATCGAATGAAATTGAAGGTGTATATATGGAAGAAAAATATAAAGAAGTCTTAAAAGAAGTACTAAGCAATTTAAGGTCAATAGAAGCTCCTAATCCTGGAGATTGTTATATAGATGATTCTATAAAAATAATACATGAAGTATTAAAGGAGGCTGTTAATGGTTAAAAGGATAGCATTAGTTAAGTTTAAAGGGTATCAAGAGCATATGGAATATTCATATCTCACCGATATAGATGATTTAAAGGAAGGAGATCCAGTTGTAGTACCTACTAATGAATTTTATTCAGTAGGAGTGTTTTCAAGATATTCAAGTAACAAAGTTCACATCAACAATGCAACTAAATATATAGTGCAAAAAGTAGATGTGGAAGGTTATGAAACTAAGATGTTTTTAGGAGGATTTGATTAATGAATAACTGCACTTTTCTTCATATTGGTGGTGGTATATGTCCTTATCAAACAAAGAAATGTGTTAAACCTTGCAATAAATATGCTGCCATTGGTGATGATTCAAAAGAAATATTTCATGATTGGAATAATGGTATTGACGAATTAAAGGATAGATTAAAACTAAAATACTTTAAAGAAACCCAAAAGTCAGTAGATGATATTAACGATATTGATGATTTTTTAGGAATATAAAGGAGGAAGTATAAATGCATACTTTAATGGGAGTGGTAAACAAACCACAGTTTGATACAGATATATTTAAAACTGGTCAAGCTATTCATATTAGGCAAAAGGCTAGTAATGGCTTTGAGTTATTAAATGTAGATGGGATTATTAGTGAAGTTAATCCATTATTTATGATAGTTATGTATTACAGTAAACGTGATTTAGAAATGATTGATATAAAAATTTATATAGATGATGTTACAAGTGGTGAACTCAAAATTACTTTATTAAAGGAGGAAATATAATTATGAAAATTACAGCAGAATTCAATTCAAATGAGGAATTATTAAATTTTATTAATACATTTGGTGCTAATGCATTGGTAGGAACTACTAAGCAAGAAACTACAGTTATAGAAAAGAAAGAAGATAAAAAGGAAGTTATTAAAAAAGAAAATCCAGTTAAAGAAGAAACTAAGGTAGAAAAGAAAGAAAGTCCAAAGGTAGAAGAGGCAGAAGTTAAAGAAGAACCTAAGGAGGAAGATACTAAGCCGGAGATTACAAAAGAAATGGTAAGAGCTACATTTACAAAATTAATACAAGCAGGCAAACAAAAAGAAGCCAAAGAGCTAACTGCAAAATATGGAGCTAGTAAACTACCAGACTTAAAAGAAGAACACTATGCTGCAGTTATGAAAGAAGCGGAGGCGTTACTATAATGGCACATGCAATATTAAGTGCTTCTGGTGCTAGTAGGTGGATGGCTTGCCCTCCATCTGCGAGATTAGAACAGAACTATGAAAATAAAACAAGTCCTTATGCAGCAGAAGGAACTTTGGCCCATGAGCTTGGAGAAATTACATTGCAAAAGGAATTAGGATTAATAAGTACAAGAAAATTTAATTCAGCAGTTAAGAAGATAAAAGAAAATGAACTTTTTACCGCAGATATGCCAGACTATGTAGAAATTTATGTAGATACTTGCATGGAGAAAGTGGCAGAAGCTAAAGCAAAGACACCAGACGCAGTTATTAATTTAGAACAACGTCTTGATTTTAGCCAATGGGTTCCTGAAGGTTTCGGGACCGGGGACATGGTTATTATTGCTGATGGAACTATAGAAATTATAGACCTTAAATATGGTAAAGGTGTTCCGGTAAGTGCAGTAGATAATAAGCAAATGAGATTATATGCATTAGGAGCTATAGCTGAATTTAGTTTCCTATATGACATAGAGAAAGTCAAAATGACTATTGTTCAACCACGTTTAGATAGTATTAGTACAGATGAAATTATGGCAGATGAATTATTAAAGTGGGCAGAAGAAGTTCTAAAGCCTACAGCTCAATTAGCATTTAAAGGCGAAGGTGAATTTTGTGCCGGAGATCATTGTGGTTTCTGTAGAGCTAAAGCAGTATGTAAAGCTAGAGCATCTAAAAATATGGAATTAGCTAAATATGATTTTGCAGTTCCTAGTGTATTAAATAGTGCTGAGATAGCCGAGATATTAGAAAAAGCAGATGAATTAAGTAAGTGGGCTAAAGACATACAAGAATACGCTTTAGATAAGGCTTTAGAGGGGGAAGAGTTCCCAGGATATAAAGTTGTAGAAGGTAGAAGCAATAGAAAATGGTCTGATGAAAGTAAGGTAGGGGAAATACTTCTTGGCCAAGGATTTTTAGAAAATATTATATACACTAAAAAGCTTACTGGAATTACTAATATGGAAAATGCAATAGGTAAAAAAGAAGTTACTAGGCTCTTAGGAGATTACATTATAAAACCTCAGGGCAAACCTACATTAGCACCATTGACAGATAAAAGACCAGAATTTAATTCTGCGGTAGAAGATTTTAAGTAAGGTGATTTAGATGTTTAATGTCCTGGATGAATTTACAGAAAAAATTCTTATAGATTTTATAGAAGGAAAAAGAGATTGGATATCAGTAAATCCTGAGGATTTTGAAATAGTTGAAGACATTATAAAAGAAAATAATATAAAAACTTACTCCTACCTAGATGGTGGAGATGTAATAATAGAAAAAGTTAAAAGGAGAGATTTAATAATGAATATAAAAGCAAAAAGAACAGGAACAAAGGTAACTACAGGAAAGGTAAGATTAAGCTATGCACATCTATTTGAGCCACATGCAATAGAAGGAAATGAGCCTAAATATAGTGTAAGCGTAATAATTCCTAAGACAGATACAGAAACTCTACAAGCTATAAAAGAAGCAGTAGCAGAAGCTAAGGAACAAGGTAAGTCTAAATGGAATGGTAAAGTACCACCAACAATAAAAACACCTTTAAGAGATGGGGATGCAGAAAGACCAGATGATGAAGCATATGCAAATTGCTATTTCTTAAATGCAAGCTCTAAAAATAAGCCTGGTATTGTAGATCAAAATGTACAACCTATATTGGATTCAACAGAAGTGTATAGTGGTTCCTATGCTAGATTAACACTTAATTTCTATGCTTATAATGCAAATGGGAATAAGGGTATAGCAGCAGGACTTGGTAATGTTCAAAAGTTAGAAGATGGTGAGCCTTTAGGTGGGTTCACAAGAGCAGAGGATGATTTTGACAGTGTTGGTAATGCAGAAGATGATTTCTTAGGATAGGAGATATGATATGAGTAATTATAAATGTGAGTACTTTGTAATTGGCACAGATGAAAATTCAATATTCAAAAAAGGTGATGAAGTATCAGTATCTAAAGAAGGAGAGTTTCGCTTTATAGGGGTAATAACTCTGGTAACATGCAAGGGGATATACTTAAATGTTGGAAATCGTAAAGATAAATATTTTAGGATAGATAATATAGATAAAATTGAAAGAGTAGATTTAGGAGATTAACATGAGAACACTTGCAATAGACGTTGAAACATATTGCGAGTTAGACATTAAAAATGTGGGTGCTTATAGATACTGTGAGCATCCATCTTTTGAAATAATGTTGTTCGCATATGCTTTTGATGATGAACCAGTACAAATAATAGATTTTATGAACGGTGAAAAAATGCCTTGTAATATACTTTTTGCATTAAATGATTCTATCATTATGAAGACAGCTTTTAATGCTAACTTCGAAAGAAATTCATTAAAGAACCAATACCCAGCTTTATGCCTACCAGAGCAATGGGATTGTACTATGATACAAGCTTTAAGAATGGGTTTACCAGGTTCATTGGATATGGTTGGTAAGGCTTTAAAGCTTGAAGAAGATAAACAGAAAATGAAGGAAGGTAAAGCACTGATACAGTATTTCTGTAAGCCTTGTAAACCTACTAAGAGTAATGGAGGAAGAACTAGAAACCTTCCTGAACATGATCCTGAAAAGTGGGAATTGTTTAAGGAATATTGTAAAAGAGACGTTGAGGTTGAAAGAGAAATAAGAAATAAATTAAGTAGATATGAAACAAGAGTAGAAGAAAAGAAGTTATGGGATTTAGACCAAAGAATTAATGATAGAGGTATTAACTTAGACTTAAATTTAATACTACAGGCCATAAAATGTGATGAAGAATTTAAAAGTACATGTATGAATGAAGCTAAGGAATTATCAGGACTTAACAATCCTAATTCTTTGGCCCAACTTAAAAAATGGATAGGTGAAAAAGTTGGTTATGAAGTAGGAAGTATAACTAAAGATACTATACCAACTTTAATACAGGATGCAGAAGCACATGGACATAACGAAATAAAAAGAATGTTAGAACTAAGGCAACTAATGGGTAAGACCTCCACTAAGAAATATCAAACAATGGTTGATGCTAAATGTAGTGATGGTAGAGTTAGAGGACTATTACAGTTTTATGGAGCTAATAGGACTGGTAGATGGGCGGGAAGACTTGTTCAGGTACAAAACTTACCTCAAAACCATCTACCGGATTTAGAGGACGCTAGAAGCTTTATAAGAAATGGGGATTTTGATATAGTAGAATTTTTGTTTGACAGTATACCAGATACTTTAAGCCAACTTATAAGAACAGCCTTTATACCAACAGAAGGAAACAGGTTTATAGTAAGTGACTTTAGTGCTATAGAGGCAAGGGTAATAGCTTGGTTCGCGGGAGAGCAATGGAGGATAGACGTTTTTAATACACATGGGAAGATATATGAGGCTTCTGCAAGCCAAATGTTTAAGGTTCCATTAGAAAGCATTAAAAAAGGTGATCCTTTAAGACAAAAAGGAAAAATAGCAGAGTTAGCCTTGGGTTATGGTGGAAGTGTTGGAGCTCTTACAAGCATGGATAAAACAAAGAGTATTCCAGAAGAAGAACTTCCAGGGCTGGTTAAGAGTTGGAGAGCTGCTAATCCTAATATTACTAAGTTTTGGTGGGATGTAGATAAGGCAGCTAAAAAAGCAATAAGAGAAAGAACCACAGTAAATATGCAGTTTGGACTTAAGTTTATATATGATCCAGGAGTTCTATTTATACAACTACCTAGTGGTAGAAAGCTAAGCTATATAAGGCCAAAGATAGAACCTCATGAAACATTCTCAGGGGATAAGATAACTTATGAAGGTATGGAACAGACTAGCAAGCAATGGAAAAGACTAGATACCTATGGGCCAAAGCTTGTAGAGAATATAGTTCAAGCAACAGCCAGGGATTGTTTAAGGGAAGCCATGTTTAGGATAGATAAAGAGGGCTATAAAATTGTAATGCATGTTCATGATGAACTTGTGTTAGATGTTCCTAAGGAGTTTGGAAGTGTAGAAGAAGTGAATAAGATTATGGGTCAGCCTATAGAATGGGCGCCAGGATTACCACTAAAGGCTGATGGATACGAATGTAATTACTATATGAAAGATTAAATTCGCAACTTTAAGATTTCGAAAAACAGAGTCTTTAATTCAAAAGGAGGAGTTTATAATGAGTAAAAATGAAAATTTAAAAGTAATTGCCAAAATTGTAGAAAGAGCAGAAAATAAGGGATTGTTAATGTTTGATAGGTTATCTTTAATGATGGATTTAGAATTTACAGTAAAGGAATTTGATTTACGCCTTGAAGATTTATTAAACGCTGATGATTTTAACTTTTCTCATGATATTTGTGGCATACAAAATAACATAAATAGAGCTGAAAAGAAAATGGAAAACTTCTTTATACCTCGTTTTGCAAGATAGTTCGTCTTTCAAAAATAAAAAGACACTATTAAAGTGTCCTTTAAGAAATAAACACATTACCATTACCAACTATTACAATTCTATAGTCGGGTAATAGAGGAATTAAATTATACTTGTCAGATTTAGGAGATAGTTTTAGTGATTGTATTAAAATCTGATTTTCATCAAAAACTTGTAGGTAAACACTATTTTCATTAGATACATTTTGAACAATATATTTATTTTCTGGTGCAAGATTAAAATCCGCTGCTTTATAAACGCCCTCATTAAATATATTTACGGAGTATACAGATTGAGTAAAAATACTAAATGATAATGATAAAGAAATTAAAATCATAGCAATAAATTTTTTCATTAGCAAAACCACCTTTCAAGTTTATTTTGGCTATATAAATATTTAAATATGCACGGTAGTAGTTGGTAATAAGATATAGGTTACATTTAATTATATTTAAAATGATTTAAATCATAATTTGATTATAAGACGACTAAGAAGGAGGAATTTTATATGTATAAAAAAGGTGATAAAGTTAAAATAATTGATGCTATGGATATAGGTTATATTGGCAAAATAGCAATAGTTGAAGAAGTAAGAGCCACTACACCATATTGTTGCACATTAAATATTGATGGTAAAAAAGGCTCGTGGACAAATGCGTGGCTATTTTCAATGATTGAAAAAGTAGAATAAGTCATAGTTCAAATAAAATTCATAAAAGGGAGGTGGTATTTTGGAATGTAAAACAGAAGATAAGTCAATTTTTAAAATTAAATATGATGGTTCCATAACATTAGCCACTGGAAAGAGTAAAACAGAAACTCATTGGAAAAATAAGACCTTACTATGGTCTAACTTGGTTGATAAATTGTCTAACACAACAAGAACACCAGAAACTTATGCAGAATATAAAAAGATGGCCAAAACAGAAAGAGATAAATTAAAAGATGTTGGTGGATTTGTTGGAGGCTCTTTAAAAAATGGACGTAGGAAGGCTGAGAATATAGCAAATAGGACACTAATAACTCTTGACTTAGATTATGTAAAAGGTGATGTATGGTCTAGTATAGAGCTACTATGGGACTTTGCTTGTGTAATGTATTCAACTCACACACATGCACCTGATAACCAAAGGTTAAGATTAGTTATTCCACTTAGTAGACCAGTACTTCCAGATGAATATCAAGCAGTATCAAGGATGATTGCCTACGATTTAGGGATAGACCAATTTGACGATACGACTTATCAATCCCATAGGTTGATGTACTGGCCATCTACTAGTGCAGATGGTGAGTATGTATTCAAGGTACAGGATGAATCATGGCTAAATCCTGATGAAATATTAGATAGATATACATTTGGTTGGCAGGATGTTAGTTATTGGCCAGAAAGTTCAAGGGCAAGAGCACATTTAGATAATCAGTTAAAAAAACAAGAGGATCCATTAGAAAAGAAAGGTGTTATAGGTGCATTTTGTAGGACCTATAGTATTTCAGAAGCTATAGCTGAGTTCTTAAATGATATTTATATACCTGGTGCAGATGAAACAAGATACACATATGCTGAGGGTTCAACAACTGGTGGGGTTGTAGTATATGAAGATAAATTCAGCTATAGCCATCATGGTACGGACCCAACTTCAGGTATCTTGTGTAATGCTTTTGACTTAGTAAGAATTCACAAGTTTGGCCATTTAGATGAAGAAGCTAAACCAGATACTCCGGCTAATAGATTACCCTCCTTTACCAAGATGAGTGAGTTTGCTAGTGGTGATGAAAAAGTAATGCAGACTTTAGGTAAAGAGAGAATGGAAAAAGCTCAAGAGGATTTTGGTATAGTTGAGGATATACAAGAAACAGAATGGTTAAATGAGCTTAAATATACAGAGCAAGGAAAGCTAAGAAGTACAATAAGTAACTTCTTATTAATAATAGAAAATGAACCATTGTTAAAAGGAAAAATAGCATATAATGAGTTTTCTAATAGAGCTGTAGTTATTGGCCAACTTCCATGGAGAAGTAAAGATAATAATTCAGATTGGAATGATACTGATGATAGTGGACTCAGAGAATTTATTGAAAAATACTATAACATTTCAAGTACTGCAAAGTGTTCTGATGCTTTAGTCTTAAGTTTTGAAAAACATTCCTTCCATCCTATTAAGGAATATCTTAATGGACTTCTATGGGATGGGGTGAAGAGGGTAGATACATTATTTATAGATTATTTAGGCGCTGAGGATAGCAGCTATGTAAGAACTGTAACAAAAAAAATATTAGTTGCAGCAGTTGCAAGAGTTTTTAATCCAGGTTGTAAATTTGACAACATGCCTGTACTTTCAGGACCGCAGGGTTTAGGTAAAAGTACTATTATTAAAAAGCTTGGCCGAGAATGGTATAGCGATAGCTTAACAACTGTAAATGGCAAAGAGGCCTACGAACAATTACAAGGTGTTTGGTTATTAGAAATGGGAGAAATGATGGCCACAAAGAAAGCTGACATTGAAGCAACAAAACATTTTTTAAGTAAGACAGAAGATATTTATAGAGTGGCCTATGGAAGAAGAACAAGCAGGTTTCCTAGACAATGCGTATTCGTTGGAACTACAAATGATAGAGAGTTTTTAAGAGATAAGACAGGTAATAGAAGATTTTGGCCAATAGATGTTGGTGTAAATAAACCAGGTAAAAGTGTATGGAGTGACTTTAATAAATATGAAATAGATCAAGTTTGGGCTGAAGCTATAGAAATGTGGAAACAAGGAGAACCTTTATATTTAAGTGGAGAAGAAGAAAAAGAAGCACAAAAGCAGCAAGAAGCGCACTCAGAAGAAAGTGCAAAAGCGGGTTTAATTCAAGAATACTTGGATAAACCTATTACGGATAACTGGTACAACTTAGGAATAGCTGAAAAAAGGAACTATATACATGGCTCTGAATTTGGTGATATTCCAGAAGGTACTTTAAGAAGAGATAAAACTTGTGTAATGGAAATATGGGTTGAATTATTCAATGGAGATCCTAAGCAACTTACACCCATACAGAGTAGAGAAATAAACGATATACTCAAAGGAATTGATGGGTGGAAAAGTTATAATGGTAGGCTGAGGTTTGGTAAAATTTACGGAACTCAAAGAGCATTTGTCCGTGAACAGTAATATAGATATAGTTTATATTACATTTTACACAAGCGTGAACAACGTGAACATAAATTTCTGTATCGTTCACGGTTATGTTCACACGCTAAAACCACTAATATCAATGTAATAAGGGTTATCGTGAACAATGTGAACAAAAAATATTATATAAGTAGTATTTATATAATTAGGCATATATGTATATATACCTATATGCCTAATACACGTATTCATATATATATAAGAAAAATCGTTCACGTTGTTCACAGATAAAATAGAAGGTGATTTAAATGTTAGAAAGCAGTATCGAAAATAGACTTAAAAAAGAAATTGAGAAGTTAGGTGGTAAAGCTTTAAAGTTTGTATCGCCAGGCATAGCAGGAGTGCCAGATAGGATTGTTTTATTACCATATGGAAAGGCAATTTTTGTAGAGCTAAAAGCACCAGGTAAAAAACTAAGACCTATACAAGAACTTAGAAAAAAAGAATTAGAAAAGTTAGGCTTTGATTATTGGGTAGTGGATAGCTATAAAGAAATAGAAGATTTACTTGTTTATATAAAAGTACAAGAGTACTAAGGGGGTGGTTTAATGTTAAATACTAAAGTATGTAATAAATGCGAAAAGGAACTACCATTAAACTCTGATTATTATAATACTAGAAAAGATAGTAAAGATGGATTTAGAAACACTTGTAAAAAATGCCGTGCTGAATTTAATAAACAATATAGAGAAAATAATGAAGAAAAAATTAAGGAATATCAAAAAGATTATAGAGACAATCATACAGAAGAGAGAAGACAATATAACAAGGAGTATCAACCAAAGTATTATAAAGATAATAAAGAGTCGATAAATAAAAGGCATGTGGAATATAACAGGATGTATTCAAAGACAAAACATGGGAGGGAATTAGATAGGGCTAAAAAACATAAAAGAAGAGCAATAGATTATTTAACTGGAGGAGAATATACAATTGAACAATGGTATGATTGCTTAAAATTTTTTGATAATAGATGTGCCTATACAGGTGAAAAACTAAAATATAAAGATATAACTATTGACCATATAGTAGCCTTAGCCAATGGTGGTACTAATTCTATATGGAACATAGTTCCGGCTTATAATCATGTTAACAATTCTAAAAATAATAGTGAAATGGAATCATGGTATAAAGAACAATCTTATTTTAGTGAAGAAAGATTAAAAAAGATATACGAATGGATTGAATATGCAAAATTTATGTTTTAGAAAGAGGGTGATTTAATGATTTTTAAACCTCATGATTATCAGCAACATGCAGTTAACCATGTTATAGATAATGAAGCAGCAGGTTTATTTCTCACGAGAACGTAGATATGGGTATGGGTAAGACAGCCAGTACTTTAACAGCAGTAGATAATCTTATATGGCTTGGAGAGGCAAACAAGATTTTAGTCATAGCACCTCTTAGAGTAGCAGAGGACACATGGTCTACAGAAGTGGAAAAATGGGATCATCTTAATAATTTAAAAATATCTAAGATTTTAGGTAGTCCAAAGCAGAGAGAAGCAGGAGTTAAAAGAGAAGCAGATATTTATGTTACTAATAGAGAAAATGTAGATTGGTTAGTTAGTAACTATTTTAAAAATTGGAAATGGGATACTTGTATTATAGATGAATTATCTTCTTTTAAATCTAGTAAGGCTAAGAGATTTAGGTCCTTAAAAAAAGTAAGACCATACTTTAAAAGAATAATAGGACTTACAGGTACACCAGCACCTAACTCTTTAATAGATTTATGGCCACAAATTTATTTACTAGATGGTGGTAAGAGATTAGGTAAAACTATCACAAGCTATAGGGAGCAATATTTCAGACCAGGAAAAAGAAATCAATTTGTGGTTTATAATTGGGAACTTAAAGAAGGAGCAGAAGAAGAAATTTATAATAAAATAAGTGATATTTGTATAAGCATGAAAGCTGAAGATTATTTAAATCTTCCTGAAAGAATAGATAATGTAATTAATATTAATTTACCTAAAGAAGCAACAAATAAATATAAGCAACTTGAAAAAGATTTAATTATCGAATTAGGAGAAGATGATATAACTGCAAGTAATGCAGCGGTATTAACTAATAAGTTATTACAAATATCTAATGGTGCTATCTATTCAGAGGATAAGTCTGTAGTAGAAATTCATGATGAAAAATTAAAAGCTTTACTAGATATTATAGAATCAGCTAATGGTAAACCAGTATTAGTATTTTATAATTTTAAGCATGATTATGATAGAATAGTAAATTTTTTAGCTACTAAGAAGTTAAAAGCTAAAGGGTTAGATGGACCAGAAGATATAAGTAAATGGAATAAAGGAGAAATTCCTATTCTTTTAGTACACCCAGCAAGTGCAGGGCATGGCCTAAATCTTCAATATGGGGGTAATATAATTACTTGGTTTGGACTTACATGGAGCTTAGAGCTGTATCAACAAGCAAATGCAAGACTCCATAGACAAGGACAAAAACAATCAGTAATTATTCATCATTTAGTAGCTAAAGGTACAGTTGATGAAGATGTAATGAAAGCTTTAGGGAATAAAGAAGTAAATCAAAATATGCTTTTAGAAGCTGTTAAGGCTAGATTAAAAAATGTAGAAGGAGTAGTTTAGAATGGAAAAAATAGAAACTTATGAGGAGATGTTAGCAAAAGTCGATATGAAAATAAGAAAAGCAGTGAAAGAAAGGGATTGGACATCAGTGGATATTTTAAGAGCAGAAAGAGGAAAGTTAGTAGGTGCAATTAATGGTATTAAGTAGATGAAAAAATGCTTTTAGAAGTTACTAAGACTAGGGTTAAAGAATACCAGGGGGTGAGTAATAATATGGTTAAAGTTAATATTGATAAAGAAACTCTTGAGGATGTAGTTAAGCAGGTATTGACTGAATATAATAGACAGCAATATGAGAGATTAAAAGTAAAAAAGGATAGACGACTTAGAAATACTAGGCTATTGCTTAGGAATTATAACAATTTTTTTGAGCATTGTAAAAATGCAATTTACATGAAAGAGGAACTCGAAGAAGAAGATCCAATAGAAATATTAATGGAATCAGAATTTGAAGATGATTTATTTATAAATTCAATAAAAAGAACAAGCATAAGAACAAAAATAATTTTAGATCATATTGAATCTATAATGGATTACTATAGATTCAAAGCTAATAATAGTAAAGATGAAAAATTCATTAGAAGATTAAAAATAATTGAACTTATATACTTTAATGAGGGAAATTATAGTTATGAACAGCTAGCAGAAATGTTTTATGTTGATTCACGTACAGTATCAAGAGATGTAAAGAAAGCAATAGAAGAATTAAGTGTTCTTCTATTTGGAATAGATGGATTAAAAATAGAATTATAAAATGTCAAAACAGTGTCATTGAAGATAGGGTATATAAGTTTTACAATGATAGTATGAAAAATTATATTTAAAGCACTTACTTATGTAGGTGCTTTTTTAGTCCCCTTCTTTTTATAGCACTTAGGAAACTAGGTGCTATTTTGTTTTGATGTGATGGGCGGTGTGTACGTTGTTAGCCTAAATCAAAATAACAAGGGAGAGATACAAATGATAAAAGTTTTAAGTCTGTTTTCAGGAATAGGAGCTTTTGAAAAAGCATTAGAAAATTTAGGTATAGAGCATTAGAACAAAAGTTTTATAAAGGCAAAGATAAAAGTGATTCGCAAATGTACAAAATGGCTGGTAATAGTATAGTAGTAAACGTGCTAGAGGATATTTATAAATAAAAGGAGGTGAGCTCATGGCTAAATCAAAATATGAAACTAACGTTAAAGATAAACTCATACTAGTTGAAGGGTGGGCTAGAAATGGGCTCACTGATGAACAAATAGCAAAGAATTTAGGAATAGCATATTCAACATTTAGAGAATATAAAAAGAAATATTCGGCACTTTCAGCAGCCTTAAAAAAGGGAAAGGAAGTAATAGACTTTGAAGTCGAAAGCGCATTATTAAAAAGAGCTCTAGGGTATGAATATGAAGAAGTTACTCAGGAAAGAGTATTACGAAAAGATGAAAGAGGTCAGCCAATTACTGATATACATGGATTCCCTTTATATGAAATGGTAGTTACTAAGAAGGTTAAGAAAGAAGTAACTCCAGATACAACAGCTCAGATATTTTGGTTAAAGAATAGAAAGCCACAAGAATGGAGAGATAAGAGAGATATTGAACATAGTGGAAATATGAAAGTTAATAATCCATTTGAAGGGCTAACTACAGAGCAGTTATTGAAGTTAGCTGGTGAGGAAGATGGATAAAAAACTAATAAAGCTAGGGGCAAAGATAGAACTTGCAAGACGTGAGTTCTTTTTTTATTGCAATTTAAAAGCGCCGGACTTTTATAAGCATGACAGAAAGTATTTAGTGGACCTATGCAATGAGTTCCAGGACTTTTATGAAAGTTATGAAGATGAAGTATTAATTGTCAATGAACCTCCTCGTCATGGTAAAAGTAGAACAGCAGGTTTATTCGTTGAGTGGGTACTAGGTAAAAATCAAAATGAAAAGATTATGACAGGATCATATAATGAAATTCTATCAACTATGTTTTCTAAGAATGTAAGGAACTCTATCCAGGAAGAAAAAGCGGATAAGTATAAACCTGTATTTAGTGATGTATTCCCAAAAGTAAAAATAAAACATGGTGATGGAGCTATGAACTTATGGTCTTTAGAAGATGGATATAATAACTATTTGGCCACCTCTCCAACAGGTACAGCTACAGGATTTGGAGCTTCATTGTTAATTATAGATGACTTAATTAAAAATGCTGAAGAAGCCTATAACGAAAGTGTTAAACAAAAACATTGGGATTGGTTTACTAATACAATGCTTTCACGTTTAGAAGAAGGCGGAAAAATAATAATCATAATGACTAGATGGGCTAGTGATGATCTAGCAGGTAAAGCATTAGATTATTACAAAGAGCAGGGAATAAAAGTAAGACATGTAAGTATGAAAGCATTGATTGATAAAGAGAAAAAACAAATGCTTTGTCCAGAGGTATTAAGCTATAGAAGCTATATAAATAAAGTAAAAGCCATGGGTGAGGATATAGCAAGTGCCAACTATCAACAAGAGCCTATAGACCTTAAGGGAAGATTATATAGTAGATTTAAAACATATACTGAACTTCCAACGGATGACAAAGGAAATTTTTTATTTACTGCTATTAAATCTTATTGTGATACAGCAGACCAAGGGAATGATTATCTTTGTAATATAATTTATGGTATTTATAATAAAGAAGCTTATGTATTAGATGTTTATTATACAAAAGAATCTATGGAAATTACGGAAACTGAGACTGCAAAACGACTTTATGAAAATGGTGTAAATATAGCTGATATAGAAAGCAATAATGGTGGCCGTGGCTTTGCAAGAAGCGTAGAGAGAATATTAAAAGAAATCTTTGGCAGCAATAAGACAAAAATTAAGTGGTTCCATCAAAGTAAAAATAAAATAGCTAGAATACTTTCCAATGCTACTTGGGTTATGGATCATGTATATTATCCAATTAATTGGCGAGACAGATGGCCAGAGTATTATAAAGCTATGACAACTTATCAAAGAGAAGGTAAGAATAAAAATGATGATGGTCCAGATGCAACAACTGGAATTGCCGAAAAAATAGGAAAAGGTAGTTCAATATCATTTGACTAGGAGGTGGTGAAGTGTTTTTAAATAATATATTTAGTGGAGCTAACTCAGTAATGACTTTAGAAGAAATTATCCAGGAAGAAATTAAGGAATGGCATAACTCTAAGGAAAGACAATTAATGTTAGATGGTCAGAAATACTATAAAGGTGACGCTGATATACTTAAGCGCAAAAGAATGGCTATAGGCGAAGGTGGAGAACTTGAAGAAGTTAAAAACCTAGCAAATAATAAATTAATTCATAACTTTGTAAGAAAGCTTACAGACCAGAAAGTAGGATATTTACTATCAAAGCCTTTAAGTATTCAGACTAAAAATAAACAGTATAAAAAGATATTAGATAATGTATTTAATAAATCTTTCATGAGGCTTATTAAAAATCTAGGTAAGGATGCAGTTAACAAGGGTATTGCATGGGCTCAAATCTATTATAACGAAGAAGGTCAGCTTAGATTTAAGAGATTACCTTCAGAGGAAATAATTCCATTATGGAAAGACTCAGAACATACTAAATTAGATGCTTTAATAAGAGTGTATGAAATTACAGTCTATGAAGGTAGAACTAAAGAAACAATACAGAAAGTTGAATATTGGGATACTAAGCAAGTATTAAGGTATGTAGAGTATAAGGGGAGGTTAATACCTGATGTTGAAGCTCTAGAAGATAAAGGGCATTTTAGCATGGTAGATGATAAAGGGAACAAACAATCATTTACTTGGTCTAAAGTGCCTTTTGTATATTTTAAATATAATGATGAAGAACAGCCACTAATTAAGTTTGTTAAATCTTTAGTAGATGATTATGACAGAAATAAAAGTGATAATAGTAATAACTTAGAGGACCTCCCTAACTCCATTTATGTTTTAAAAGACTATGATGGTGAGAATTTAGGAGAGTTTAGAAGGAATATGGCATTATATAGAGCTGTAAAGGTTACTGGTGATGGTGGAGTTGAAACAAGGAACTTAGAAATTAATGTAGAAGCTTATAAAACTCATATAGAGCAAACAAGGAAGGATATATATGAGTTTGGTAGAGGTGTAGATACTCAAAGTGATAAGTTCGGAAACTCGCCAAGTGGAATAGCTCTTAAGTTTCTGTACAATGATTTAGATATGGACTGTAACATAATAGAAACAGAGTTCCAGGCATCACTTGAATATTTATTGTGGTTTATAGATCAGCATTTAATTAATACTGGACAAGGTGATTTTATTAATGAAAATGTAGAATTCATATTTAACAGGGATACATTAATAAATGAAACTGATAGCATTAATAACTGTAAATCTAGTGTTGGAATTATTAGTGATGAAACTATAGTATCTAATCACCCATGGGCTACAAAGGATGAATTAGAGAAAATAAAGAGGCAGAAAGAAGAAGATTATAATTCTTATCCTAATTTCCCTTTAGATTATGAAGGTGAAGGAAATGAGGAGTAAAGACTATTGGAAAAAACGTTCAGAGCAGGTAGCAAGACAGCAATTCAAGAAAGTAGATGATTATACTGTAAGGCTACAATTAGAGTATATGGAAGCATTAAGCAGCATACAAAAAGATGTAGAAGTCTTTTATTCTAGATTTGCAGAGAATAATGAAATATCTTTACAAGAAGCTAGGAAATTATTAAATTCTAACCAGCTCCATGAGTTTAAAATGTCTTTACAAGAGTTTACTAACAAAGCTAAAAACAATAAAAATCTACAATGGGAAAAAGAATTAAACAATGTATCTTATAAAGTAAGAGTAACACGATTACAGGCTCTACAGATGCAAGTGAAAAATAGTATAGAGGATTTATATATAAAGCAACAAGAAGGTACTACAGGAGCTCTAGGGAGCATTTATAAAGATACTTATTATAGAAACCTATACGAAGTTCATAAAGGTTTAGGGATTGGTGTTAATTTTGCAAAGCTAGACACTAATACAGTAAATAAAGTACTTGCAGAACCTTGGCGCGGTGCGAATTACAGCAGCAGAATATGGAACAACAAAGAAAAATTAATCATGGAACTACAGACTAATCTTACACAAGCTTTTATTAGAGGGGATTCTATAGATAAAACAAGTAAAATAATAGCTGAAAGAATGGAAGTAGGTAAAAGCAGAGCTAGAACATTAGTTAATACTGAAAGTGCTAATATTATTTCTAAAGCAACATTTAATAGTTATGCTAATAGCGGAGTTGTTAAAGAGTATGAAATACTTGCTACTTTAGATTTGCACACAAGTAAAATATGTAGGTCAATGGACGGTAGGATATTTAAGGTTAGTGAAAAAGAAATAGGGGTAAATGCTCCGCCATTTCATCCTAACTGTCGGACTACTACTGTTGCTTATTTTCCAGATACAATAGATGAAGAAAGGATTGCTAGAGATTCAGATGGTAAGGTATATTATGTAGATGGTAATATAAACTATGAACAGTGGTATAAAGAAAATGTTGCTAATAATCCAAAAACATTAACAGAAGAAAAGAAATTACAAAATAAATCTAGTGATAAGCAGCAATATTTAAGATACAAAGAGATTTTAGGAAAAGAAGTACCTAAATCTTTTGATAAGTTCCAGGAATTAAAGTATAATAATGTTAATGAGTGGGATACAATGAAAGATTATTATAAATCTAGGGTTGAAGGAGATATTTCAGCGTTTTCAACTTTAGAAGATTATAAATTGTGCAAGGATAAAATAGAGAATAGTTTAATTGGAATAACAATACCTAATGGAATCAAAATCGAAAGTTATTCAAAACACTTTGTTGATAGGGTACTAGGTACAAGTAATGATCCTAAGACTAACGCACCAAGAGATGGTGTAGAAGTTGAAGATATCAAAAATGCATTAGAAAAACCATTAAAAATAAAAGAAGAACCTAAAAAAGGAAGTCATAAGGTTATAGGAGAAAATGTAACAGTTTCTATTAATCCTGATACAGGTAATTTAATTCAATGTAATCCGACAGATAAAGATTTAGTAAGGAGGTTAAAAGGTGTATAGAATAGAATTGAATAACTCATTGTTTGATTATTTAATTAAGATACTAGATAGTCAAGAGTTAAAAAATAAAGTCTTAGAAAAAGAATATAGGCAGCATAATGTTACTTATCTTGATTTAGATGTAGATACTAAGCTAGATTTAATGGAATATGTAGAAGATAAACAATTAGAAGTTGGTTTTGATGAAAAATATAATTTAAATGATGATGGTCGTAATCTTCAGGCTATTTATGATGAAATTTATAGGCAAACTAATTAATAAGCACTTACTAAATAAAATGGTAGGTGCTTTTATTATGTGTAAAAGTGAGGTGAAAGTTAATGGATGATTCAATGGAAATTAAAATTAAGGATAATGTCGTATTAGGAAAATGTGCAGTTGATGTAATAAAGGTACTTTCCCAACACGACATTTTACAAAATGAAGTACAACAAGTATTTGACATAGTTAAAGAATGGTTAGGCTATAGTATAATTACTGATGATGTTATTCATTTTCTTCAAGATACTCAAGACCTTCATAAGTAAGTCTTAGAGATAAGGTTTTTTTATTTTGCTCTTTTTAGTATTTATGAGTCTAAACTGAAAGACCACAAGCAGGAGCCGACCTGTATAAAAAGGTTAGTAGGAAAGGAGAAATATAAATGGATTTAAAAGAACTTTTAGGAGAAGAACTTTATAACCAAGTGATACAAAAGGTAGGTGATAACAAGATAGATGTAGTTAGTAATGGCAATTGGATACCTAAAGATAAGTTTAATGCTTTAAATGAGCAACTTAAAACTGCTAATACAACTATTGGTGATTTAAAGAAAAGTAATATTGATAATGAAGCATTACAAACTAAAGTAGGAGAGTATGAAGCAAAGGTTAAGGGCTATGAAAAACAAATACAAGATATGCAGTTTAACTATGCATTAGAAGGAGCTTTAAAAGGTGCCAATGTAAGAAATACAAAGGCTGTTAAGGCTCTTTTAAATTTAGAGAATGTTAAGTTAGACGGGGAAACTCTTATAGGTATTAATGAACAAATAGAAAAATTAAAAAAGAGTGATGGCTATTTGTTTGTAGAGGAGCAAAATCAACCACAGTTTACAGGAATAAAGCCTACAGATGGAAATAAAACACCACAAGGTTATAATCCTTGGAAGAAAGAAACCTTTAATTTAACAGACCAAGGAAAGATATTTAAAGAGAATCCAGATTTAGCAAAACAATTAATGGGTCAATCAAATTAAATAAAGGAGAGATTAGAATATGGGAACAAAATTAACGGATATTATAGTGCCAGAATTATTTAACCCTTATGTGGTTAATAGAACAATGGAGAAAAGTGCATTAGTACAAAGTGGCATTATAACAAACAATAGTGAATTTGACGGTTTAGCTTCACAAGCTTCACCTTTAATCAATATGCCATTTTTTGAGGACTTAACAGGAGAGTCAGAACAAATAATTGAGGATGCAGATTTAGAAGCAGCTAAAATTACATCAAATAAAGATGTTGCTGCTATTATAAGAAGGGCAAAAATGTGGAGTGCAACAGACTTAAGTGCAGCTCTTGCAGGTAAGGACCCAATGGCAGCTATAGGAGAATTAGTAAGTGGATTTTGGACTAGAGATATGCAGAAAGAATTAATTGCAATTCTTAAGGGTGTATTCTTAGCACCAACAATGAAAGATAATCTTTTAGATATATCAGCATTAGAAGGAAATGCTTCAAAATGGTCAGCTAGTGCATTTATAGATGCACAACAATTACTTGGGGATGCTCAAGAGTTGTTAACTGGTGTTATGATGCATAGTGCTGTTAAATCAGAACTTAAAAAACAAAATTTAATTGAAACAATAAGACCATCTGATAGTCCAGAGTTTGAAGTTTACCAGGATAAGAGGGTAATAGTTGATGATGGTTGCCCTGTAGAAACAGGGGGTATTTATACTACTTATCTATTTGGGCAAGGAGCTATTGCATTAGGTAATGGTAATCCAGTAGGATTTATACCAACCGAAACTGATAGAGATAAAAAGAAAGGTTCTGGTGTAGATTATCTAATTAACAGAAAGACAATGATACTACATCCTAGAGGAATTAAATTTACTAATTCTAAAGTAGCAAACATAGAAGGGCCATCAAGATTAGAATTAACAGATAAAACAAATTGGCAAAGAGTATATGAACCAAAACAAATAAGAATTGTAGCATTTAAGCATAAGTTATAAGAAGGTGGTTTTATGACCAATCTTGAAAAATTAAAGAAACTTTTAGGGATAGCCTTAGAAGATGGCTCTAAGGATTTTTTATTGGAATTTGCACTAGAAGATGTAGAGCAAATAGTAAAAGATTATTGCCATATAAAAGAGATCCCAAAAGAATTAAATACTACAGTCTTAAAAATGACTATAGACATGTATAGAAATGAGAACCTAGGGGAAGAAGAAAATTCACTAGGTTCTATTTCTTCTATAACAGAAGGAGATACATCAATAAGCTATAGGAGTTCTGCTATAGAATTTAAAGATAGTTTGCTCAATGATTATAAAGCACAACTTAACAAATACAGAAAGTTGGTGTGGTAATGTTAAGCAAAGCATTCAAACAGGCAAGAAAAGCAGTGGAAAGTCTTTATGATTGCACTTGCAATATAAAAGGTGGCAAAGAAAAGATTAAGGATCCCATCACTAAAGAAACCAAATTAGTATCTAAAATAAAATATGAAAATAAGTCGTGTAGAATATCAAAACAAAGCTTAAGTAAAAATAATCAAACTGATATAGTAAATCAGATAGTTTATGAACTTAAGCTTTTTATTTCTCCAGAGTTAGATATTAATCAAGGTGATACCATAGAAGTTACTAATAGATTTGGAGATAAAGAAATATATAAAGCTGGAGAAGGATTTCCTTATAATACACACCAAGAAATAATATTAAGTAAGGAAAGTAAAGCTTAATGGCTAAAATGGGAAGCTTTGATTACTCTGAATTTAAGAATATGGCTAAAAGATTTAATAAGGCCTTAGATGAAAGAGTAATTGAAAGATGGATAAGAGAATTTCTATTAGAAATAGCTTTTAGAGCTGAAAGGAAAATTAAGAAAAGAACTCCAGTGGGGGATTATGGAACATATCAGAGACAAGTTAAAAAAGGAAAATTTAAAGGTCAAATAAGAACTTATAAGAAAAAAGGTTCGCATGGAAAAGTTGGGGGACATTTAAGGCGTAATTGGCAAGTAGGTAATGTAGTAAAGCAAGGTAATAGCTATGTGGTTGAAGTATTTAACAATGTTGAATATGCAAGTTATGTAGAATATGGCCATAGAACTAGAGATCATAAGTCTTGGGTGGAAGGAAGATTCATGGCCACAATATCTATGCAGGAAGTAGAAAGAGAATTACCTAAATTCTTAGAAAGAAAGCAAGTAGAATTATTAAATCAAATACTTAATGGTAGGTGATTTAAATGGCAAGTATAAACGATTTAAGAATAGGAATTAACCATGCATTAGACAAAGAATTTCCTAACATAAATATATATGGAGAAGAGATTAAACAAGGTTTTGAGGAGCCTTGTTTTTTTATTAAGATTTTATCTTCAGCACAGGGTAAAGAGTTAAATACAAGATATAGTAAAAATATATCTTTTGATGTGCATTACTTTAGTGATAAAGAAAGTTCAAATAATGATTGTAATGATATGACTGACAGTTTATATGAAATTCTTGAATATGTACAAGTAGGAAATAGTTTATACAGAGCTACAGGAATGACACACGAGGTTATAGATGGAGTTCTGCATTTCTTTTTACAGTTTAATTACAAAGTAATTAGGGAAGTAGAAAAAACACCAAAAATGCAAACCTTAGATAAGGAGGTTGGATTTAAAAATGACTAAAAAAGAAATTAATCACGAAGTTAAATTTACTAAAGAACAGATTATCAATTCTAGTAAATTTACACAAATAGAAAAAGATATTTTAAAGGCTTTACTTGATGATAAGCAATATTCATTAGAGGAAGTTAAAAATATTATAGATGATTTTAACAAGAAAGAGGTGAAATAGATGGCAGGAGGAACATGGACTTCTCAAAATAAAACAAGACCAGGAGCATATATAAATTTTAAATCTAAAAAAAGCGCAATAACTCCAATAGGAGAAAGAGGAATTGCAACATTGCCTTTAATTTTACCTTGGGGCCCTGAAAAAGAAATTATTGCTATACACGCTGATGATGATTTATCAAAGGTATTAGGTATTAATATAGCAGATGATAGCTCCTTGTTAATTAGAGAAGTATTTAAGAGAGCTAAGACACTTTTGTTATATAGACTTAATGAGGGGAGTAAAGCTACTGCAACATTAGAAGGATTAACTATAAATGCAAAATACAGTGGAACTAAAGGAAATAACATTACTGTAGTAATTCAAAACAACATAGATAATACAGAACAATTTGAGGTTATAACCATTTTTGAAGGAAATAAGGTAGATAAGCAGTTAGTTAAAACTATAGATGATTTAAAGTCTAATGATTATGTCGATTTTAAAGGTACTGGAGAATTAAAAATAACTGCTGGATTACCACTTAAAGGTGGAATTGATGGTACTGTTACCAATCAAAACTATACCGATTATTTGGCAGCAGTTGAAGTTTATGAGTTTCATACTATAGGAATACCAACTAAGGAGCCTGATATAAAAGCAGTTTCAACAGCGTTTATAAAGAGATTAAAAGAAGATGGAAGACAAGTACAATTAGTTCTAGAAAATTATCCTGAAGCTGATAGCGAAAATGTTATTAGTGTTAAGAATGGAGTTGTTCTAGGAGATAATGTAAAAATAACATCCGACAAGGCAGTTGCATTTGTAACTGGAGCTACAGCGGGAGCAAACGTAAATCAATCTAACACGTATCTCCAATATGAAGGTGCTATTGATGTAGACATTAAATACACTAACAGAGAAATAGAAGAAGCTTTAAAGAATGGGGAAATAGTATTTACAACTAATAACGGGAAAGTAGTTATAGAGCAGGATATAAACACCTTTAAGTCATTTACAGAAGATAAAGGAAAGGATTATAGAAAGAATAGAGTAGTAAGAACTCTATTTGAAATAAACAATGGTATAAAATCACTATGGGAAACTAATTACATTGGTAAAGGTGACAACAGTGTGGATGGAAGAAATCTTTTTAAGAAAGATATAATTAAATTTTTGGAGGGACTTCAGGGGATAAATGCTCTTGAAAATGTTGTTCCAGAAGATATTGAAATCGAAAAAGGAAAAGATAAAGATTCAGTATTGGCAAAGATTGAAGTACAACCAATAGATAGCATGGAGAAATTATATATGGATGTGGAGGTGCGATAATATATGGGATTTTTTAAAGCTGGAGATACCATTAGCGGGCAAGAAGCTAGAGCTTATATAACCATTGATGGTAGAAATGAAGAGTTATTTTATGCAAAGAAAATTGAATCTAAAGTTGAAAAGCAGAAAACAGAAGTAAAGACACTTGGAAGAAGAGGAACGCAAAATAAAGCAGCAGGTTGGAAAGGTACAGGGACACTTACTGTTTATTATGCTACATCTATATTCAGAGAATTAATGCTAAGATACATGAAAGATGGTATTGATACTTATTTTGATCTTGCTGTAACTAATGAGGACCCAACAAGTAACATTGGTAAGCAAACAATTGTTTTAAAAAATTGTAATTTAGATGAAGTAAGTATGGCTATGTTTGATGTTGACAGTGAAGTATTAGAGGAAGATATGAGTTTTACATTTGAAGATGTGGATATGTTAGATAAATTCAATAAACCAGTATTAGGATAATGAGGAGGAATATAAACAATGAATAATTTTGAAGATTTTTTAATGGATAGTTTTGAAGAGGCAGAAGAAATAGAAAGAGAAATAACTATAGGTGGGAGAAAAAGAAAAATGAGATTTAAACCTATAGGAGCTACTGTAGGGGATGAGATAAGAAAGAAATGCAGAAACATATCTTTTGTTAAAGGACAAAAAGTAATTGATACAAACCAAGACAAATATATGGCGAGATTAATTATAGAAACAACAACTTATCCAGACTTTAAAAATGCAGAACTACAAAAGGCTTGGGGAGTTATGGGGGATGAACCTTTACTTGAGGCTATGAAAAGCAAGATGAAAGATGGTGAGTACTCAGAATGGTCAAGAGTTGTAAGTGAGGTAAATGGATACGATAAAGGTATGCAAGAACTTATAGAAGAAGCAAAAAACTAATAAAGGAGGGTGATAGTGATGCTAATTATGCACACTATGCCCTCCATAGACTTAAAATCCTTCCTAGCACTCTTAGAGATATGCCTAGAAATGAGAAAGCCTTTATATATGCAAGTATAGACCTCCATGTAGAAAAAGAAAGCAAAGCTATAAAAAAGAGCAAAAACAGAATGAAATAGTTGAAATAATTACATGTTTTAAGATATCATGTAATTATAATGTATACTATGGAGGGGAAGTAAATGGGAGCAAAAAACAAAGTTATTGATGGGGATTATAAAGGAAAGAGCGTTGTAGCAACTGCTTTAGGTGTTACTATTGTACTTGGATTAATAAAGAAAGTAATGATAGATGAGAATACGATTCAAGGATATGAAGTATTTGACAGTGAAAAGAAAACCAGCACAACCAGTGCAATTGGAAGAGGTGTAGTGGGAAATTTGTTTTTAGGACCAATAGGATTATTAGCAGCTGCTTCAGCCAAAAAGAAAGGTGTATATGTAATTGCTATAGAGTTTAAAGATGGTAAGAGAAGCTTATTAGAGGTAGATGAAAAAATATATAAAAAGATGTTATTATTAAATTTTAGAAATGAAGAAAAAGTTGATGAAGTTAACTTATGTAGTAGTTCTAATGAAGATATACCTGGGCAAATTAAAAAATTATCTGAACTAAGAGAACAAGGAATATTAACAGAAGAAGAATTTAATAATAAAAAAACAGAACTATTAGCAAGAATTTAATAAACTATAAGGCACTTAGAATTTCTAGGTGCTTTTTATTATGTTTGAAAGCGAGGTGATGGTGTGGCAACAGTATCCACGGCTCTTAGAATGTTTGACCAAATGACAAGACCTCTACAACAAGTTACACAAGCTTTAAATTTAACTATAAGTGCTATGGATGATATGAATAATAGTGCAAATAGAGATATTAGAATTACTAACACTTTAAATACTGCTAGAGAAAGTATTAGTAGAGCATCGGCAGGATTACAAGAACTAGTTAACTCTCAAGACAGGGCAAGAAATACCCAGGAGAATTTAAACAATTCTTTTAATAGAGGAATTAATTCTTCCGATGGATTAACAAGTAAGATTAAAGGACTCGTAGGTGCTTACATAGGATTTCAAACTATAAAGAAAGGGATAGATTTAACTATAGGTGGAGCTAGTAGATTAGAACAACAACTTATTACTATTTCTGGTATGTTAGGCAATAAAGAGGTCGGTAAAGAGTTCTTTGGAAATTTAAATGATTATGCAAATATAAGCGTTTACGGGTTAAAAGAGTTTAGTGGCATCACACGGCAGTTTATCCAGTTCACAAAAAATACAGATAAACTTATGGACTTAAATAAAACTGCTGAAAGACTTGCCTTCTTGGACCCAACACAAGGATTAGAAGGTGCAGGGTTTGCATTAAAAGAAGCTCTAGGGGGCGACTTTATGTCTTTAAAAGGTCGTTTTGGTTTTGGAGGAGCTGATAGAGAAATTCTGCAAAGTGCCGAAAGTATGGAAGACTTTATTGAAAAATTTAATATGTTGCTTGATAAAAAAGGAGCTACAGAACAGGCACTAGAAGAATTTAATAACTCAGCCATAGCACAATTTAATAATTTAGGCTCCAATATAGAAACTGCCTTTTCAAAGGCGGGTGATAACGCACTTGAAGCATTGAAGCCCTTATTAAGTGCTATTAATGAAGGATTCAGGAAAGGGCGTTTTCAACCGTTCTTTGATGGGATAAACATAGGTTTAAGCGCAATTGCAGATGGAATAGTTTTTATTATAGATGCCTTAAACTGGGTAGGACAAGTGGTTCAAAACAATTGGTCTATAATAGAACCGATACTAATAGCTACAGCATTATATTTTGCAGTTGTGTTGATACCTATATTATGGGATACAATAACAACAATAGCAGCCATGGCTATAGCGTGGTTGCTAGTTAATTTGCCAATTATTTTAGTTATAGGTACAATAGCTTTATTTATATATATACTTACAAAATGCGGGGTAACTGCCCAGCAGGTTATAGGTGCTATTGTCGGTTCAATTGCAGTTGCAGGTGCATTTGTTTGGAATACTGTTATGGGTGTAATTAATGCAATTATTCAAGCATTATGGACAGTATTCGCTGAGCCTTTTATAGGAATTGTAGAATGGATACTGAATGCTGCAAATGGCGGATTTAATAGTTTTGGTGGCGCTGTTGCTAACTTAATTGGACAAATTATTTCTTGGTTCTTGTCTTTAGGAAAGGTAGTAACGAAGATTATAGATGCTATTTTTAAAACAGATTGGACAGGTGGACTTTCTGCTCTGCAAGATGACGTTGTTGCATGGGGTAAAAATGAAAATGCAATAACACTTGACCGTAAAGCGCCTGAAATTTATTCTGGCATAAATTATGGTGATGCATGGAATGCGGGTTATGGTTTTGGCGAAGATATTGGGAATAAGTTTAATGTGAACAATCTGTTTAGTGGAATGAACAAAACACCTTATGGACCTCCGGAACCACCAGTAAATCTGGACGCATGGAATAATGCTCAAACAGATAATTTTGGAGGAGTTGATGATTCAAAGGATGCTAATAAGCACCTTAAAAATATAGATGATAAAATTGACGTAAGTAATGAACACTTAGAAATGCTTAGAGATCTAGCTGAACAGGATAGTATACAAAATTTTGTTAGTTTAACTCCGACAGTACAAGTTACAACTGGAGATATTAAGGAAGAAGCAGATATAAATAAAATAATAAGCAAAATAGAGGACTACATGGAAAATGAATTAGTTAATAGTGCGGAGGGGGTGTATGCTTAATGGCTTACAAAATGTACTTAGGTATAAACAACGGAGAAGAAGGATTTATCCTCCCGGTACTTCCAGAAAAAATTGAAATTAGTGAAAAGGGAGATAATAAAACTTTTGGCATTATAAACCTAGGAGAAATTAATACAATAAATAAGCCTAAGTTAAGTGAGATAAGTTTTGAAAGCTATTTCCCATTAAATAAAGGACCATATGTAAGCTCGGAGCAGTTATTTTCTCCGAGCTTTTATATTAATAAAATTAGAGAATGGAGAGAAAAGAAACAAAAGATAAGATTTATTTTTACTGGTGATAGTCCACTTGAAGTGAATGATCTATTTACTATAGAAAATTTTAAGCTAGGTGAAAAAGGCGGAGAAGTTGGAGATATTTATTATTCTATAGACCTTAAGAAATATAGACCTTATGCAGCTATAAAAGTAGTTGTAGAAACTAAACAAAATACTAAAGGTAAAGCTACAGCGGTAAAGGCAAAAGCACCAAGACCAGTAGAAAAACCAAAACAAAAAACACATACTGTTGTTAGTGGAGACACATTGTGGCATATTGCTAAAAGATATCTAGGGGATGGTGCTAGATATTCAGAAATAGCAAAGCTAAATAATATTAAAAATCCTGATTTAATATATCCAGGACAAGTTTTTAAAATACCGTAGGTGATATTATGCAAATTGAATTATTGTTAGATAACAAGAACGGAAACGTATTTAACATATCTGAACTAATTACAGAAGCTACATGGAAGACTACTAGAAAAGGAAAGCCATCTAGTTTGGAGTTTAAAGTTTTAAAGGATAAATCCATATCTATAAATAATGGTGACGTAATAAGTTTTAAAGTAGATGGCCATAAAGTTTTTTACGGTTATGTATTTGAGAATGGTGGCAGTAAAGATGTAGAAATTAAAGTTGTTGCCTACGACCAGATAAGGTATTTGCTGAGCAATGACACCTATGTATTTACAAATAAGAAAGCTAATCAAATTATTACTCAAATATGTAAAGATATAGGCTTAAGAGTGGGTACTATAGAAGATACAAAACACGTAATACCATCTCTTTTAGAAGATGATAAAAAGTTATTAGATATAATGTATAGTGCATTAGAAAAGACTTTAATGAGCACAAAACAAACCTACACATTGTATGATGATTTTGGATTTATCTGCTTAAAAAATATAAATAATATGAAGCAGATTATAGTAATTTCTGATGATAGTAATTTAGGTGATTATGACTGGAAAAATAGTATAGATAATGATACCTATAACAGGGTTAAAATAGTTAGAGATAATAAAGAAACTAAGGGAAGAGATGTCTATATAGCACAGGACAGTAAGAACATAGCTAAGTGGGGTCGGCTTCAGTACTTTCAAAAAGTAGATGAAAAAATGAATAAAGCACAAGTACAAGAAATGGCTAATAATACATTAAAACTTAAAAATAGAGAAACTAAAACATTAAAATTAAAAGATGTTATTAGTACAGATATTAAAGAAGATTTAAAGCTAAGAGCTGGCAGTGGAGTTTACGTGGATATAAAAGAAAAAGGAATTAAACAATACTATTTAATAGAAGATGCTAAACATAAGTTTGAAAAGGGTAATTTAGTTATGGATTTTGATTTAAAGGTGGTGTAGATATGGGGATGTTAGATACAATAAAAAAAGCAAGTATAGGGGCTTTTGATGCAAGTAATCCAGTTAATATTTTATTTGGAGAAGTATTAAGCGTAGATAACTTTAAAATAAAAGTAGACCAGAAACTTATACTATCAAAGGAATTTTTTATTATTCCTGAGAGCTTAATAAGATATGAAATAGATTTATCTCATAACCATAATTATACTAATGGTTCAACCTCCAGCGCTTTAAATAAAGTTATTATAAGAGAAGGACTTAAGCAAGGTGACAAGGTTTTATTATTAAGGATGCAAGGCGGACAACAATACATTGTATTAGATAAGGTGGTGTAACAATTGAGTATATTACCACAAGGAGCAATAATAGAAAATGATTTAGAAGTAGAAGAAGTAATTGAACCAACAAAAACTTATAGAATTAAAGATAGCAGAATAATAGGCTTTACAGATGGTAAAGAAGCCTTAAAGCAAGCAATAAGTTTAATCTTAAATACTGAAAGATATGAGTACCTTATTTATAGTTGGAACTATGGAAGTGAACTTAATGGACTTATAGGACAACAAAAGGATATAGCAGAGAGTGAGTTTAGAAGAAGAATAAGAGAAGCTCTAAGCCAAGATGATAGGATTAATAATGTAGATAATTTTATATTTAGATATGATAAAGACGGTGTAGAAGTAAGTTTTACCGTCTTTTCTATTTATGGAGAATTTACTGAAAGTGTGGTGAAGTAGTTGTTTGAAGCACATACAGAGGAAACAATTTTAAATAGGATGCTAGAAAGAGTACCAAAGGATTTAGATAAGAGAGAAGGCTCTATTATTTATAATGCTTTAGCTCCTGCTGCAATGGAAGTTGCAAGAATGTATTCTGATATGGATAGATTTTTAGAATATACTTTTGCTAGCCCTAACATGCCAGATGAATTTTTAGATTTAAGAGTGGCAGAAGAAGGGCTTAAAAGGGAAGAAGCAACTCATGCAATTAAAAAAGGATATTTCTATGACCAAGATAATAATTTAATAAATATTCCTATAGGTAGTAGGTTCTCCATAGATGATTTTAATTTTGTGGCCATAGAAAAAATTTCTAATGGTACTTATAAAATGCAATGTGAATCTACAGGTATAGAAGGCAACTCCATAACAGGGCAATTAATACCTATAGATTATATAGAAGGCTTATCTACTGCTAACTTAGGAGAACTACTTATACCAGGGCAGGAAATAGAAAATAATGAAAGCCTTTTTAATAGATATGTTGAACATTTAAATGAAAAGCCATTTGGAGGAAATATAGCAGATTACAAAATTAATACTAGGGCTATAGATGGAGTTGGAGCTGTAAAAGTATTTCCTATATGGAATGGTGGGGGTACGGTAAAAGTTGTATTTTTAGATAGCAGCTACAACGTTCCTACTAAAGAATTAATTGATTTAGTTCAAACTACTTTAGACCCTATTCCTAACAATGGTAAAGGTTTAGGTATAGCTCCAGTAGGTCATGTAGTTACTGTGTTAGGTGCTAAAGATATAGAAATAACTATAGATACTAAACTTGTATTAAGAAGGGATGTTACTATAGGTCAAGTTCAAGAAGATATCAAAAAAGTGATAAATGAATATTTACTGCAATTAAGAAAGCAGTGGTCTGAGGAAGAAAATACAATAGCTAGAATAAGTCAAATTGAAGCAAGGATTTTAAATGTAGAAGGTGTGGCAGATATACATACCACTAAGATAAACAATAAAGAAGAAAATTTAATATTAGGAGCTGAAGAAGTTCCAATATTGAAAGAGGTGGTGTTAGGTGAATAAGCTAATAGACTTTTTACCACCAGAGATTGCTAATATAGAAGAATTTAAGCAAATTACTTCTACAGAAGATAAAGAACTTCAATTATTAGAAAAGGGACAACAAAGAATTTTAAATGAAAACTTTATTGATAAGGCAACAGAGTATGGAGTTAAGAAATACGAAACTCTATTTAAAATAAGGGCAAATAGTTTAAATGAAAGTCTAGAATTTAGAAAGTTAAGGCTTAAAAATAGAAAATTAGATAAAGTTCCATTTAGTTATAATTTCTTAAGCAATAAATTAAAAAACTTATTTGGAGAAGGTAACTATAAATTAGAAGTAGTAAACAATGAATATGTTTTAAAAGTAGAAATAAATACTTTTGATTGGAATATGTTTAATGAAATAATTGATAACTTTAGATACATTATTCCTTGCAACATGATATTAAATTCTACTTTAGTACAAAAGATTAAATCACCTGTTTATATTGGAGCCTGTATGACTACAGGTGAAGAAATAACAGTATACCCATATAGTCCTAAAGCTATAGAAACTAAAGCAAAACTTAATATCGCATTATCTAATAATTCATGTATTGAAGAAATAACAATATACCCAAGAAGGGAGGAAATATAATGGCAGAACAATTTTACAGTATATTAACATCCATAGGAAAAGCCAAAATAGCCAATGCAAGTGTTCTTGGTACTAAATTAAATTTAATTACTTTAGCAGTGGGTGACGGAAACGGCAAATATTATAATCCTACAGAAACTCAAGAGAGTTTAGTTAATGAAGTTTGGAGAGGAAATGTAGGAGTTATAGCCACAGATAGTGAAAATTCAAATTGGATAGTTATAGAAACAATGATTGCTGGTAATGTTGGAGGATTTTTCATAAGAGAGGTAGGTGTCTTTGATGACGAGGGCAATTTAATTGCTATAGGGAAATATCCAGAAACATATAAACCTATTGTAAGTGATGGAGCAACTAAAGATTTAACAATAAGAATAATTTTAGAAGTAAGTAATGCTTCAAATGTAACTTTAAAAATAGATCCAACTATTATAATGGCAACTAAAAAAGATATAGAAACACTAGACAACAAAATTAAAAATATTAAGATTCCAGTAACTAAAGTAAATAATAAGCTAGGTGACGTCACACTTAAGGCAGAGGATATAAAAGCCAATAATGATAAGACAATAGAAGAAAACTTACTAGAGGTTACGTCACAAATGGCTGATATTACGAAACAAGTTGAGGGCATAGAAGTAACAGCAGAAAAAACTACATTAGATAGTAGTAAATTTGTAAGTAAAAATGTAAAAGCAGGTATGGAGGAGCTTTTTACATTTGCCGATAATGGTAAGAAGAATATATCTACTGTTATTGGCTCTCCGTTAACCACTAGTGATACATTTGACAATATGAAGAGTAAAATACAGACACTTAAAAATACTTTTGCTAGTAATCTAACAGCGAAAGAGCAGAGCAGTAGTGGAAGTGAAAGCTTAGAGAATTTAATAAATAAAGTTAAAAATATCAACCCGCAAAAAAAGTGGGCTGAAGGGAATTTTAAAGAAAATCAATATGATGAATCAAGTAGTTATACAGTCGATCGTTCAATTTATTTAAAGTGGAAGCCAGGATTTATAATTGTATATAGCGGAATGACTAATAATTACAATTATACAGCAGCTTCAATTAAAGCTATGATTCCAGATAGTGTTTTAAAAGATCAAACTAAGAAAGATGATAAAGGTTATGTATATGCATTTAGTAGTTCTGGTGCAAACTCAATGGTTGCTATATCTATTGTAAGTGATACTGAATTTAAAGTTAAAGATTGGATTCAGAAGTCTCATACTTATTATTGGTTAGCTATTGAATTATAATAAAAAGGTGATGTAAAAATGAAAGAAGTTGGAAGAAGAATATTTTATGATGAATTAACAGGGAAAATAATATTTGAATTTGGAGAGATGAGAGGTGATGTAGAAGACTATGCAAAATACAACAAAATAAATTATAAAGACTATCCATATGGATATAGGAAAGAGGAGTTTGAAAGAGCATTAAAATATCATATCGATATAGAAACTGGTGAAGTTATTTTTGATAAATTCATTGAAAAAATAGAAACTGAAGAAGAAAGACTTAGAAGAGAAAAAGAGGAATTGGAGAATCAATTGCTAGATGCACAGGAGCATATTGTAAATGAAGAATATAAAAAACTGTTAAATCAAGGAGGAATGTAATATGTTATATAATTTATTGAAAAATTTAATCAATGCGGGTAGATTTGAGAAAGAGGACATGACAAATAAGCTAAATGTATTCTTTACATTTAATCAAGTGACTACAGAGCAATACCAAGAGCTGCTAGAAAAAGTTACTGCAGAATAGATAATTTTTGCGACACAATTAAATAGATTTTTAAGGCAAGATATTAGGGCATAGAGCCTTTTTATTTTGCCTATTTTTATTAAAAGAGAGAGGTGCGACATGAATGAGCTAGTTAAAGCAGGGTTAAACCAGGGATTAGGATATGGATTATTTATATTCCTATTGCTTTATGTACTTAAAACTACTGGAGATAGAGAAAGAAGATACCAAGATCTATTGGATAAGCTAACAGAGAAATTCGGCATAGTAGAAAATGTTCAAAAGGATGTTACAGAAATTAAGAATAAATTGGAGGGTAGATAATATGGAATTTAAAGAATTTATAGTAGAACAGGCACTTATATTAATACCAGCACTTTATATAATAGGTTTAATACTTAAAAGTACAGATAAGATTAAAGATTGGACTATCCCATGGATATTACTTGTAATTGGAATAGTAGCTTCTATTGCACTTATGGGGTTAAATATAAATGCAATTATACAAGGTGTTTTAGTTACAGGAGCAACAGTATATACTAATCAATTAATTAAACAGACCACTAAGAAGGAGGGAGGATTAGAAGATGAAAATAGCAGGTAGAAGCGGACACAACCCCTATGCTCCTGGAGCGTCAGCACTAGTTGATGAAACAGTTGAAGATAGAAAAATATTCTTAGCTAGTAAAAAATATTTAGAAAACTTGAATACTTTTATAGATTGCTATCCTGGTACTATGAATGGAGTAGATACTGAATTAATGCGAGGAATAAATAAAGCTAATTCAAGTGGTGCTGAAGTATTTTATTCAGTGCATTTAAACAAAGCATATAGTAGTTATAATGGAGCTATAGGTTCAGAGATATGGCTGCACCCATTAGCAAGTCAAGCTAATAAAGATAGAGCTAATAGAATCTTAAAGAATATAGAGAATTTAGGCTTTATAAATAGAGGAATTAAATATTCAAGTGAACTTGCAGAATTAAACTCAACTAATATGGAAGCAATGATAATTGAATGCTTTTTCTGTGAAGCTACAAAGGATGTTGAACTTTATAAAAGATTGGGAGCTGATACAATAGGGTTTGCAATTGCTAATGGTATAGATAGTAGAGTAAATAAGGAGGAGTTTGAAGTGGATAATATAGTTATATATAGTTCAGATGGAGATAGAGCTGCAGCAGACTTGTTAGCTTTAAAATTATTATGTCCTACAGTTTCTAAGAGTGTGTATGAATCTAAAAAAGTAAATGCTAAAAATATATATGTAGTAGGCGGTACATGGAAACCTACGAGCAACGCAATATTATTAAGTGGAAATGATAGATTTGCCACAATGCAATTAGTGCTTAATTATAAGAAATAGTTTGAAGGTAGTTCTTAACTTATGTTAGGGCAAGTTTGGGACAGCTGGAATGGTTTTATTAGAGTTTTCAGTGGAGAAAATACAATAGTTCAAGATGGAAATATTGAAAAAGGTCAACAAAAAATAATATATTAGGTAATAAAATAAAAAGGATTATTAGGAATTGCACCTAGTAATCCTTTTACTATATAAGTAAGAATTTAAGCGATAAGTTTTGAGAATTATCCTAATTTTAATGTCACAAGCTTTTAGTTCTTCTGCCATTATTTTTGAGAGTATGGCAAAAATAAATTTGCCATACTCTTGCCATACTTTATTAAAAATAAGATAAATATGAATATAATTTATTAAATTATAAAATATGCATTAAGTTAGTAATATAAAGGCTTTATAATACAATAAGATATTATAAAATATAAAGTTCTTAGAATACAGAACTCGGCTTATAGACTTGCTCGTACCAGTAAAATCAATGCTTTGGGAAGATAAGAAGTGAAAACTTCCGACATTCTTCCAACATTGATTTTTTTATTTATAATAGATTAATAAAGTAAATAAAATTTTACCAACCTAACTTTAAAGAAAACTTCACGCAAACCATTGAAATATCAAGGTTTCTGTGAGGTTTTTTATTGCTTTTTTTAAAATTACAAATCGGTTGGTAAAATTTTAAGAAAAGCCTTTAATTTCAATGGGTTTAATGATATGATAAAAATAAGAAATGGCTTGAATGCAGTAGTTGAACCTTAACATAGGATGTATTTAAATGCTTGTAGTTGTGCGGCTTCTGTTCTCTTATCATAGGTTGAACCTTAACATAGGATGTATTTAAATGAAATGAAAGATATAGTTAATAATATGCATATAGGTTGAACCTTAACATAGGATGTATTTAAATAAGTTAGTTATATAATTTATTGCCTTATCTCTTGCCGGTTGAACCTTAACATAGGATGTATTTAAATAGTATCCTTCCAGCTAAAGCTTCGTCGATATTGACCGTTGAACCTTAACATAGGATGTATTTAAATAAGGAGGTGCAAAACGACATGCTAAGACAACTTAGAGTTGAACCTTAACATAGGATGTATTTAAATTCTATAGCTTTTATTTCTTCCTGTAAAGCTGCTATTGTTGAACCTTAACATAGGATGTATTTAAATTGTATAACGGGTACAGTTACGCTATTGCCTGCCTGTTGAACCTTAACATAGGATGTATTTAAATTCCTCTTTTTTACCTATTACAGCAAATGCAATTCCTGTTGAACCTTAACATAGGATGTATTTAAATCTTATTTCATATGTCCATTTATCCATTTCTTTACGTTGAACCTTAACATAGGATGTATTTAAATAAGACTAATTACACAAATAACCAAAGATGATTTTAGTTGAACCTTAACATAGGATGTATTTAAATAAAGTTTTTGAAACTGGAGAAATACAGAAGGTATAGTTGAACCTTAACATAGGATGTATTTAAATTTACCTAAAAGAATTTTATTTTTTTTATGGTTGGCGTTGAACCTTAACATAGGATGTATTTAAATTAACTAAATATGAAAGCGGTGAAAAAAATATTAATAGTTGAACCTTAACATAGGATGTATTTAAATAAGAGGGATTAAGGGATATGTACCTATGTGAAACCGTTGAACCTTAACATAGGATGTATTTAAATGTTTTACAAATTTTCAATAATCCAGAGTTTGGAGATGTTGAACCTTAACATAGGATGTATTTAAATATAAGCGGTATGTTTAGTTGGGGTGGAGATGTAAAAGTTGAACCTTAACATAGGATGTATTTAAATAGAAGATTTAGTATTAAAAACTTAAAGGAGGAAAAGTTGAACCTTAACATAGGATGTATTTAAATTACTCTCCATGTACTACGTTATGGCACTTACTACACAGTTGAACCTTAACATAGGATGTATTTAAATGTATATTTAAATACAAGTGATATTGAAGTTAAAAAGTTGAACCTTAACATAGGATGTATTTAAATATACATGTAAATGCTGGAGGAGGGCAAGGGACAGAAAGTTGAACCTTAACATAGGATGTATTTAAATTTGATTAATTTTTCCTTGTTTTCTTCTGTTGCTTCGTTGAACCTTAACATAGGATGTATTTAAATATGGTTATATATTCTTTGTAAGTAGTAGTATATATTGTTGAACCTTAACATAGGATGTATTTAAATATAATTGAAAGGTGGAATTAAATAATGATAAGATGTTGAACCTTAACATAGGATGTATTTAAATACTAAAAATGTAAATACACCCCCCACATTACGACGTTGAACCTTAACATAGGATGTATTTAAATTCAAGAATTTACAGCAGAAAATCTTGAAGAAGCAGTTGAACCTTAACATAGGATGTATTTAAATTTAACATTAGCTGAAACTCCCACAGCTAAAGCAATGGTTGAACCTTAACATAGGATGTATTTAAATGAATAATTTAAATTTCTTAATGCTTGAGGTATTAGGTTGAACCTTAACATAGGATGTATTTAAATGTTAAAAAGATTACAAAAGTAGGAGTTTCAGAAGACTGTTGAACCTTAACATAGGATGTATTTAAATGTTATGTTTTTCTCCTCTTGGTCTTGTGTAGTTTCTGTTGAACCTTAACATAGGATGTATTTAAATCTATATAAATCCGTTGGGAAATTTAAAATCTTTTCTGTTGAACCTTAACATAGGATGTATTTAAATAAGTTAATTATTGCTTTATCTGGGGGGCTTTGTTGTTGAACCTTAACATAGGATGTATTTAAATTGCCAAAGGAAATCACTAGCGGAGCAAAGTATGTAGTTGAACCTTAACATAGGATGTATTTAAATGCAATGCTTGGTATAGCAAGTGAGAATGATGATGACGTTGAACCTTAACATAGGATGTATTTAAATTAATATTTATTTCTTTGTTGTTGTCTCTCTTCCGCTGTTGAACCTTAACATAGGATGTATTTAAATTTAAGTCTCCAAATGCTACTTTACGTTTTGTCATGTTGAACCTTAACATAGGATGTATTTAAATTATTGATGGAAGAAAGTATAATTCTTGTAAGGCAGAAGTTGAACCTTAACATAGGATGTATTTAAATGTTAAAAATAATTTAAATGATTGGAGAGATAGAAAGTTGAACCTTAACATAGGATGTATTTAAATTTATCTTTAGTTCCTCCGATTAACACTTCTCCAGTTGTTGAACCTTAACATAGGATGTATTTAAATTATTAATACACTTACCTAACTGCTCATGCTTACTTCGTTGAACCTTAACATAGGATGTATTTAAATTTTGATTATCATATGAGAATAGAGTGTTATAACCCTGTTGAACCTTAACATAGGATGTATTTAAATACGCTTAGTATCTTTACACTCATATCTTTAAACCCCGTTGAACCTTAACATAGGATGTATTTAAATTAATCTGTGTATCTATTTTGCATAAAACTAAATTCCGTTGAACCTTAACATAGGATGTATTTAAATACATATCTTATATTGACATCTTTAACTACGGTTTTGTTGAATCTTAACATAGGATGTATTTAAATTTTGATTTATAGTAACAATGAATTAAAGCAAAAATAGTTGAACCTTAACATAGGATGTATTTAAATCTTCTTGTGTGTCGCTACTATCTGGCATGTAGAAACGTTGAACCTTAACATAGGATGTATTTAAATTGGTCAACCAGGCACAAGGTATGCATGAAGAAATAGTGTTGAACCTTAACATAAGATGTATTTAATTTTCAGTCACTTTCCAATAAATATTTATAAGGTAAATGATGTATAATAGCAAAAATTTTGAGTTAAAGATTATTTTTATAATGTGTATACAAATAGGAATTTGAAAGGAACATTGATATGAGTATATGTAAAGAGTGTTATAGCGAAGAAAGTCGTATTACTCCATTGTTAAAACCACGAGAGTGTTTAGAAAATCATAAACAATATGTTTGTGGAACCTGTGGCAGATGTATTTGTATTGATAAAGATGAAAAGCGAAAGGTACAGAGGTGGAATTTCCCATTTAAATCTCTAGAAATAGCAAAGCTATATTTAAGAACTGCTGATTTTACAATGAAAAAGCCTTGTGGAATTTATGAATTAGTTAATAGTAAAGGTAGAAAATCATATAAAATATTTGCAAGTATTGAAGATTTAAAAATATATATTAGCAACAATAAAGATAAAAGTTGTGAGTTAATGGAGCCTATTTATATAAAAGAGAAATATAAAGATTTTCCACATACTAAAATAAAGTATTTGACTAAAAATGAAGTGGAAAAGTACTTGTTTGAACAATCTAAATAGTATGGTTAAAACTTGATAAATTTTAAATTTTGCCAGCACTTTAGTTTGTCGCTAATAAGTGTAATTGAAAGTTAAAGGGCATTCATATTATTTATAAAATGTGTAATTACCTTTTTATAGAAAGTAAAGGAGAATTTTAAAATGGAGAAACCTCGAATTTTTACAATGTCTTTTTCAAGTATCTATCCTCTTTATATACAAAAAGCAGAGAAAAAGGGAAGATTAAAAGAAGAAGTAAATGAAATTATTTTTTGGCTTACAGGTTATGGTGAACATTCATTACAACAACAAATAATTAATGAAGTTGATATGGAAACTTTCTTTAAAGAAGCACCTTGTATTAATCCAAATGCTTCACTGATTAAAGGAGTAATTTGTGGATATCGTGTAGAAGAAATAGAAGATGAATTAATGCGGCAAATCCGATATTTAGATAAATTAATTGATGAGTTGGCTAAAGGTAAAACAATGGAGAAAATATTAAGAAAGTAAACATTATTTGAATTTTTATCTAAATAATTTGTTACGGCATAACTGAAACTGACAAATTTCGAATATATATAAAGATTAACTATAACATAAGAAGCTAGGAGGGTCTCTCCTACTAGGTTTTATTTGTTTGAAATTAAAACAAATTTTTATTTTAATTTCAGTAAAATTATATTGACATCATATAAAAAATAATATAGTATTTAATTAAGTGGTACGTACCAGTAATAAAAATAATTGTAGGTGGAAACTATGAAAAGCATAAATAAAGAAAGCAGAATACCATTATATTATCAGTTGATAGATATCCTTATAGAGATGATAGAAAAGGGATATATAAGCGAAAATGATCAACTACCTTCAGAAAGAGAATTGTGTGAAACTTACAATGTTAGTAGATCTACTGTAAGACAAGCGATGCAAGAATTGGAAAGGGAAGGGTATGTATATAGAGAGCATGGTAAAGGAACTTTTGTTTCACCAAAAAAAATGAAGCAGGATCTTTTAGAATTTTATAGCTTTACCGATGAAATGAAAAAATTAGGTAAAAATCCGTCATCTCAAGTATTAGATTTTAAAGCAATGGAATGCAATGATGAGTTATCAAAAAAGATGAATTTATTATCAGGAGAAAAAATTTATGTGTTTACAAGATTAAGACTAGCTGATAATGAGCCTATGATGTTGGAAAGAAGTTATGTACCTTGCAAAAGGTTTCCAGGGCTTACAAAAGAACAATTGGAAAAAGATGCAATGTATAATATATTCACAGAAAGGTATAAAACAACCTTTACTTGTGCTGAGGAAATATTTCAGCCAGTGTTAGCTAGTGAAGAAGAAGCAGCAGTGTTAAAATATAAAACAGGACTGCCTGCAATGATGATAAAGAGAATAACATATGAAGATGACATGATTATTGAATATACAAAAGGAATTGCAAGAGGAGATAAATTTAAATACCATGTTTTGTTAAAAAAATAAATTTTTTTAAACTAACTGGTAATTACAACATGATGACATAATGACATCATGTTATTATGGGTTATGAGGGTGATGAAATGTTTGGATTTAATAAAGAAAAGTGGATAGAGCTTAATGGAATTAATACAGCTAAAGAAATATATCAACAGCCAGAACTTTGGCTTAAAACATTAGAAATAGTTGAAAGTAATAAAGATAAAATTGAAAGTTTTATAGATGAAAGATTAAAAAAAGAAAAGGTCAGAGTAATATTTACAGGAGCTGGTACTTCTGCTTATGTAGGAGAAGTGATAGTTCCCTATTTAAATAAAAGAAAGGAATATATTTTTGAAGCTATAGCTACAACAGACATAGTTTCTAATCCGGAATCATATTTAAAAAAACATATTCCTACCATATTAGTATCTTTTGCCCGCTCTGGTGATAGTCCTGAAAGTGTTGCAGCTTATGATTTAGCTAATAGGTTAGTTGATGATATAAGTCATATATTTATTACATGTAATTCAAAAGGAAAATTGGCAAAGATGTCTGAGAAAAATAAGAATACTCTTTTACTACTGATGCCAGATAAATCTAATGATTTAGGATTTGCAATGACCAGCAGTTTTACCTGTATGACCATTGCTGCATCATTAATTTTTGATATGGAGAATTTTGAAGAAAATAAAAAACAAATATCTGAAATGTCCATCATTGGCGGAAACATACTAGATGAGGGCTACAAAGAAGAAAAAAAATTATTAGATTATGATTATGAGAGAATTGTATATTTAGGTTCTAGTAGCTTCTTTGGAATTTCAAAAGAAAGCTCATTAAAACTATTAGAATTAACAAGAGGACAAATTATATCCTTTAATGAATCAGTATTAGGTTTTAGGCATGGTCCTAAGTCTATTGTAGATGATAAAACTTTAATATTCTTATATGTATCTATAGATGATTACACGAGAAAGTATGACATGGATATGCTAAATGAAATTTATAATAATGCTGGAGAACACAAAGTAATTTCAATTACAAAGGAATATGATGAAGAAGCTAAAAAGAATTCAAATCATCATCTTTGTTTAAGCAAGAATCCAATTAAAATATATAATGAAATTTATATATCATTACTGTATGTACTTTATGCTCAAGTATTTGCACTGTTATACTCAGTAAAAACTAATGTAGAACCAGATAACCCTAATCCAAAGGGCATTGTCAATAGAGTAGTTAAGGGTGTATCAATTTATAATTATAAATAGTAAATATTTTAAATCAATTTAAAACTATGGAGAGCAGAAGTTTAAATTATTAATAATTATTATAAGAAGATTAATAATTTCTTTTAGTATATGCCATGAAATAAAAAGTCATTATTTTTTAATTTAAAGCTGTGTGACATTTGGTACATTAAAAAAGTAAAAATAATGTAAGTATTTTTACATTATCATATATTTTAAGGGGGAAATATTATGAAATTTAAAAGAATAGTTATAACTATTCTCACAGTAATTATAGTGACTTCAATGCTTGTAGCATGCGGCGGAAAAACTAATGATAAAACTAGTGGTGATAATAAGGTAACTTTAACTTTTGGACTATGGGATAAATATCAAGAACCAATAATGCGTGAAATAGCAGATAAATTTGAGGCAGAAAACCCAAATATTAAAATTGATATTCAGTTAACACCTTTTGGACAATATTGGACAAAATTAGAAGCTGCTGCTACTGGTGAAGTTCTTCCAGATATATTTTGGATGAATGGTCCTAATATAGTCAAATATGCATCAAATGGAATACTATTACCTATTGGCGATAAGGTAAAGGAAGACAATATAGATTTAAGTGCATACCCAGAAAGCTTAGTAAGTTTATACACTGTGGATGATAAATTATACGGAATTCCAAAAGATTGGGATTTAACAGCATTGTGGTATAACAAAAAGATTTTTGATGAGAAAGGTGTAGAATATCCAAATGAAAATTGGACATGGAATGATATGGTTGAAGCAGCTAGAAAATTGACAGATAAAGAAAAAGGTGTATATGGAATAGCTGCAAGACCTGATACACAAGAAGGACTTTATAATTCAATACCTCAAAGTGGTGGATTCATAATTTCAGAGGACAGAAAAAAATCAGGATACAATTCTCCTGAAGCTATAGAAGGAACAAAAATATGGTTAGACCTTATAAAAGAAGGATTATCACCTACTATAGAAGAAATGTCAGACACCTCTGAAATAGATATGTTTAAAGCTGAGAGAATAGCAATGATCAATGCTGCATCATGGGATGTACCTGTATTTATGGAAAATGAATTAATAAAGGATCATATTGATTTAACTGTAATGCCGCTAATTAAAGAAAGAGCAGCAGTAATACATGGACTTAGCAATGTGATTTCTGCTAATACAAAACATCCTGAAGAAGCTTGGCAGTTTGTAAAATTCCTAGGAGGTAAAGAAGCGAATGAAATTTGGGCAAAATCAGGAGTAGTTATTCCTGCACGTATGGATGTACTAGATACATGGAAAGAAACTCATCCAAATTTAAATCTTCAAGCATATATTGATGAATTAGAATATTCAATAGTGTATCCAACATCAAAAAATACTCCAAAATGGAATGATATTGAAATTAATTACATTAAGCAGATATGGGCTGGAAAAATATCTGTTGAAGATGGATTGGAAAAAATTGGAGAAGAAATGGACAAAGCACTTCAGGAAGAAAAGTAGGGTAAAAGCTAATATTGTTGTAACTATGGGGTTCATTAATAAAAATTTATTTTTAAGACTATAAATTAAATTTTTATGTTGAATCCCTATAGTTGAACTTTTTTAATGGCTTACTTAGTCTACAGGATTCCTTAAATTTAAAAAGGGGGAGGAAAATGGATACATTAATTGTTAAAGATAGAAAAGTTAAAAGGGAAAAGCCGCCTAAGAAAAATAACAGACTTAAGAGCAAAAAAATAAATGATTGTCTTTGGGGATATCTATTAATATTACCATTATTATTAGGATTGGGTTTATTTTATATAATACCCTTTTTTCAAAACTTGTATTATAGCTTTACGGATTTAGGCTCTTTTGGAAAATATACATGGATTGGACTTGAAAACTATAAAAGACTTATATCTGATCCTACCATTCCGCGAGCATTACTTAATACTTTTAAGTTTACAATAGTATCTGTTCCTGTTAGTATTTGCTTGGCAATTATAATATCTGTTTTATTAAATTTAAAAATAAAAGGAATTGCATTTTATAGGTTGTTATTTTTCTTGCCAGCTGTCACTATGCCAGCTGCAATTGCTACCATGTGGAAATGGCTTTATAACGGTCAATATGGTTTGATAAATTATGTATTATCTAAGTTTGGGATAGATGGCCATGCTTGGATAGCAGAACCTAAATATGCAATGACAGCTTTAATAATTGTAGGTATATGGAGTTCACTTGGAATGAAAATAATCTATTTTCTTGCAGGACTTCAAGGAATTCCAAAGTCTTATTATGAGGCAGCTACTATAGATGGTGCTGGTCCAATAAGACAGTTTTTCTCAATAACCTTACCTCTGTTAGCACCAACAATATTCTTTGTTTCAATTACATCATTAATTGGAGCTCTTCAAATGTTCGATATAATATTTATGATGATAAGTAAGACTAGTATGGCAATAGACAGCACCATGTCCATTGTATATCTATTTTATAAAAATGCTTTTGAATATCTTGATAAGGGATATGCATCAGCAATTTCCATAGTATTATTTGTAATAATACTTATTATTACAGCATTTCAACTTAAACTTCAAAAGAAATTCGTTGATTAGTAACAATAGGTTAGGAGAGTTGAAAATGAATGAATTAAATTTAAGTAAAAACAAAAAAATTCTTATCCATTGTATTTTAATAATAGGAGTAATTACAACAGCAATACCTTTTATATGGATGATACTGACATCACTTAAAACATTAGGAGAAACAACACAAATACCTCCTAAAATTTTTCCATCCTCACCACAGTGGAGCAATTATAAAAAGGCTATAGACACCTTGCCTTATGGAACTTTTTATTACAATACTATAGTGTATACTATAGTAACTACTATAGGACAATTGGTTTTTTGCTCTATGGCTGGATATGCCTTTGCAAGAATTGATTTTCCAGGAAAAAATTTTATATTTATTCTTATACTATCTGTACTTATGGTACCAGGACAAATATTTATAATTCCTCAGTTTATGATTATTAAAAAGCTAGGATTATTAAATTCAATACCAGCTCTTATTCTTCCTGGTCTTTTCAGTGCTTTTGGAACTTATTTAATGAGGCAGTTTTTTCAGAATATTCCAAAAGAACTAGAGGAAGCTGCAGTGTTAGATGGCTATAATCGCTTTCAAATATTGACTAAAATTATGCTTCCATTAGTTAAACCTGCATTAACTGCACTTGCAATAAGTACAATGCTGTATTGTTGGAATTCATTAATGTGGCCTTTAATTGCAAATACATCCATAGATAAGATGACACTGTCAGCAGGACTTGCTTCTATGCAGGGACAACATTCTACTAATTATCCAGTGATGATGGCTGGAACAGTACTAGCTATATGGCCTATGATAGTTGTATTTTTAATATTCCAAAAGCAGTTTGTTGAAGGAATGGCATTTACCGGAACTAAAGGTTAATACTTTTATTTATAATATTTTAAATCTTGTTAAGTTAAGGGGGACTAAAAATGTCAAAAATTAAAGTTGGATTAATAGGTGCAGGACAAAGAGGGAAGGATGTTTATGGCAACTATGCACTTATAAACCCTGAACATATAGAATTTGTAGCAGTGGCAGAACCAAATGAAATAAAAAGAAAAGAGTTTTCTGAAAAACACAATATAAAAGTAGAATATCAATTTGAGTCATGGGAACAACTCTTAGAAAAAGAAAAATTTTGTGATGCAGTGGTTATTGCTACTCCAGACAGGGTACATTTTGAGCCTGCAAAGCTTGCTCTAAAAAGAGGATATCACATATTACTTGAAAAACCTATGTCAAGTATTCCAGAAGAAGTAATGAACTTGGGAGCCCTTGCAAAAGAAAATAATAAGGTGTTTATGATATGCCATGTTTTAAGATACACACCTTTTTTCAGTACCATAAAGCAAATAATAGATAGTGGTGAAATAGGAGACATAATGTCTATTCAACATAACGAAAATATTGGTTATTTTCATTTTGGACATAGTTTTGTAAGAGGAAATTGGAGGAATTCAAATTTATCAAGTTCACTAATTTTACAAAAATCTTGTCATGACATGGATATCTTACTGTGGTTAGTAGGAAGTCCTTGCAGAAAAATAGCTTCCTTTGGTGAGTTAAGTTATTTTAAAAAGGAAAGAAAACCTGAAGGGGCAGGAGATAGATGTACTAAGTGCAGCATAGAAGCTGAATGTCCTTATTCAGCAATTAAATTATATTATAATAACGTTGGAAGATGGCCAACTACTGCAATAGTTGAAATTCAAACAATAGATGAAGTAAAAAAAGCAGTTGATGAGGGACCATATGGAAGATGTGTATACAATTGCGATAATAATGTAGTTGATCATCAAAGTACTATATTAGAATTTGAAAATAATGTTACAGCAACTTTTAATTTATCAGCATTTACAAATAAAGTGAATAGAACTATTAAAATAATGGGTACTAAAGGAGAAATTCGTGCAATAGACAGCAAAAATGAAATAGAAGTTCAATTATTTGATACAAATGAAAGAAAAGTAATAAATCCTAAACAAATTACAGGAGGACATGGCGGCGGTGATACAGGAATAATGGAAGATTTTATATCTTTAATATTATCTAATGAAGGTAAAGCTTTGACATCTGCTAGTGTATCTGTGCAAAGTCATATGATGGCATTTGCAGCAGAAGAATCAAGATTAAAGGGCAAAGTGGTAGACATTAAGGAATATTACAGTAATTTTTAATTTTTATAGGCTTAAGTGATAGGGGGAATTTATTTGAAGTTTTTGGGTGTAGATGGAGGTGGAACTAAAACAGAATTCATTATAATAAATGAAAATGGACAGGTTCTTGGGCATAGCATTATGCCTACCTGCCATTATAAACAAACATCTTTAGAAACCTTTGAAAAAATTATGTATGAAGGCATAGAAGAAGTTTGTAGCAAGGCAGATATATGTAGATTGGACATAGACTTTTCTGTAATTGGAATTGCAGGATATGGAGAAATATCAGAAGATATTGATACCATTGAAAAAGTAGTTGAAAGTATTTTGCCAAAAGATGGATATAAAGGTGTAAATGATGGTGTAGTAGCTTGGGCAGGTTCTTTAGCGTGTAATCCTGGAATAAACATTGTGGCAGGGACAGGTGCTATAGGATATGGTGTAGATTGTAAAGGTAACACTGCAAGAGCTGGTGGATGGGGTCACTTTTGTGGAGATGAAGGTTCTGCCTTTTGGCTTGGCAGGAAGGTTATAGAAATATTCACCAAAGAGGCTGATGGAAGATTAGAAAAAACACCGTTATATTATATTCTTCGAAATGAGTTTGATATTGACAATGATTTTGAGCTACTTGATATTGTTATAAATAAAATGGAGATGAAGAGAGAAAAAGTTGGTAAACTTGCTAAATTATTATATAAGGCAGCAGAGAAAGATGATAAAGTTGCAGTGGAAATTTATTCACAAGCAGCATTTGAACTTTACTTAACCATTAAATCCATAATAGATAAATTAAATTTTTTACCTGAGGAAAAAGTATTAGTTTCCTATTCAGGAGGAGTATTTAATGGAGGTAAATATATTTTAAATCCTCTAAAAGAATATTTAAGTAGTGGAAACAAAGATATTAAATTGATTACACCTCTATTAAAGCCAGTATGTGGTGCTGCACTATATGCTTTAACTATAAAAATGGGAAAACAAAGTATTGATATTGTTGAAAATATAAAGTCAGAAGAATTAAAAGGAAAAGTGGACTAATCATTGAGTAGGGTAAATACTACTGAAATATGAAGGGAGAGTTTTTATGGCTGGTTTACTATTTAAAAATTTATATAAAATTTATGAAGGTGATGTAACTGCCGTAAGTGATTTTAATTTAGAAATAAAAGATAAAGAATTTATAGTATTAGTAGGACCTTCTGGATGTGGAAAATCTACTACACTTAGGATGGTTGCAGGTCTAGAGGATATCTCAAAAGGTGAGCTTTATATTGATGGTGAACTTGTTAATAATGTGCATCCTAAAGATAGAGATATAGCTATGGTTTTTCAAAATTATGCTTTATATCCTCATATGACTGTATATGACAATATGGCCTTTGGGCTTAAATCTAAAAAATATTCAAAAGAAGAAATAGATAAAAAAGTTAAAGAATCTGCAAAAATATTAGGAATAGAAGATCTTCTTAAAAGAAAACCTAAAGCGCTTTCTGGTGGACAAAAGCAAAGGGTTGCTCTTGGAAGAGCAATTGTTAGAAATCCAAAGGTTTTCTTAATGGATGAGCCACTATCAAACTTAGATGCAAAATTAAGAATTCAAACTAGAGCAGAAATAACAAAACTCCATAATAAATTAAAAACTACATTTATTTATGTTACCCATGATCAAACTGAAGCTATGACAATGGGAGATAGAATTGTAATAATGAAAGATGGTTTAATTCAACAAGTAGATACGCCGGAAAATGTATATTCAAATCCTGCCAATGTTTTTGTAGCTGGATTTATAGGAAGCCCTAAGATGAATTTTATAGATGCTGTAATTGTTAAAGAAGGAGATAATATTTTTATAAAACTTCCTAATTCTATGATTAAATTAAATGAAGATAAGGCAAAAAGAATAATAGATAGAGGGTATTTAAATAAAAATATCATAATGGGAATTAGACCAGAACATATGTATTACAACGAAAAAGAAACAGATATTTCTTTAGATGGTGTGGTAGATTTTATAGAAATGCTGGGTTCAGAAAAATATCTTTATCTTACAATGGAAGGTAGCACATTTATAACTAGAGTAAATTCAGATAATGTTGTAAAAAAAGGAGATAAATTAAGAATATACTTAGATGATAGAAAAATTCATATATTTGATAAAGACAGTGGCAGATTAGTATAGTATTCTTATTAATTTACTAGCATTGTCACTAAAATTATTAAATTCAAAATTTATGATTTTTCATATTTCTCAGTGACAACTGAAAAATTTAGGATTACTGTAGCGGCGAGGAGTGTTTGCCACAATTGTGAATTTTGCACTGTAAATTGAAACACTCAAGAATATAGATATAAATTAATTTTTAAGGCAGCTTATCCATAGATACTGTTTAGGAATTTTAACCATATAAATGAATTAATATTAGAGAGGTGAATAAGATGGAAATTGTGTCAACAAAGGAAATGTTATTAGATTGTAAAAAAAATAAATATGCTATTCCAGCTTTTAATATTCATAATTTAGAGACAATACAGGGGGTATTAGAAGTTGCCAATGAGTTAAATTCACCAGTAATTATTGCTACAACTCCAAGCACTATCAATTATGCAGGAATAGATTATTTAGTTTCAATGGTTAAAGCTGGAGCTAAAAGATATAATATACCTATTTCATTACATTTAGACCATTGTTCAGATATTGAAATTATAAAAAAATCCATAAAAGAAGGATACAAATCTGTAATGGTAGATGCTTCATTAAAGAGTTATGAAGAAAATGTTAAGTTAACAAAAGAGGTGGTAGCCTTTGCTCATAAGTATAGTATAGCTGTAGAAGCTGAGCTAGGTTTAGTTGGAGGGCAAGAAGATGAAAGGAAAATTGAAGAAAAAAATACTATGTTTACAGATCCACATTTGGCTTTAGATTTTGCAGAAAAAACAGAGGTGGATTCACTGGCAGTTGCAATAGGTACTGCACATGGTGCTTATAAGTCTGAACCCAAACTTGATTTTGAAAGGCTACATTCAATTAATAACCTAGTAAATATTCCTTTAGTATTACATGGAGCTTCAGGAGTGCCAGATGAAAGTCTTATAAAAGCAATAGAAAATGGTATTTGTAAAATAAATATTGCAACAGAATTAAAAATTCCTTTTGCTGATGCAATAAAAAAATATTTTAAAGATAATCCTAGTGCAAATGACCCTAGACATTATTTAGCTCCTGCTAAAGAGGCATTAAAAAAAGCAGTAGCGGAAAAAATAAAAATTTGCGGTAGTGTAAATAGGGGGTAAATTAATGATTACTGTTACCTTAAACCCCTCAATTGATAGAAGGTATAATATTAAAGATTTTGAGAGGGGAAAGGTTTTTAGAGCTGATGATTTTCAGTATACTCCTGGAGGAAAAGGATTAAACGTGGCAAAGATAATAAAAACTCTTGGGGAACCAGTTGTAGCTACAGGTTTTTTAGGCGGAAAATCTGGAAGCTACATAAGAGAAAAATTAAATGAAATGAATATTGAGCATAAATTTCTTTCTATTGATGGTGAAACTAGAAGCTGTTTAGCAATAATATCTGATGATGGCAGTCAAACAGAAATATTAGAATCTGGTCCTTTAATATTAGAAAAAGATATGGATGGTTTTTACAATTTATATAAAGAATTAATTGAAGATGAGGAAATTATATGTATTTCAGGAAGTATGCCAAAAGATATTGATATAGACACATATAAAAACTTAATAGAAATAGCCAATAAAGAAGGAAAGAAAGTTTTATTAGATACTAGCGGAGAAGCTTTAAAAAAAGGTATGGAAGGTAAGCCATATTTAATTAAACCAAATAAAGAAGAGTTGGAAGCCATTGTAGGAAATAGTATTTCTACAGAAGATGACGTAATTAAGGGAGTAAGTGCCATAATTAAAAATGGCATTAATATAATTGCTGTATCCCTTGGAAAAGAGGGATGTTTAGTATTTAATGATAACTATATGTACAGAGTAACAATACCTAAGGTCACTGCGGTTAATCCAGTAGGTTCAGGAGATGCTATGATAGCAGGATTTGCTGTATCTTTAAAAAGAAATTATGAATTTGAAAATATGATAAAGTTAGCAGCAGCTTGTGGTACAGCTAATGCACTGGAAAAAGAAACGGGAAAGGTAGATATTAATAATATTAATAGTCTTATCAACCATATAATTATTGAAAAAATTAAATTATAAAGGAGTTTTAATGAATACTTTAATTAAAAATATCAGATTAATTATGCCTGATGCTGTGTTAAAAGGATATGGGGTTGTATTTAGTGAAGGTAAAATAACAGATATAGATTTAGAAGAAAATATAAATTTACAATTGATAGATAAAATAATTGATGGAGAGGGACAATTTTTATCACCCGGTTTTATTGACATTCATAATCATGGTAATACAGGTAATGATATTATGGATAGTAGAGAAGAAACCATTGATAATATTGGACAGTTTCATGTAAAGAATGGGGTTACTTCTTATTTAGGAACTATAATAACCTCATCATATGACAATATTATTGCAGCTATAAAAAATATAGTAAATTATAAAAATAAAAAATCACTTTCACAGTTATTAGGTATACATCTTGAAGGACCATTTTTCTCAGTTTTAAAAAAGGGAGCACAACCAGAAAAATATATTAAAGAGCCAGATATAGACATTATTAAAGAATTTGTAGAACTTGCTAAGGATAAGTTAAAAATGGTTTCTATAGCACCAGAAGCTTATGGAGCAATAGAAGTTATATCCTATTTAAAAGAAAAAGATATTACTGTTGCAATGGCTCATAGCAATGCTACCTTTGATGAAGCCAAAAGAGGAATAAATCATGGTGTAACAGTAGCTACTCATTTATTTAATGGTATGAGAGAATTTAATCATAGGGAGCCAGGTATAATAGGAGCAGCACTTACAGACAACAGGGTATATTGTGAAATTATCTATGATAAAATACATTTACATGATGAAACAGTAAAAATTGCTCTAAAAATAAAAGGAGCAGATAAAATAGTACTGGTTTCTGATGCCATGAGAGCAGCTGGGCTTAAAGATGGACAATATGAATTAGGTGGACAAAAAGTTATAGTTAACAATGGAGCAGCACGTCTGGAAAATGGAGGGTTAGCTGGATCAACATTAAATTTGAAAAATGCAGTGTATAACATGGTAACAATGTTAAATATACCAATTCAAGATGCTATAACAATGGCTAGTTTATCTCCTGCTAAAGCAATTGGGGTAGACAATTTTAAAGGAAGCATTGAAATTGGTAAAGATGCGGATATGCTGTTATTTGATGATAATATAAATATATCAGCAGTATTTATTAATGGAAATTCTGTCAATTTTTAATATTAAATTATCATCTTAAATACCAATATCATATAAAATTTTACCAACCTCATTTAAAAAGAAACTCCCTATAATCTATTGAAATATCAAGATTTATATGGAGTTTTTTGTGCGTTTTATAAAAATATAAAATGGTTGGTAAAATTTTAAGAAAACCCTTTAATTTCAATGAGTTTAATGGTATGATGAAAATAAGAAATGGCTTAAATTCAGTGGTTGAACCTTAACATAGGATGTATTTAAATATGGAGAAAAGAAATTGAGGAAGAAAATAAGTGGCGTTGAACCTTAACATAGGATGTATTTAAATTTGAATTTGCTATAATATAAATTCATGTCTTCTAAGTTGAACCTTAACATAGGATGTATTTAAATAATATATTGTACTGCTACTAAGATGGATCAAGCTAGTTGAACCTTAACATAGGATGTATTTAAATTTTTCTTTTATCGTGCCTGTAGGTCTATATTCTATTGTTGAACCTTAACATAGGATGTATTTAAATTAAAATTCAACCACCTTTATATTGTATTCTCCAATTGTTGAACCTTAACATAGGATGTATTTAAATGTTCCTAAAGGCTCCATTCCTAAAGCTCTAAGGCTGTTGAACCTTAACATAGGATGTATTTAAATAGGTTTATTAAAAACAAATAATAAACTTTGGTATGTGTTGAACCTTAACATAGGATGTATTTAAATCTGGTTCCGTGAACAGTGGAAAGCAAGTGAAATTACGTTGAACCTTAACATAGGATGTATTTAAATACTATTTCCTATAAGGAGTAATCTATTAAATAAAAAGTTGAACCTTAACATAGGATGTATCTATGTGTTGTCCAATTTACAATTTTATCTATAAAAGATAATATAAAACTTAGAGTAAGTGAAATACTTAGTTAAATTTGAAGATTAATATATTATATTAGTGTAATAAGTCAGATTTTTTCACTTTTTTGTTGTAAAATTTTCTTAAATAGAATTTGAAAAATTTAGTAAACTTTGATAATATATAATATGTAATACGTATTAACTAAATTTTAGGAGGAATATTGTATGAGAGGAAAAAGAATAAAAACTTTATTATTAACAGGAGTAGTGCTTTTAACAGCTACTGGATTTATGGGTTGCTCACAAAAGACAGATGAAACTCCAGATACTAAAGTAGAGGATAAGAATACAGACGAAAATAAAGATGAAAATAAAGATAGCAACCAAGAAGAAAATAAAGACGAAAATAAAGATAAAAAAGAAGAAAGTAAATAACATACTTAAATGCTATAAATCAAACATAGAGGATTACTGGGAACTACGCCTAGTAATCCTCTAATTATTTTATTATGAAATAAAAAATTTTTTATAATAAGTACATCAATATATGTTTATTTTAATCTATAATAATAGATCAAAATTTGAACAAACTAAATTTAAGAATAAATTTAAAATGATGATGGTGATATAAAGTGAAAAGTATAAATTATAAATTCTATCTTATTAAGGGATTGTTAATAATAATCTTTACATTGTATTTTTCTTTCTTGTATGTAGAATTCTCAAATATAGAAGTAAACATAAAATTATATATGGTTAAATATATATGTATAATTTTATGTTTTTTAATATGTTTATTGACAGAAAAAAATCCTTTTGATTCCTTAGATAGTTTTTTGCTTAAAACAGGATTTTTTATTACCATGTTTGCAGATTTATTTCTTACTGTTTTCAATTATTATGTTTTAGGGGTAATTTTATTTTCTCTAGTTCAAATAATTTACTCTATTAGGTATGAAATTATAAAAGGCAGTAAAACATTTTTAAGAATTATAACTATATTTCTTTTGTTAATTTTTACATATTTAACAATTCATTTGTTCACTACAAAAATTGATGTGTTATTTATTGCTGTATTGTTTTATAGTATTTGTATAATCATAAGCTTAATAAAAGCCATAAAAGCCTATAAATCTAATTTATATCCTTATCCTAACAAACACATGATAGTTTGTGGAATGGTATTATTTTTATTATGCGATATAAATGTAGCTTTACATAATGTAACAGAAGTTATGTTACTTTCAGGAAATCTAATTGATACATTACATAATATATCAGCAATATTAATATGGTTATTTTATATTCCTTCTCAAGTATTATTATCTTTAAGTGGGTACAATTATTATAGTAAGTAAACAATAGAGTCATCTATTGGAAAACTTAAGAATATATTCTTAAGCCAACATAAATACATATTATATTAATCTAAGGAGAATATATTAATATATAAATTTTTAAAGGTGGTATTAAAAATGAAAAAAATATGTTCCCTTATTATAGTATTCACTTTATTTATAAGTCAATTCTATAATATAAATGTCTATGCTCAAAATATGGATTATGATACTACTATGAAGCAAGATTTATTATCTTTATTTATGGCATATCCAGATCACCTTGTGGATGTGAAAAAACAGGATAATGGACTTGTTTATTTAGTTACTAAATCTGGAAATAAAATAGTTTATGATGATAAAAAAGAAAAAACTCAACAAGAGAAATTGGCAAATGGAGATTTACAGGATATGATGGAACAAATATATCCTCTTGAAAAAATTGATGATTTAATGGAAGAAAATTTTGATCCTGGTCGTATAAGAGCTTATTCATTATTAAACGAAGTATATGGCTCATCAAGGGAACAAATAGAAAAAAATCTCACAAATGTGAATTTTGCATATCAAAATTATAGATTTAATAAAAATAATGGTGCAGCTGAAAGCTTAGATAAAGTTTCAAAAACTTTATTAGAATTAACAAAGACAAATAATAAAATAGGAGCTTTTATTAATCCAGCCAATGGAACTTTTAATTATAGAATAATATCAGGTACAGGAAGATTAAGTGCACACGCCTATGGAATTGCTATAGATATCGCTAGTGATAAAAGAGACTATTGGAAGTGGGCAACAAGAGATCAGGGAAAAGCTAGATTACTTCAATACCCAGATGAATTAGTAAAAATATTTGAAGAAAATAATTTTATTTGGGGAGGAAAATGGGGACATTTTGATATATTACATTTTGAATACCGTCCAGAAATTATATTAAAAGCAAAATACTTTGGACATAGTAACAAAGAAAGAGCAAATTGGTATGAAGGTGTACCAAATGATGAGAGAATAAGAGAATATATCGAAAAAATTGATAAACTTTAGATTAGAAAAGAGGTGCATTTATGAAGTTCTCTTCCTATAAAAAAATTGTTATTTTATTATTGATTATATTATTGATTCCTTTTAGCAATTTCTATGTAGTAAATGCAGAAGAAGGAGAAGAGGATATTAGTCAAGTAGTGGAAAGAATTTTTAAAGATAGAAGTTTAGCAATATTAAATCGAGATTTAGAGCTTATAGAGCAATTTTATGATACAGATACTAAGTATGGAAGATGGGCATATGAATATCAGGAAAAGAAAACTAAATATATAATTAATTGGGCAGAAAAACAAGGAGTTAAATTTACAGAAATAAATCCACATATAGTAATTAGAAAAGCAAAAAATAGTGATGAAGATGTGTATTCACTTAATATACTCTGCTCAATGGAATACAAGTATTCTTATGAAGATGAACCAGAAATATCAAACAAATCAAGAATAGGTAGTTATCACGTTATGACATTGGCTAAAAAAGATGGCAATTGGCTTATTACAAAAGAATGGTATAATGACCCTTTTGCTGACTCTTTAGATTTAGAAAATATAAAATCCAATGACATAAAACAGCACATAATTTCTCAGCCTGCAAGAGATATGAGTAATTTAAATGAAAGAAGAGTGGCTGCTGTAGAATATGCAAAAATGTATTGCGGATCAGCTACAGAACCAGAATTTGAATTTAAATATAATAAAAAATATAGAAACTTTAATCCTGAAGGAGGAGATTGTGCAAATTTTGCATCTCAAATATTACATGAAGGTGGAAAGTTTAAAAAGAATTCTGCATGGAACTATGATAAAGGAAGTGCTACAGGACCTTGGGTAAATGCAGATAAGTTCACTCATTACATGCTAAATAGTGGAAGAGCGTCAGTAATAGCAAGAGGGTCCTATGAAAATGTTTATAAAGCTTCTTATAAATTACTTCCAGGAGATTTTATAGCCTATGAGAAAAAGGGTGATATTACTCATATATCAGTAGTAACAGGAGCAGATTCTAAAGGCTATTCCTTAGTAAGTTGCCACAATGTAGACAGAAATGATGTACCTTGGGATTTAGGTTGGAGTGATAAAAAAATAAGATTTTGGTTAGTTAGAGTACATTATTAATAAATTATGATTGAAAGTTAATATCTTACCTAATTAAAAAAATAATACTTCTCATAATCTATTTATGCACAAAAGTTTATGAGAAGTCTTTTTATTGATTTTTTTAAAATATATAAATTAAATCTTTATTTATAACATATTAAGAAGTATAATAAAAATAATTTAAAACAAATAATATTAAAACTTTGGAGGAGAATGTATGATAATTACAACTACAAATGGAATTGAAGGAAAAAGAATATTAGAATATAAGGGAGTAGTTTTTGGTGAGGTAATTTCAGGAGTTAATTTCATTAAAGATTTTAAAGCTGGATTAACTAACTTTTTTGGAGGACGTTCAGGATCTTATGAAAATGAATTAATTGAAGCAAGAGAAGCTGCATTAAGAGAACTTGAAGAAAGAGCTAAGGCATTAGGCTGCAATGCAGTTGTTGGAGTAGATGTAGACTATGAAGTACTAGGTCAAGGTGGCAACATGCTTATGGTAACAGTTTCAGGTACTGCAGTTGTAATTGATTAATTTTTCATAAATAAGATGAGGATTTTGCATTGCAAAGTCCTTTTATATTAGGGGGGGATATATTATGACCTGGCCAACACACATAGTATCTGTTGGAGCTATGATAGAGGACGGGAAAGGAAATGTATTATTGGTTAAATCAAACCACAGAAAAATCTGGGAATTTCAGGTGGACAAGTAGAACTAGGGGAAAATTTGGAACAGGCAGTAACAAGAGAGGTTAAGGAAGAAAGTGGAGTAGATGTTGAAGTAAAATCCTTAGCAGCAATATATTCAAGTATCAAGCAAACTATTTGGTACGATGGTGTTACTGAAGTTCCACCTAAATTAAACCTTGACTTTATTTGTGATTATATAAGTGGTGAATTAACAACATCAGATGAAACCAGCGAAGTAATTTGGTGTCCTCGAGAAAAGGTCTTAGAGATGATATCTCATCCTATATTTAAAATGAGAATGGAAAATTTACTTAATTTTTCAGGTGAAATTTATTACAGTGCTTATTCATCAAAACCATATCAGCAACACTATAATAGATATTTATAAAATATAACTAGTATCTATTTACAAACAGAAGTTATTAAAGTGTATAGATTATATAAAAAATGTCTACAAAATTCAAATGTAGACATTTTTTATTATTTTTTAATATAATTAATATTGATGATATGATATAAGAATAACTGAGTTTAATAAATATATTTTTTAGAATTTTTATAAAGGAGTTATTGCATGAAATATTATTTAGCACCGATGGAAGGAATTACAGGGTACATATATAGAAATTCTTATGAGAAATTTTTTCATAATATCGATAAGTATTTTACACCTTTTATTGTTCCAAACAAAAGTAGAAGTCTTAAAACTAAAGAGCTAAGAGATATTTTGCCGGAAAATAATAGAGGAATGAACATAGTTCCCCAAATACTTACTAACGATTCAGAAGATTTTATTATAACTGCCAGAAAGTTGCAACAGTTAGGTTATAATGAGATTAATTTAAATTTAGGCTGTCCTGCTGGAACTGTTGTTTCAAAGGATAAGGGTTCAGGATTTTTAGCAAAAAGAGAAGAACTTGATGTATTTTTAAGTGAAATATTTAAGATAAATGATATAAAAATTTCTATAAAAACTAGAATAGGAAAGGATAGTCCAGAAGAATTTTATGAACTGATAAAAATTTATAATAAATATCCTATAGAAGAATTGATTATACACCCTAGAACACAAAAAGATTTTTATGGAAATAAACCTAATTTAGAAGTATTTAAGGATGCCCTATCTTTAAGTGTTAATCCTGTATGTTATAATGGTGATATTTTTACTAATAATGATTATATTGGACTGACAAAGGCTTTCCCAAAAATAAACACTATAATGATAGGAAGAGGTATATTAGCAAATCCAGGATTAATTGGTGAGATAAAAAATAATACTAATATAGACAAAGAAGTATTAAAAGAATTTCATGATGAAATTTTAAATAATTATATAGAATTATATAATGAAGAAAAAAACGCATTATTTAGGATGAAAGAACTATGGGGATATATGATTTACATATTTTCAAATAATAAAAAATATGGTAAGAAAATAAAGAAGGCACAAAGGGTAGACCATTATAATGAAGCTGTCTTAAGTTTATTTAGAGAGCAGGAAATTATAAAAGGCGCTGGACTATTTAATAATTAGTATTAAAATTCAAATTAATGCACCATAGGATATTAACAAAATGTATTTTAGGAGGTTTATTTGTGTATGAAAAACATATTGACAGAAGAGAATATTAATAAATTAAAAGAGGAATTAGAATATAGAATGACTACAAAAAGAGCTGAAATTGCAAAAGAAAAGCTAGAAGCAGCTGCTCATGGTGATAGATCGGAAAATGCAGAATACAAAGAAGCTTGCGCAAATTATAGAGAAAATGATAATAGAATTCAATATTTATTAACTATGATTTCAACTGCAGAAGTAATAGATGATAAAAGCCAAGACAAATCAGTGCTAGGAATTAATAGTAAAGCTAAGGTTAAATTTATAGAAGATGAATTTGAAACTAATGTATCACTAGTAACTACTATGGATGCAGATCCAGAAAACATGCTTATAAGCGTAGAATCAGATTTAGGAAAAGCATTAATGGGCAAAAAAGTTGGGGATGTAGTTGAAGTTGATGCTCCAGCTGAAAAATATACAGTAGAAATATTAGAAATTATATAATTAGTTTTTAACTTGTGAGTTTTGTATTATTTCTAATTTAGATAATAACAGCTAACAATGTAAAATAGAGGGACTGTTCTTAGATTTAAATAAAATTAAGAACAGTCCCTCTATTTTAGAGTAATATATAAGTAGAAGTATTTTTAGAGGAGATAGTTATGTTTTATTATCCTAATTATTTTTTTAGAAAAAATGTGGATAACAATAAAGTGTATATAATAGACAGAAAAAAAGGTGATGTAAATGGAGATAAAGTAGAAGACACTATACTTTTAATAGGAAATAAACCCTCAGGTATAGATAGTCCCTTTGTAAGTAACATAAGGCTTGTAATAGAAGATGGGAAAACAGGTAAAGGCATTACAGTACCTATTAAAGAAGATTCAGGCTATAATCCAACTATATTTTTGGGGGATTTTACAGGAGATAAAATTAAAGATATATTAGTGAGCATAGACTCTGGGGGAAGTGGAGGATTTGCATTTTACTATATTTACTCTTTTGCAAATAATCAATTAAAATTAATTTTTGATTTTGAGAAATTTGGAGACCAGTATACTTATGAGGTTAATTACAAGGATAATTATAAGGTTGAAGTTATAAGTAAAAATTTAAGAATAAAATATATAATTGATATTACTTATAAAGGTGAGGAATATTTAAATGAAATATATTATTTAAATGGAAAACTCAAAGAACCTATTTCAGGATTTGTTGTTCCTTTAAGCAATTTGTATCCTATTGATTTTGAAAGAGATGGAACTTATGAACTATATGTATTTCAAAGAATAGCAGGCAGGTATAATGCAGATGGGTTAGGATATGTTCAAACTGCTCTTAACTGGGAAAAAGATAAATTCACTACATTCTTCCAAAATGTTGGTATTCAAGGAGAATATATGGGAAGATAATCCAGTAAGCTAAACAAATTTCAATTTTAATTTGTTTTTTATTATAGTATTAAGAAGAATTTAGTAATATAAATAAAAAATCTATATAAATTAATGATAATTAAGTAATTCAAGCTTTGTCATAAATCATGGAAATCATAAAAAAATAAGGTTATAATGTAATTGCATTAGATAAGCTAATGCAATTATTTTTATGTGTAAGTAAAATAAATTATATTATAACAATATAACTAAAATTGGAGGCAACGTAATGATTACAGGTGAGTTAAAAAGTAAAATAGATAGAATTTGGGAAACATTTTGGACTGGAGGTATTACTAATCCATTAGAAGTTATAGAACAATTTACATATTTGTTATTTATAAAAGATTTAGATACTAATGAAATATTGGCTGAAAGTGATGCTGAGTTACTTGGCATACCCTTTGAGGGAATGTTTCCAAGTGATAAACAGTATTTAAGGTGGAGCAAATTTAAAAATATTGAGGCAGGGGAAATGTATAGGATAGTATCACAGGAAGTTTTTCCTTTTATAAAAAATATTCATGGAGATAAGGAATCTGCATATTCAAAATATATGTCAGATGCTATGTTTAAAATACCAACTCCACTTATGTTATCTAAAATAGTTGATGCAATAGATAATCTAAATATGGATGACAAAGATGCTAAGGGAGACCTTTATGAATATTTATTGTCCAAAGTAGCTACAGCAGGTACAAATGGACAATTTAGAACGCCAAGACACATAATAAAAATGATGGCAGAATTAATGAAGCCAACACCGGAGGATATTATAGTGGATCCAGCTATGGGTACAGCAGGTTTCTTAGTTGGAGCAGAAGAATATTTAAGAGAAAATCATAATGATTTATTTTTTGTTCAAGGATTAAAAGAGCATTTTAATAATAACATGTTTAATGGATTTGATATGGATAGAACTATGCTTAGAATTGGTGCTATGAATATGATGCTTCATGGGGTGGACAATCCTAATATTCAGTACAAAGATTCACTTTCAGAAACTAATAAAGATAGCGAAAAATATACTCTAGTACTTGCCAATCCTCCATTTAAAGGCAGTTTAGACTATGAAGCTGTTTCAGCAGACCTTTTAAAAGTTAGTAAGACAAAGAAAACAGAATTATTATTTTTAGCATTATTTTTAAGAATATTAAAGACTGGTGGAAGATGTGCTTCTATTGTTCCAGATGGAGTACTATTTGGTTCAACTAAAGGACATAAAGATATAAGACGTGAAATAGTTGATAACAATAAACTTGAAGCTATAATAAGCATGCCAAGTGGAGTGTTTAAACCATATGCAGGAGTTTCTACGGCAATTATTATATTCACTAAAACTGGTACTGGTGGAACAGATAAAGTTTGGTTTTATGATATGAAAGCAGATGGATATTCATTAGATGATAAGAGAAATCCTATTGAAGATAATGATATACCAGACATAATAGAAAGATTCAATAATTTGGACAAGGAAGAAGATAGAAAAAGAACAGAGCAATCTTTCTTTGTACCAGTAGAAGAAATAAGAGAAAATGGATATGACCTTTCTATTAATAAATATAAGGAAATTGAATATGAAGAAGTGCATTATGATGAACCTAAGGTTATTTTAGAGAGGATTAAGAAACTTGAAAAAGAAATAAATGATGGAATAGATGAATTAGAGAAAATGATAGAGGAATAAGTGAAACTATGAGTTGTTTGAATTTATTTATTAAATCTATACAACAAAAGTTTTAGTTAAAAAGAAAATGAGGTATGCAAGATGTTAGTTAAATATAAGTTGTGTGAATTAGGAGATATATTTACTGGTAATACGCCTAGCAAAAAAAATAGTGAATTTTACGATTCTAAAGATATTATGTTTATAAAGCCAGATGATATCAACAATAATATTACAGAAATAAAATCTTCAAAAGAATACATTTCTAATAAAGCTGAAAAAAAAGCAAGAATTGTACCTAAAGATAGTTTATTGATTACATGTATAGGTAGCATTGGAAAAATAGCAATTAATAAAAAGGAAAGTGCATTTAATCAACAAATAAATTCTATAGTTCATAATGAAAAAATAATTTCATCTAAATATTTAGCATATGTATTTAAAGTAAATAAACAACGTTTAGAAGCAATATCAAATGCACCAGTAGTACCTATAATAAATAAAACTCAGTTTTCAGAGTTTGAAGTTTATATACATGAGAAAAAAGAAATACAACAAAAAATAGTATATATATTGGATAGAGCTCAATCCTTAATAGACAAAAGAAAGACTCAAATAGAAGCTTTGGATGAATTAGTCAAATCGAGATTTATCGAGATGTTTGGGGATCCAGTTTTAAATACAAAAAATTGGGATATGAAAACTTTATCTGAAGTTGGAAGTTTAGGGAGAGGTGTATCTAAGCATAGACCAAGAAATGCGCCTGAATTACTTGGTGGTGACTATCCTCTCATTCAAACAGGAGATGTTGCCAATGCTGTGTTATATATAAAAGAGTATAATTCAACATATTCGGAATTAGGTCTAAAGCAAAGTAAGTTATGGGAAAAAGGTACTTTATGCATTACTATTGCTGCAAATATAGCAAAAACAGGGATTTTAACATTTGATGCATGTTTTCCTGATAGTGTAGTAGGATTTGTAGCTGGTGATAAGACTAATAATATTTTTATGTATTATTGGTTTAGTTTATTTCAAAAGCTATTGGAAGATCAAGCGCCAGAGTCAGCGCAGAAAAATATTAATCTAAAAATATTAGGTGGATTAAAAGTAATTGTCCCACCAATAGAACTTCAAAACCAATTCGCTGACTTTGTTAAACAAGTCGACAAATTGAAATTTGAAATGGAGAAAAGCTTAAAAGAATTAGAGGATAACTTTAATTCACTAATGCAAAGGGCATTTAAAGGAGAATTATTTAATTAAATAGAATGATATTGGAAATTTATGTAAAAATATTTCTGAATTGGCAATAATATTACAATCTAAAACTTTTTAAAGAAAGGAGATTGTAATGAAAAAACTTATTATTGAAATCGAACAGGAAATGATAAATTTACTTAATAATATGCAAATGGAGGAACTGCATAATGTTTTATTAAAAAAGCTGCAGGGTTTAACTTTTAACAATAAAGCTAATAATAAAAATTTATATGATGATGAAGTTGATTATTGTGATATATTTATTTGTGCAAAAAAAGTAGAGGGATGCTCAGAAAAATCTATTAAGTATTATAAATCCACCATAGAAAATATGTTAAAAACCTTAAATAAACCAGTTAAGCATATTACTACTGAAGATTTAAGAGGATATTTAGCAGAATATCATAAGAAAAATAACTGCAGTAAGGTTACTATAGATAATATTAGAAGAATTTTATCCACATTCTTTTCATGGCTTGAGGATGAAAACTATGTTTTAAAGAGTCCAGTAAGGCGAATTCATAAAATAAAGACTGGAAAGATTATTAAAGAAACATATACAGATGAAAACTTAGAAATAATGCGTGATAATTGTAAAGAAATACGTGACCTTGCAATTATAGATTTGCTAAACTCTACAGGAATTCGTGTTGGAGAATTGGTAAAATTAAATATTGATGATATAGATTTTAATGAAAGAGAATGTATTGTTGAAGGTAAAGGAGATAAGCAAAGACGGGTTTATTTTGATGCAAGGACTAAAATACATTTACAAAATTATCTTAATAGTAGAGTTGATGATAATAGAGCATTATTTGTATCACTAATAAAACCATATAATAGGTTAAATATTAGCGGTGTAGAAATTAGAATGAGAACTCTTGGAAGGAAACTTAATATTAATAAAGTACATCCACATAAATTTAGAAGAACACTTGCAACAAGAGCTATTGACAAGGGGATGCCAATAGAACAGGTGCAACATCTTTTAGGACATCAAAAAATAGATACAACCCTTCAATATGCAATGGTAAACCAAAATAATGTTAAGATTTCTCATAGAAAATATATTGGATAAGCTTTTTATTTGAAATATTTAAATAAATTAGTAAATCGAGATTTATCGAGATGTTTGGGGATCCAATAGCAAATTCTAAAGGCTGGGGAGTTAAATTATTGGGTGAAGTTTGTGATATGAAAGCTGGAAAAAATATTAAAGCTTGTAATATATCTGAAATAAATACAGGAACGCTTTATCCTTGCTATGGTGGTAATGGCTTAAGAGGATATGTTGAGCAATATTCGCACGAAGGCAATCTTCCGCTAATTGGTCGACAAGGTGCATTATGTGGAAATGTAAAGTATGCACAAGGAAAGTTTTATGCAACAGAACATGCTGTAGTAACGCAACCAAAAGTAGAAATAAATACTTATTGGCTATACTATTTATTAAATGAGTTAGATTTAAACAGACTTTCTACTGGGGCAGCTCAGCCAGGTCTTACAGTGGGAAAATTGAATCTTGTAGAAATACCTATAGCTCCACTTTATATGCAAAATGAATTTGAGAAACTTACTAACCAAGTCGACAAATTGAAATTTGAAATGGAGAAGAGCTTAAAAATTATTAATTATTTCACTATAGTAAAAAATCATGTTGTATATAGAGATATTATATGGCTTTGCAAATAAATTTTTAAGCGGAAAAGATTTGGAAAAAGCAAAGGAGGAATTAAAGATGACTGAACGAGGTAAGAGTTTAATACAAGAGGGGATTGAAAGAGGAAACAATAGAGCTAATTGAAACTGATATATTTGAACTGAATTTTATAGAGGAATTAAAAAGATATTTTTAATTGTAAAAAGTCTTGGAGAAAATCCAAGGCTTTTTTTGTGTCAAATATTGTTTGAATATGGTAATATATTCATAGAACGTAATTTATGGCATTAAAGGGGGATAAGCTTTTGTGTACTAATTTTGAATTCTTAAAATTTAAAAAAGAATTTACTTCTTTTTCAGAGGCTTGTATTGAGGCAGAAAAAAGCATATTGGTAAGCCCAGCAACTACAGCTATTTTAAGCAGAAGAGCTTTGGAACTTGCAGTTAAATGGGTATATAGCTTTGATGAAGATTTGGACATTCCGTATAGAGATAATATAAGCACTTTAATACATAACGGCAGTTTTCTAGAGCTTATTGATAGTGAAATGCTGCCTTTACTTAAGTTTATAATTAGTTTAGGTAATGTAGCAGTACATACTAATAAAAGTATAACAAGAGAAGAGGCTATTTTATCATTACATAATTTATATCAATTTATTAATTGGATTGATTACTGTTATGGAGATGATTATAAAGAAAAGAAATTTGAGGAAAATAGTTTACTTCAAGGTGAGGACAAGAGAGTAAGACCTGAGGAACTTAAAGATTTATATGACAAGCTAAGCTCAAAGGATAAAAAACTTGAAGAGATTATAAAAGAAAATGAAGAGCTTAGAAGAGAAATAACTCAAAAGAGAAGAGAAAACACAGAAAATTATAATTTTAATATAGATGAAATAAGTGAGTTTGATACAAGAAAAATTTATATAGATGTGGAACTTAAGCTTGCAGGTTGGGATTTTAATAAAGATATTGGAGAGGAAATAGAACTATTTGGTATGCCTAATAGTGCAGAAAAAGGCTATGCTGATTATGTATTATATGGTGACAGTGGAAAACCACTTGCAGTGATTGAAGCAAAGAAAACAAGTAAAGATCCTAAAATAGGTCGAGAGCAGGCTAAATTATATGCAGATTGTTTAGAAAAACAATACAATGTTAGACCAATTATTTTTTATACTAATGGATTTGAAACATATATTTGGGATGATTATAATGGATATTCTGAAAGAAGAATTTATGGGTTCTTTAAAAAAGATGAACTTCAGCTTATGATTGATAGGAGAACTCAAAGAAAGTCTTTAAAAAATATAAATATAAAGGATGAAATAAGTAATAGATATTATCAAAAGGAAGCTATAACCATATGTTGTGAGGAATTAGAGAGAAGAAAGAGAAAACTTTTACTTGTTATGGCAACAGGTACTGGAAAAACAAGAACAGCAATTTCTTTAGTTGATGTATTAACAAGACATAACTGGGTAAAAAACATATTATTTTTAGCAGATAGGACAGCCCTTGTTAAGCAAGCCAAAAAGAATTTTTCAAAACTGCTTCCGGATTTATCTCTTTGCAATTTATTAGATAGTAAGGATAATCCAGAAGAGGCAAGAATGATTTTTTCAACCTATCCAACTATGATGAATGCTATTGATGATACTAAAGCTAAGGATGGTAAAAAATTATTTACCTGTGGACACTTTGATTTAATTATTGTTGATGAATCTCATAGAAGTATTTATAAAAAATATAAAGCTATTTTTGATTATTTTGATGCATATTTAATAGGTCTTACAGCCACTCCTAAAGATGAAGTGGACAAGAATACCTATGGAGTTTTTGACATGGAAAATGGAGTACCAACTTATGCTTATGAACTTGATAAGGCAGTTGAAGATGGATTTCTTGTAGAATATGAAACTATAGAAGTTAAATCTAAGATAATGGAAGATGGAATTAAATATGATGAATTATCTGATGAAGATAAAGAAGAATATGAAGATAAATTTCACGATGATGATAATATAGGCGAAGAAATACAAAGTTCTGCTATTAATCAGTGGTTGTTTAATGCGAGTACAATAGACTTAGTTTTAAATAAACTTATGGAAAAGGGACTAAGAATTGAAGGAAATGAAAAGCTAGGTAAAACTATAATTTTTGCTAAAAATCATAAACATGCAGAGGCCATTAAAGAGAGATTTGACATATTATATCCAAAACTTGGTTCAAACTATGCAAAAGTTATAGATAATCAAATTAATTATGTAGATAGCTTAATTGATGATTTTTCTGATAAAGATAAATTACCGCAAATAGCCATAAGTGTAGACATGCTTGATACAGGTATTGATATTCCAGAAATTTTAAATCTTGTTTTTTTCAAAAAGGTAAGATCTAAAACCAAATTTTGGCAGATGATTGGAAGAGGAACTAGACTTTGTGAAAATCTCTTAGGTATTGGAGATAATAAGGACAAGTTTTTAATTTTTGATTTCTGTAACAATTTTGAATTCTTTAGAATGAATCCAAAAGGGTTTAAAGGTAATCTAGGACAGACTTTAAGTGAAAGAATATTTAATCTTAAACTTGATTTAGTAAAGGAACTGCAAGATTTGAGATATTCAGATGAAGAATACATTAGTTATAGAAATGAATTATTAAAGGATTTAATTGAGGATGTAAATAATTTAAATGAAGATAACTTTATGGTAAAAATGAATTTGAAATATGTTCAAAGATACAAAAATAAGAATGAATGGCAGAGCCTTGGAACTGTCGATGTAAAAGATATTAAAGAGCATATAGCACCATTAATAAGCAAATTAAATGATGATGAATTTGCAAAAAGATTTGATATATTAATGTACACAATAGAGCTTGCTAATCTTCAAGGAAATAATGTAACGCGGCCAATAAAAAGTGTTATAGAAACGGCAGAAAGTCTATCAAAGCTTGGAACTATACCGCAGATTCAGCAGCAAAAATATATTATAGATAAGGTTAGAACAACTGAATTTTGGCAAGATGTAGATTTATTTGAATTAGATGAAGTGAGAAGTGCTTTAAGAGAACTTATAAAATATTTAGAAGTAACTAAACAGGAAATCTATTATACGGATTTTGAAGATATGATAATAAATGAAGAATCTCATGGAGCTATGTATAATGTAAATGATCTTAAAAATTATAGAAAGAAAGTTGAATATTATCTTAAAGAGAATGAAAATGAACTTGCTATATACAAACTTAAAAATAATAAACAGCTTACCAAAAAAGATTTAGAGACTCTTGAAAATATTATGTGGAATGAACTTGGAACAAAGTCAGATTATGAAAAAGAGTTTGGAGACATGCCAGTTAACAAGCTTGTAAGAAAAATGGTAGGTTTAGATAGAAATACAGCAAATGAATTGTTTTCTGAGTTCTTAAACAATGAAAATTTAAATAGTAAGCAGATACATTTTGTAAAACTTATAATTGATTATGTAGTTAAAAATGGATTTATTGATGATAATAAAATTCTAACAGAAGATCCTTTTAGAGCTGTTGGAAACCTTTCAGTATTATTTAAAGATAATATGAAGGAAGCTAAAAGCATAATGGAGAAAATTTCTCAAATTAAAACAAATGCCGAAAAAATTGTTTAAGCTTTAAAGTTTAAAAAGAAAATTATATAACCATGATTTTAAATTTTTTATTTTTTAGGAAATTATAGAATTTCAAATTTGTGGATAACTTTATAAAAGTATGTATTGTAGTGGACAACAGTGTTCGCCAGTTTTTTATATATGAGACTTATCTTTGTTAAGTGTTTTTGAGAACTACTTATAACAAAGATAAGTCTATTTTTTTATGAATAATTTATTTTTAGAATATTAAAAGACATATTATAATGGGTGTTATTTATTTACTATTGAAAAAATATATAGTTATTAAAGGTATTATTTGAAAAACAAAACTTCAAATTATGTATAAAGTATTAACAAAACCATATAAAGTGATATAATAAGACAGGTAATGACACCAAAATAATGCAAAAAATTACATATGATCCTAGGCGGAATTTTTATGAGAAAGACTTTATGTAAGATTTTAGCTGTACTAATCACAGGATCTATAATGATTACTGGTTGTAGCGGTAAAAGTCAAGACAGTGTAAAGGAAGAACAAAAACAAGAGGTTAAAAAGGGGGGAGTTGTTAAACAAGCTCTTTCGGTAGCACCAGAAGGTGTGTTTATGCCAGCGTTTTTTACTTTTAATTATGATGGAATTATTAACACTATGATTTATGAAGGGTTACTTTCCTTAAATGAAAACTTAGATGTTGAACCATCACTTGCTGAATCCTATGAACTATCAGAGGATAAAAAAACTATAACTTTTAAAATAAGAGAAGGAGTAAAATGGCATGATGGAACAGCTTTTACAGCTGATGATGTAAAGTTTACTTTTGATTTAGCTTGTAATCCTAAGTATAATGGCCCTTATACAATGTATGTTGAGAATATAAAAGGATATGATGACTTTAAATCAGGTAAAACTCAAGAGCTTGAGGGTGTTAAAAAAATAGATGATAAAACTGTGGAAATAACAACTAATGAAGTATATTCTTCAGGTTTAATTAATTTTGGTTATATGATAAAAATAGTACCAAAACATATCTGGGATAAGGGAGACGTAGAAGCTATACAAAAGGATACTGATTCAATAAGAAATCCAATAGGAACAGGAGCCTTTAAGCTAGAAAACTTTGCACCAGATCAAAGTGTTGAGCTTGTTGCTAATGATGATTATTGGAATGGAAGACCTAATATAGACAAATATATATTTCAATTAGTTAGTGCAGAAACTGTTGATGCTCAATTAGCTAACAATGAAATCGATATTACTGGTGTGGGAGACCTTGATGAGGAAGAAGCAGAAAATTATAAAAAGCAAGGATTTACTTTAGAAGAGATAACAAATAATGCATATCAATATATTGGATTAAACTTAAGAAAACCTGAGTTTAGTGATAAAAAAGTAAGACAAGCATTTGCTCATGCTATAAATCGTGAATCTATTGTAAAAGATGTTTTAAATGGTCATGGAGAAGTTGCAAACAATCCATTTCCATCAAATAACTGGGCTCATCCAAGTGGATTAAAAGAGTATAAGTATGATACTAAGAAGGCTATAGAGCTTTTAAAAGAGAGTGGATGGGAGTATAAAGAAGAAGAAAATAAAATGTATTATGATGGTAAGCCATTTAAATTCACTTTAAAATATACTTCTGGAGATGAATCAAAAAATAAATATGCACTAATGGTACAACAAAACTTTAAAGATATTGGTATAGAATTAGAACTTAAACCTATGGAGTTTGCAACAATGACTTCTGATGTTAAAAAAGGAGATTTTGATGCATTTGTAATGGGAACAGCTAACTTTTATGATGGAGATTTATCAGCAAACTATCTTTCAACATCAACTCCACCAAATGGTTATAATTATGCAGGATTTAAAAGTGAAAAAGTTGATGAACTTATAAAGGAATCTTCAAAACATATGACTAAAGATGAAAGAAAACCTATACTTAATGAAATAGCTTTAGAGTTAAATGAAGAATTACCAGTTATATATGTTTATCATTGGAACAGTTTAATGGTTATAAATCCTAAGATTAAAAACTTTAAAAATGCACAACCAACATATTATCAATATGTAAAGGATTGGTATATAGAGGACGAAGATACAAAATAGTGTTTTAAAATAAAAACCAAGTTGCCTTGCTAAGAGAAAATTTTCTATTAGGAAGGCAATTGTGTTTTATAGTGAGAGTAAATTAAGAATTCAGAGGTTGTTTAAAGATGAAAAAATATTTTTTAAAAAGAATTCTAACAATGGTTCCAGTATTTGTTGGATTGTCTATAATTATATTTGTTTTGATAAATATTGCTCCTGGAGATCCTTATATGAATATAGTGGAGGGCCAAATTAGCATTTCAGCTTCAGATACAGAAACTGCCTTAAATGCAATAGGATACTATGATCCTGTACATTTAAAATACGTAAAATGGATGGGAAAAATATTAAAAGGGGATATGGGTACTTCTATAAGATATAATGAACCAGTTGTGGACATAATAAAAAGAAGAATCTCAAACACATTTTTGCTATCTATTGTCACATTAATTTTAACTACATTAATAGCTTTGCCTTTAGGTATAGCTTCAGCAACAAAACCATATTCATTTAAAGACAAAGTTCTTACCATACTTGCTCTTATAGGGATATCAATACCAGGATTTTTTATAGCTCTCGTAATAATAAAGATTTTTGCTATTAATTTAGGATGGTTTCCAATATCAGGACTATCAACAGTTGGAGAAAAATTAAAGGGATTTGATAAATTTATTGATGTGATAAAGCATATGATTTTGCCGGTTATATCAATGACCATATTAGAAGTTGCATCCCTTATGAGATATACTAGATCAGCTATGCTAGATGTTTTTAATCAAAATTATATTAGAACAGCTAGGGCAAAAGGACTTAATGAAAAAATTATTATATATAAACATGCATTTAGAAATGCATTAATACCAATAGTTACTTTATTAAGTATGTCTCTTGGTTATATAGTAGCTGGAACAATATTAATTGAAACTATATTTGTTTGGCCAGGGATGGGAACTTTATTTTATCAAGCTATAGCTAATAGAGATTATCCCTTAGTAATGGGATGTGCAATGATATTATCATCGTGCATATTGTTAGCTAATTTAATTTCAGATATTGTTTACTGCCTTGTAGATCCAAGGATAAGATTTAAATAAATATTAAATAAGGTTTAAGGCATCTTTAAAAAATAAATAAGTTATAATTCTCATCTAATTTGAGTTATTATTTATTTTCAAATGCCTGATTAAAAATGGTGAATTTTTATGAAGATAAATAACAAAAAAATTAAATTAATGTTAAGTAGTAAAACAGTAGCCTTTGGAGTAATTTTCTTAGGGTTTGTTACAGTAATTTCTATCTTTGGTCCATTGGTAATGACAAAGGATAGAGATCAAATAAATACATCTATAGCAAATGAACCTCCAAGTTTAGAACATGTTCTTGGAACAGATGATTTAGGGAGAGATATTTTAGTAAGATTAGTTTACGGTGGAAGAGTTTCTTTGGCGGTAGGAATAGGAGCCACTTTTATATCTTTAACAATAGGAGTTCTTTTAGGAGCCATTGCTGGATATTTTGGTGGTAAGATAGACCTTTTAATAATGATTCTTATAGATGTTTTTATGTGCCTTCCTTTTTTTATAATAGCTATAATATTAGCATCTTTAATAGGTCCTAGTATGTGGAATTCAGTTATAATAATAGGCTTTTTAGGATGGACAAGCATTGCTAAAATAGTAAGGGGACAAGTGCTTGCAATAAAAGAAAGGCAGTTTATAGAAGCAGCAAGATGTGTTGGTATGGATTCTATGGAAATAATATTTAAACATATAATTCCTAATATTATATCTTCTATAATTGTGTATGCTACTTTAGGAATTGCTGGAGCTATATTGGCAGAATCAGGACTAAGTTATTTGGGAATGGGAGTAAAACAACCTGTTCCTAGTTGGGGAAACATGCTTTCTACTGCCAGAAATATGAAGTCACTTATGAGATATTGGTGGCAATGGGCACCGCCAGGAATAATGGTGTTTTTAACTATACTTTCTATCAATTTCATAGGAGATGGATTAAGAAATATTATAAACCCAAGGACAAAGGAGTAGGAAATTATTATGGAAGATAATATATTAGAGGTAATAGATTTAACTACTAGTTTTAAAGGTGATGAAGGAAAAATTAAAGCAGTAGATGGAGTTAGTTTTAATTTAAAAAGAGGAAATGTATTAGGTATTGTTGGAGAGTCAGGTTGTGGGAAAAGTATAACAGCTATGTCTATTATGAGGCTTGTTGAAAAGCAAAATGGAGTAATAGAAAAAGGAAGTATTTTATTTGAAGGAAAAGATTTATTAAAACTTAATGAGTTAGAGATGAATAGTATTAAGGGAAATGAAATCACAATGATATTTCAAGAACCTATGATATCTTTAAATCCAGTACTTAAAATAGGAGATCAAATTGGTGAGATATTAAAAGTACATAGAAATGTAAAAGGCACTGAGAATAAAAAAAGAGTTATAGAGATGTTGAAACTTGTTGGAATTAAAAGAGCAGAACAGGTTATAAATGAATATCCTCACAAGCTTAGTGGAGGTATGTGCCAAAGGGTTATGATAGCTATGGCATTATGCTGTACCCCTAAGCTTTTAATAGCAGATGAACCTACAACTGCATTAGATGTAACAGTACAAGCTCAAGTATTGGATTTAATTAATGACCTTAAAGATAAGTTAAATATGTCAGTAATTTTTATAACTCATGATTTAGGAGTCATATGTGAAGTTGCAGATGAAGTGATGGTAATGTATGCAGGAAATGTAGTGGAAAAGGCGTCTATAGAGGAAATATTTGATAATCCTGTTCATCCATATACAATAGGGTTAATCAATTCAAGACCAGAGAATTTTAAAAAAGGAGAACCACTTAAATGCATTAGGGGTAAAGTACCAAAACTTTCAGATATATTAGAAGGATGTCCATTTGCTGATAGATGTGATTATGTTATGGATAAATGTATGAAATATAAACCTAACTTAAAATTTATAAAAGATGGACATGAAGTTAGATGTTTTAGATATGATTTGAAAGAAGAAGGTAAGGTTAATGAATAAGATAGAATCTAATAAAGAAAAACTATTAGAAGTTAAAAACTTAAAATGCTATTTTAGTTATGGTAGAAACCTATTTAATAGAGAAAATAAAGTAATTAAAGCAGTAGATGGAATATCATTTCATATTAATAAAGGTGAAGTATATGGACTTGTAGGAGAATCAGGATGTGGTAAATCTACAACAGGTAGAGCAATACTAAACTTAATACCTAAAACAGGAGGAGCTTTAAAGTTTAATAATGAGCTTATTTATGATGTGGAAAATAAATATAGCATAAATAAGAAGGAGATGCAAAGCTTAAGAAAAGACATGCAAATGATATTTCAAGATCCCTATTCATCACTAGATCCAAACATGACTATAGAAAGTATAATTAAACAAGGTATAATAAAACATGGAATTGTAGATAAAAGAAAGTCAACAGATGAAATTAAAAGGATATTAGATTTATGTGGACTGAGAGAAGAAAGTATTAATAAACATCCACATGAGTTTAGTGGAGGAGAGAGGCAAAGGATAGTTATAGCAAGAGCATTATCTCTTAAGCCAAAGTTTTTAGTTTGTGATGAACCTACAGCTGCATTAGATGTTTCTATACAAGCACAAATCCTCATGCTTATGGATCAGTTAAAAAAAGAAATGAATTTAACTTATTTATTCATATCTCACAACTTAAGTTTAGTTAGATATTTTTGTGACAGAATAGGGGTTATGTATCTTGGCAATATTGTAGAAGAAGCTGAAGGAGAACAATTATTTTTAAATGCTAAACATCCATATACTAAATGTTTAATTTCCTCAATACCAAAAAGTCATCCAAAGGAAAAAAAGACTAGAATAATAATGAAAGATGAAATACCAAATGGATACAATGAAATAAGAGGATGCAAATTTAACACAAGATGTCCATATGCAACTGAAATTTGCCAAAATCAAGTACCAACATTGAAAGAAATATCAAAAAATCACTTTGTTGCATGTCACAATTTAATGAAAAATTAAAATGAATTTTAATTTTCACAGCAAGTCTTTAATTATCAATAAATATATATAAACTTTTACCAACCACCTCTGGGGAACAGTAGTGAAGCCCTTTAGGGTTCCCCTGAGGTACAGTATAGTTTGGAACAATATCAATAAGTTTAATAGCAATTTTCGTATAAAGTTTTACCAACCTCGAAGGAAATAAAACTCCTCATAACTCATTGAAATATCAAGGTTTGTGAGGAGTTTTTCATTATATTTTACAAAAATACAAAACGGTTGGTAAAATTTTAAGAAAAGCCTTTAATTTCAATGGGTTTAATGATATGATGAAAATAAAGAATGGCTTAACTTCAGTGGTTGAACCTTAACATAGGATGTATTTAAATCTTTTCTCTACAAAGTAATAAACGTCATCGTTTTTTGTTGAACCTTAACATAGGATGTATTTAAATTGTAGAAAGTAATGGTGGTAGTGGCAGTTGGGTTAAGTTGAACCTTAACATAGGATGTATTTAAATACTTCTCTACGCGCTTTATTTCGCAATGTATTCCTTGTTGAACCTTAACATAGGATGTATTTAAATTTTCGAATTCTTCTCTAAGAGCCTTTAGTCTATCTCCGTTGAACCTTAACATAGGATGTATTTAAATTTTCTATACTAAACATTTTTATATCCCCTTTACTTTGTTGAACCTTAACATAGGATGTATTTAAATCTATAACCCTGTACCCATACAGGAGTATTCTTATTAATGTTGAACCTTAACATAGGATGTATTTAAATAGTTAAAAAATAAGGAAAATGAAGATAAATAGACGCGTTGAACCTTAACATAGGATGTATTTAAATAAGGTTAGATTGTATAGAAAAGAAGGGGACTGGATGGTTGAACCTTAACATAGGATGTATTTAAATACACATTTATAAACTGGTCTATCCCAATCATCAACTGTTGAACCTTAACATAGGATGTATTTAAATTATATTAAGGGTAAATAATACTTTAAAATATTCAAAGTTGAACCTTAACATAGGATGTATTTAAATTGCTTTTAATTTAATATTTTAATTAATTATTCTAGTTGAACCTTAACATAGGATGTATTTAAATCCTCGAATATTTTTCTAAAGTATTGTCCACTAAAGGTTGAACCTTAACATAGGATGTATTTAAATGCTCTATGTGTAAACTACCAAAGGTGGCTACAAGCAGTTGAACCTTAACATAGGATGTATTTAAATCATACCATATTTGCCCTCTTCTTATTTCTATAGCGTTGAACCTTAACATAGGATGTATTTAAATTGGGGAGAAGACGAAGAATTGCTATTTGCGGATGAAGTTGAACCTTAACATAGGATGTATTTAAATAATAAGGTAAAATCATATGCTGAACGATTAACTGGTTGAACCTTAACATAGGATGTATTTAAATACATTTTAAATTCTTCCGTACTTACACTAACGGAGTTGAACCTTAACATAGGATGTATTTAAATTAAACTTTTCGTATTCATCTTTTGCCCATTTTGGTGGTTTATAAATGATAATATAGAAATGTAAGAAAATGATCATTTAAGAATGTACTAATTATGACTATGTATAGTATAATTACCAATATTAAAATTGGAGGTAATTATGATTATACAACTAGATATTCATTCAGAAATAGAAATAGATAACTTAGAAGAGCTTCATAAATTAAAGTTTATTATGGAGGAAAACAATTTGAAAGTGAACAAAAGTCAAATAGCAAGAGAACTTGGAGTTGATCCACGTACTGTGGATAAATATTTGAAAGGATATGTGAAATCTACTACTAGAAATCGTAAATCTAAAATAGACTCTTTTGAACCTATTATTAAAAAGCTTCTTAGCAAAGATTCTATTCAAATATTTTATTATAAACGTATTTTATTAAGTGCCATGATTTATTGCAACAATTAAAACGTGCAAATTTAGAAAATCGATTAGATGCCAGGCTTAAACATTTTAGTAAATATAAACTTTTAATAATAGATGAATTAGGCTATCTACCGATAGATAAGGAAGATTCTAAATTATTTTTTCAGCTCATCGATATGAGATATGAGAAAAAAAGCACAATTTTAACAACAAATATAAATTTCAATGCATGGGATGATATCTTTTATGACCCTGTCATAGCTAACGCTATCTTAGATAGAATTTTACATCATGCCCATGTAATTCCTATCAATGGAAAATCATATCGTTTAAAAGATCATATTAAAGAAGAAGATGAGTAAAAGCTACATTCTTAAATGATCAAAAAGTTACATTTTAATATTGACATTTATACCCTTGTCTTGTATGGCAAAATACCTTATCAATTTGATTGTTTAAATTCCTATATATATTCAAGGTTTTATCATCCATTTCAAAATTCCATTTATCATTCATAAATACCACCTCCCTTAAAGGATTTAATGATATTTTATAAATTCTTTCTAATGAATTTCAAATATATTTTTAGATATAATTATCCTAGTGTCAATTACTACTGTTTCAGTAATTTTTCTTTTGATAAAACCTATTCACATTAGTAATATCAATACTTTAGTACATATTCCTTCTATCGTCTCAATTAACAATTGAGACGATAGAAATACCCTATTAAATTCTAAGTTGTTTAGCAATGATGCTACATACCTAAAATCTAGGTGAAACTATAATTTCTGTAGCAGTAATGTCAAGGCAGAAAACTCTACTGACTCACTAATCTGACATTCTTCCCTTTTAATGATTAAATTCCTTTTAAAATACCTTGTTAAAATAATATAATTTCCATATTCTAGTGCCTCCTAAATAATAAATTAATACCAAATATCTTATCTATACTTTATATGATGATTCTTATAGTTTTCAAGAAAAAAACACTTCTGAAATTAATCAGAAGTGCAATAATTTAATGATAAGTATTTACTAATTATTTTAATAATTCTTCTTTAAAAAAGACATTTACTTCATTTAACCAAACAATAGGTTCTTTTTGCATTGCTGGAAAATAAATTTCTGTATTTCTCTCTATAAACTCATTTTTTTCATCTATTGACAACTCTGAATTCATGAAATCATTAATAGCATTAATTATATCTAATAATGACTCTTTCCATAAATCAGAGTATTCTTTTATTGCATTTTCTGGTGATTCAATATCTTGATGAAAAGTACCACCTAAAAATATTTCTAATTTTTCTTTCCAGTCCATAAAACTCCTCCTATTTTGATGGGTATGCAGTAAGAATATCAAATCCTCCATTCCCATTACCTTTTAATATAACTTTTGCATTTGTCAAATTATTAACCGCATTAGAACCTTGGCTAACTCCTCTTCCTATAACAGTATTACCATTATACGAAATTGGCAAATTCCCCTTTGCACCATTTGTAAGCCATGCATTAATTTTGGTTACATTATTTGAATCCATAAGTGATGAATTTATCACTGAATTTGCTACTGTTTCATTAGTAAATGTAGATGATGCTGTTATTTTAGAATTCGATGAAATTTTTTGTAGCAATTCTGCATCCGTTTTTCCAATATGTCTTGAAGTAACATGTTGACCATTTCCTATTGCTTCAACTATTCCATTCTTACCAGCAATAAACTCAGCATTACTCGCCCCCTCAATAGCACTTCCCTTTTCATGTGCAAACAACTGCAAGTTCATTTTGAGTTTTGGTGTTTCTGATTCCTGAGATATGTTACCACTTGGTAAACTCCTTGGTGTTTTTGGAGCTGAATTTTTAAGCCCACCAAACATATTCTTAGAGTTTGCTTTTGCAGCAGATACAATTTTTGAAACATTTTTATCATCTTATATTAAACAAAAAACACTGATACTAATATAGTATTAAATATCTTACTCTTAGTAATATTTTATTTCAACTTTAAAAGATATTTGTATTATTAATTTAATTCTTTTTATTTTTGAGTAGAATTGATTTTTCTCCTACATATTTATTGTTGTAAGTTCCCCTCGATTTCAAATGTAATTGTTGAGCCTAGGAATTCCTTAGCTTTCAGCTTACGGTAACTTTCAATCCTAGTTATCTTCTCTTTTATAATTATTTCAGTGCATGAAAAAAAGTTAATGCTCCATTACTGAAACATTAACCTTTTTAACTTCTTTCACTACATTATTAATATTATGCAGTAGTAAATGTTCTTACATCTATTGATTTAACTTAATTCTTCTAATATTACTTTTTATGCAGTTATTTGAATATTAATTTTGCATTCAATTACATTTTGTCTATTATAGTTGTTTAAATACTATATTACAATTATATTCATCAACTTGAATATAATAGCACTTTTTAGTTTCTTCTTCTATAATACATACCTCTCCAATATCCCATAATTGTTCTATTGATTCTCTACAATTAATTACCATTACCTTTATCCACCACATTCCCACTTCATCAAAAGGAATAATCCATATAGTATTATCTCTTAATATCGGTATTTCTTGAAAAAACCATTCAATCATTATATCATTATCTTTATCAAGCTTTCTTGTCGATAACTTAGGAAAACTATAATGATTCATCTCTTCAATCTGTTCTCTATATTTTGTTATCTCTTCTGAATCAGCTTCAATGATATCAACTGTCTGAAAAGATTTAAATAGTTCAAGGTTTCTCTTTAGCTTTGTTAAAGCAGTTTTCTTTTTTATCAATAGTTTTCTATCTTCCACAACAATCTCCCTTTCCTATAGAATCTATTTATCTGTATATCTAATATGATGGTCAGTGGCTTTATTAATAGGTTTATACCTATTATCAGGATTTTTGAAGTCATACGTTAATGGATTAGCTCCCTTTGGTACTTCTCCTGCATGTGTATGCAATCCCTGCTCTAAATCATTTGTATGCTCCACAATAATTTTTTTACCTTGTGGTGTATCATATTCATAACATCTACCATAATGTGTTGCATTGTCACTATATTCATAGTTTTTATAATTTCCGCCTTTTTTTGTTATATCATCTCCAACACTCCACTGCCTAGTTGGTTGTTGTGACCTTGGTATAGATGCACTATCTTTAGCTTGATTTAATGCTTGCCTCCTATTAATGTTAGGTTTACTTACCCCCTTAAGCATATTACCTACATTATCTCCCGAAGCTGGCAGTTTAGATAATCTCCCTTTATTTATAGGTACTTTTGATCCCTGAGGATATGTTACTAGCTTGGTACTTTTGGAGGTGCATCTTTAAGCCCAACAAAAATATTTCTAGAATTTGATTTTACAGCAGGTACAATCTTTAAAACATTTTTATTTAATGGAAACTACTTCAATCTTTTATCACCTTATATTAAAATAGAAAATACCGATACTAATTTAGTATCGGTATTTCATTTTTAACGATATTTTCTTTTAGATTTAGAAGATATTTATATTATTAGTTTAATTCCTTATGTTCCACTCTAGTACTGAATTGCTCCTTTTGTTTAAAATCATTATAAATTATAACTTTATAAGTTATGCATCAAATATTCATCATATTATGCAAGTAAATTAACTTTTATTCTATATACCATTCAAACTCCTCATCCAATAAGTCGAACTTAATATACTTTTCTATTAACTCATCTTGTTCTTCAATTGATAATAATGCATACCATTCACCATATTTATTTTTAGTATATTTTAAGCTTAATTGACTCAACATATCAATAACATTAAGATATTCATTATTAAGAACTCCTTGAAAGTTTTTTCCCCATGTCGTTAATTGTTTCTTTAATTCCTCTTCACCTACTTGATAAGATTTAGATTCTTCCTTAATTAAATAAAAATTACTATCTGAAACATATTCAATTATTTGTCTGAAAATTGCATCTTCAGTATTTTTTGCATAATAATTACCATTCCATTCCCCACTAGGGCAGAATCCTACATAATACTCTTTATCTACATCATCAACAACCCATACCCATTTGTCTCCACCACCTGTAAACGCAAATGGAATTAATAATTTGTTTTCTCTATCGTCATATTCATATTCTTTTATTTCATCAATAGTCATCCATTCCATTTCATTTAACCATAAATATGACTTGTTATTTTTATCTAGCCATCCCCTCTCATCCATCTTTTTGTATAATAACGGAATCTTGTAATTACTATTAATCATCTTCGCCCTCCTAATCTTTAAAAACCATTGTCAATAGCAAATCTTCTTGTTTGCTTCGCTAACTCTGCTATCTTATCTCTAGGCACTCCTGCTTCCTTCATAATTTGTATATTATCCAATACGTTCTGACGCCATGAAGCTCCTGCTAAATTTTTCTTATTTAATCCTAATGTCCTTTGTCGACCTGAAATAAATTTATGAATAGGATCTTCATATAAAGCAATTGCAGGATTATCTTTTGAAATACCTTGACCTCTCTTCGCTATTTTGCCATTTGACTCCAACCACGCATTTTGTAGCAATTCATGTCCTGTTAAATTATCATTAGGATACTTCTTAAAATCTCCATACGGTGCAATATCAAATTCTTTTAGTCCAATTTGTTTAGCTTGTTTAGCCCCCTTGGGGCAGAGTCTGTCTTATTATTTTTAGTGGTAGAGTTTAGTGTTTTTAACCCTTACCACACTTCGTAGACTACTTTCAACTACTTATCATTTTTTCTGTTATGTAGTTACTTTTTCAGCCTTAATTTTCCTTAATCTGTTAAACTTATTTTATCATGCTACTTCTTTTATTTCTACATTAGGCATTACATATTCCGTTTTATTTTTCATCATTCCATAGATTATGTTATTAAGCCTTCTCATTACACACACTAATGCTTGTATCTTGGTTTTTCCTTCTGAAACTTTTCTCTTGTAGTATTCTAGGAAAACTGGATTTCTAGGAGTTCCTTTCTTTGATACTTGTATCTGTTGCACTGCTAGGAAATAGAATACTCCATAGAGTTCCCTATTACCTTGTTTACTCTTTTTATCTTTTCCTTTACCCGCTGAACTAAAATTTACTGGTGCTATTCCAGAAAATTTAGCTAGTTTATCAGCATTACGGAATCTTTTAATATCTCCTATGTGAGCAACAAGTGCTATTGCAGTTACAGTATCTATCCCTGGAATTGTTTCTAGCTTTAGGTCTAGTAGTTTTAGTAACTTTTTCATCTCTACCTCAACTTTCTTGATTTCTTCACTCTTAAATGCAATGTCTCTTACAGTACTCTGAATGATGAAATCCCTAAACTCTTGGTACTCCCTTGTTGTATCTCCATCACTTTCTACAAGTTCTAAAATTTCTCTAGCTTTTCTTGTAGAACAACTATTATGACTAGGCTTTCTTAAAAACTCTGCTAGTTCTTCATCTGTTACACCTTTTAGGTGTTTTGGTGATGGGTACTTTTCATAGAAAGCTAATGCAGTTTTACTATTCACATCAGAAAAAAATTTCTTATAGCTTGGGTAATTATAGTTTAAGTTCTCATGTAGTTGATTGGTTAAATTAGTTATTGATTTTACAATTGAATTTCTTCTATTAACCATCATTTTTATAGTCCAGTATAAATCTTGTGGATTAGCATCTGGTAGTGTATCTAGCTTTCTTATAAGTACTGATGCAATGCAATTAGCATCCCAATCATCACTCTTTTTAGTAGTTGGGTAACTCATTCTTTCCATATATGAAAGTGCTGAATTAACTCCCTTTACTATCATTCCTCTTTCTATTAGAAACACTGCTAAACTTCTACCGTAGCCATGTACATCTTCAAGTCCATATACTGGTATTAGTTTACCTGCTATCTTGTTTACTTTATTCATTAGTCTTGTGAAATCAGAAGGCTTATTTTCAATTGTTATTGAATCTATCTTCTCATCCCAACAATCAATTATTACAGCGGTATGGGTATCTTTATGTAGGTCTAATCCAACATATACATGATTTTGCTTTTTATGCATATCTACTCACTCCTATTCATTATTCTATGCAGGAACGCAGGCAACCTCAGTTTGAAGCATTCAATCAATTCTCTATGAGAACTATTGTGCATGGGGGCGAAAGCCAATCCGTTCTTGTTCTGCTAGAAGTAATGATGTAGTTTTCAATGAAATCATTATTGAATCTTCTACTTTGAGATATCCCACTCCCGCATTAATTACTATTTCTTTTAAGTTCATTATATCTGCTATTGAATTATATTTCTCATACTTGAACCTTGATTTTATCTATGTTCATAGTGTCCCTAGACTTCCTTAGCTTGTCCTTGTTCTACAATTTCCAGTTAAGGACTTCCTAGGGGAAAAATCTTCAATTTCACTACTTTTTATTAACTTTATTTTTCACATCTTCAATTTTCTCTTTTTTGCTCTCTCTACCTCCTATTTTCATTTTATTTTTTTAGTAGTCTCTTTTTTCAATTTCCAATTCTTCAATGACATCTATTTCATCTGAAAATATCGACATTATCGTTATGACGACATTACAGTCACAACGATACTTTCTTTTTATCTTGGGTACATTGTGGACTGAATCGGGGCGTAGCTATTTCTGCTACAACCATTGATTTTACTAGACTTGGGATAGTGGGTGCTTTACTTAGAAAATTTTATTTTATATTTCTTTTATTATTCAATTATTTTCTAGTCTTTTTTTATTGAATGAATGTATCCACCTACCCAACCTTTAGATTTATCTAGTTTTCACCTTCCCACAATCCACCCAACTTCAATCCATATATCCACTACTTGAACCTATTAGGTAGATTTCTCCACAATGTTGCTGACGCTACACCGTTAGCTTTTGATATTTCTTCAACTGCTCCAAGTGATGACATTCCACTTAGTACAAGTATTATTATTCTTGCAATTAGTATAGCTATTTCCATCTTTTCATCCCCTTTCATATTTTATATTCCTTTAGAAAAACTTCGTTTTCTGTACCTAGTTTGCCGATTTTATGGTATAGTGTTATTCCGAAAGAATCCCCTAGAATGAATGTTGATTTCATTATCTCAACATCATCTATTACAATTACTTCTGTGAACTCTGGTATTGATGCTATTTTCTTTGATTGCTTGTCTATTATGTTATATTTATTTAGAACTTCTATTGAATCATCATCTTCAAGTACCACTATTTCTCCAACTTCTTTTAGGTTGTACATCTTCCAGTATTTATCTACAACACTTTCAGCTATTTCTTGAAAATGTTGTAGTATTTCTTTCTTCAACTCCTTTGGAGTTATCTCGGCTTTTTCTATGTCCTCTAATGTATTTATTATTATCATTTCTTTAATCCTCCCTACAGTAGATTTACTGCTTTTAGTTTTTCTTCTCTGCTACTGTTAATGTAAAACGTTGCAGTAGTATCTACACTACTATGACCTGCCAGTTTACTTACTGTTGAAATAGGTACTCCTCTATTAATTAACCTTGTACAGAATGTATGCCTGAAGGTATGAGGTTTTAATTTATTTACCATTCCAATGTCCTTAGTTAATCTTTCTAGCATTGTGTTTATTGCATCTCTTCTTAATACTCCTCTTTGACCTATTACTAGATATTCTGAATCCTTTGCGTTATAATCTCTCTCTTTAATGTATTCCTTGATTTCATCAGCTAAATCGAATTTCATTGGTACTTCTCTAAACTTTCCTCCCTTACCGTATATCTTTATTGAATAATTCAGAAAATCAATGTCTTTAACCTTAATGCTACATAACTCACTGACTCTAACTCCTGTATAAAGTAATAACATTACAATCACCTTATTTCTTTTACTTACTTTTTCCTCGTTCTGAATATAGAACAATATTCTCTCAACCTCATTATCACTGTAAACTTCAACTTGTTTTTCTGACCCATAGGCTATCTTTACTCTATCTTTAGAATTTTCTACAACTATTTCTTTCATTGCTCCAGTTGCTACAAGGTATCTATTTAGTGCATGGATGCTATTTATCTTTTTATTGATTGTTGCTACCTCATAGCTACTTTCTACTAGAAAGTTCTTGTAGCTTACTACGTAGAATCTTTGTAACGTACCATTAAATTCAACTCCTTTACTCCCTAGAAATTCTTTAAAAGCTTTAATGTCTCCAACATAACTTTCAATTGTTTTATCACTCTTACCATCTTCAATTAGACTTATCTTAAAATTCTCAATTACTTTACACATATACTTTACCTCCTTGAATTTTTTACATAGAAAAAGAGCCAATGCTTCTTTCCTTAGAAACATTGACTCTTATCATTGTTATAATATATATTTACTTTTTCTTTTAGTTCCATCTTACTGCATTATTAGATTTATGCAGTGACATATTCTTTAACTTTTATTGATTTAACTACATTCTGTTTTAAGAAATTTTTATGCAGTTTCCTTATTGTTTATTATGCATTGAAATTTACATTATACATAAAGATGAAATTATATTTTATTTTAATATTTCCCATAAACGTTCTCTTATTTTACTTAACGGTTCATTTAACTTTTGTCTTTCATTAAAATCATCATTCCAAATATAAAACTCTGATAATCCTCCCCTTGCTGGATATAAATTTTTATAATCTCTCTGTATTTCTATGAATTGTTTTTCTGAATTGCTGATATCTATACCAACAATTTTTTCAATAATACGCTTAATTATTTTTTTTTGATTATTAATTGAATTATCACCATATTTATCTACAATTAATAATAACTCTTCAAATAATTGTTTTAATTCGTTAATATCTTTTAATTTATCCATTTTATATTCTCCTTACTTTAGCGGTATCTTACTTATCACTTCAACATTTAGTTTCCAAGGTTCTTGTATAAATGTCTGAATAATATCATCTCCACCTAAATACACTCCACCTTGATACCCAACAGGACCTGTATAGACTGTAGTTCCTTTCGGAATTTTTATTGCATAATTTGTATCTATAATTGATGTGCCTGTAATTTCACCAGTAAATTGGTCAATCCACTGTTCTTTTACCGCTGTATCTATTCTAACTTTTGCCACTGATTCTGCTGGTTCAGAAGTAAACCATTGCCCTAAAGGCTTTCCATCTTGACCTGCTCGATAATATATTCTATCTTCAGTAAGTACTTCAGTATTATATTTACCTCCATAGAAATTTGATGCTGGTTGACCATCTATTTTTGCTAATGGTCCAGGATTTTCTATCATATTATAATCATATTTAATGTTAGGTTTACTTACCCCCTTGGCATAAACACTATAGCCTTATATTTATCCTGTCGCTCCCTATTCTTTTTTAAAAAATTACTGTCTTGCCGATACTTGAACTTTTCTCTTGATTATTTTCCAATTATACCATATTGTCCACATTGGTTGGTAGTTGTGGCACTCTATATTCTGTCTTATTTTTAAGCATTCCATAAACTATGTTAACAAGCCTTCTCATTATACAAACCAGTGCTTGTGGCTTTGTTTTCCCTTCTCCTATTTTTCTTTGGAAGTATTCATGAAATACTGGATTTCTTGGGATATTACTTCCTCTTGAAGTTTGAACCATTTGCACTGCCATAAAGTAAAATATTCCGTGTAGTGTTCTATTACCTTGTTTAGACTTTTCTTCTTTACCCTTACCTGCTGAACTAAATTTTACTGGTGCTATCCCTGCAAATCGAGCAAGCTTGTCTGCGTTAGGAAATCTATTGATATCACCAATTTCAGATAAAAGTTTTGCTGCTGTTATTGTATCTACACCTTGAATTGTAGTTAGCGTGCAATGAAATAGCTTCATCATCTTTTCAAGTTCTATTTCTAATTCAGCTATTTCCTTATTCTTATATTCTAAGTCCTTTGCTAGATTTATTGTTATAAAATCTCTTACTTCTTGATGTTCTCTTAAAGTATCACCATCTTCATCTACAGCATCAAGTATTTTCTTTGCTCTGTTTGTAGAGCATTGATTATGACTTATAGGTCTTAATTCTTCTGCAAGCTTATCTACTGTCATTCCTTTTAAATGTATTGGTGAAGGGTAAGTTTTCCAAAAGTATAAAGCTGTTGGTCTATCAATAATTGAGAAAAACTTTCTATAGCTTGGATAAGAATGTACCAACTGCTCATGCAGTTGATTTTTAAGTCTTGTTATCTCTATTACTATATTTTCTCTTCTATTTACTAATTGTGCCAAAGTCCAATAGGAATCTTCTGGCTTTCCATCTGGTAATTCATCTAACATATTTAAAAGAATTACTGCTACGCAGTATGCATCATAACTATCATTTTTCTTACTCATAGGTGCACTTTTTCTTTGTGCATAGGATAATGCTGGATTAACATCTTTAACCATATATCCATTCTCTAAAAGCCATACTGCAAGACTTCTACCATAGCCATAGGCATTTTCTAATCCAAATACTGGTTTTATACCATTAGTGCAATACTTTGATACCTTTTTCATTAATTTTATAAATTCTGAAGGTTTGTTTTCAATAGTTATTTCTCCTAATTTTTTATTCCAACAATCAATAATTACTGCTGTATGAGTTTCCTTATGTAGGTCAATTCCTACATAAATATAATTTTCTTTACTATGCATACACCTCATTCCTTTCCTATAAAACTATTTTCAAGTCCAAATACCGGCAACCTCAGCTGATTAGCGTTAGGAACTTAATCCCCGCAAGGGAGCGACAGCCTATCTATTCTCTTCCCGAAGATGTTTATAGGTTTATCCTTCAAAATTCTCCTTTGAAGGTAGTGTGATATTACCTCTAAAGCAAGGTACTATCAAGTTAAATCAAGGCTCTAGACACCTTAATTTCAGCCTATTCGGCTGTTAAAAGAATGGTATTAATTAAAGCTAATACCACTCTTTTAGCAGTCGAAATAAAAGATGCTCTAGCATTTTATTAGATAAGGAGCAAGAATTCATCTTACTCCTTAAATGATTTTATTTTCTATCCTCTAAAGCCACTGCCCAAGATAAAGTAGTTCCATTCTTAGGTTTAACTGGCTTATCCCATAAGCCTTTTCCATCCACTCTTACAATTACTCTGTAGTCTGTCATATCTTCTGTCCAACCAGGGGCGTTGGAACGGTCTAGTGCTATTTCTTTTCTTAAACCTATGGCATATTGACTTAAATCCACTAAAATTAAATCTCCTTTAGCACCAAGAGCAGGACATTTTTCAGTAAAGATGATTTCTTTTCCAAGTAGGGTGAATCTTCCACTTTCTTCTCTAAATACTGGGACTTGTGCTCCTCCTGTGCCAATAGTTATGGTCATTGTTAAAAACTGTGGAATAATAGATGGATTAGCAATCCATAGGGCATTATTAAAGCAGGATGGAGCAAGTCTTGAAAACATTTGAACTACATTATTATAAGTAATAGTTGATGATGCTTGTCCTTGTTCTTTAGCTACTGTTATAAGTGCTGGATCATTTATAATACCAAGTGGCTGTCCTTCACCAGTACCATTTATGAAGGCATAATCCATATACCAACCCATAGCCTTTATAAGTCCATTTGCTAAAACTTCTTCAAAACTCATTCCATCTGCAATAAGTTCATTTGAAGCTTGGCTAAAACAGGCTAATTTCTTTGCTGTTAACTCAATTAATCTAAGCTTGCCATTACATTTTATTCCTGTTTCACCTTCCTTAATCCACTGACCAGAAATCCCACCAAGTAAACCATTAGTTCTATCAGCACCATCAAAAGCTGGTACTTTCTTTGTTTCACTACCCATAGGCCATACTGCGGCTCTTGGTCTTATAATTTCTTCTTCGATAGATTTATCCATTAAAAATGCTCCATATTCTTCTGGTACTGCAAAACCTCCAAAAGCTGGAACGCCTTCTACCATACTGCACTGAACTAATCTTTGGTCTGCTCTGCCAGAATGAACTGTATATAAAAATTCCTCAAAGTTGTTAAAACCTCCATTAGAAACGTTCACCTTCTCATTACCATAAAACATTCCTTTATAACTTTTTGAAACCACCTTGCTTGAAGGAGCAATTTTAGGTTCATCAAACCAACCCATAGATTCTCCTGGATTGTTTTTTATTGGCTCTGAACTTCTGTAATTGCTTAATTCATTATCAATACTTTCATTAATTCTTTTAATTTCTTCTGTATAGTCATCAAATTGATTTCTCTGCTCTTTTGTTAAATTACATCCTCGCATTTTAGCTTCATTCAGCATATCTTCACACTTTTTTATTAGTTCTTCTTTTGAGTCAATTAAATCTCTCATATTTCTCATACAAAAAACCTCCAATTATTTATTATTTTTTCTGTTTAAAAATCATTGTGTTTCTGTTACTTTTAATGAATTTGTGGTTTAATCAACATACCTTGGAAATCTAGTTATTCCAACTGTTTTATAGGATTTTAATTATTAATGGCTAAATACTATTTCTCAAAATAAATTCAACTCTAACCACTATTTATAGTGCCTTACAGCCTTTTTCCTCCTCATTTATTGCCACCCCCCTTGTTTAATTCTGCGAATTTTAGCGTGAGAGGGGGCGGCGGTCTTTTAGATTTACCTTGTGAAGATTTCACCACCCCTACCCAGTAGTTTTAATCATTTTGAAACTGCTCATTTTTGAGCAAGTTCATTTTAGCCAGTAGATAGTTGTAGACAGTGTAGAGGGTTTTACTATAATAGCCTATATATGTGTGTATACTTAAGCCTCATATATCATTTAATAGAGTAACTATCTACACTATCTACAAAATCCATGTAACCCTTGGTATTACTACATTCTTTCTTTTTTGAACTATCTACAACATTAACCTTAATGCTTAAATTAAACTAAAATATTAGCAAAGTGTCCTTTTCAAAACTTTCTTTAATCTCCTTCTTAATTTTTATGTCTACATAGTACACTCGTCCACAAATCTGCTTTTTCTGAAAACCTTTATCCTCTCTAAATTTTGTACCAAACTTTGTAGAACTTAATTTACTGATGCCATTCTGTTCACAGTACCATTCATAAAACTTATAAAGGTCAGTGGCACTAATTCTATTACCTTTTGATATCTCAACACAGTTATCTATAAAACCTTGAAGTAAATCTTCCTGCATCCTATATTCCATAGTTGCAGCACATACTTTTGCTGGTGGCTTTAATCCATATTTTTTCCATTCCATTAAACCTTCCAATGCCCAATTAAATATCCCACCTATTTCATTTGCTAGTTTCCTATCAAGATTAATATCTTTTTTATCATCTGCTATAGTAACTTCAAAGGGAATAAGACATATTCTTCTCCAAATACCATTGTCATTTCCATATATCTTTGGCTTATGGTTGGTTGATATCCAAACTTTATAAGAAGGCTCATATTCGAAATCTCTACCAAATAAAAACCTTGTGCTGATTTTATCTCCACCGGTAAGTTGCTTTACTAAGCTTTCTGATAATCTCTTACCTTCATCAATTTCAGAAGTCTTTACAAGTCTTGCTCCACAATTGATGCTATTTCTGTATTAAGTGCTCCACTCTTTTCTTTCTGCATTATGGTTTCTGGCTGAATGGTTTTAGCATAAGTTCCTAACATATCTGCGATAGTCTCAATAAAAGTGGATTTTCCATTACTTCCACTGCCATGAAGAATAAAAAGCATATCTTCTCTTGTAGAGCCTGTTAATGTATAGCCTACGGCTCTTTTTACAAAATCTCTTGTATCCTTATCCGGTATAATATCTTTAAGGAAACTCTCCCATCTTGGGCATTTGCTACTGTTGTTATAATCAAACTCAAGTTGTTTTGTTATATAATCCGACCTTTTATGCTCTCTAACTATAAGTGGTGAATTTTTATCCTTTAAATTAAAATCAATGGTTACATTTTTTAAACAGATTAAGTCTTCGTTAGAATCCCATCTGTTTGAAACTACTGGTATTCCATATTCCACAAGTGTTTTAGCTTGATTTATCATGGCTTCAATTCTGCTATGAAAACCGGACTTTGTAGCAAAAGCTATAAGCTTATCCTCTCCACTACTGTGAGCCTCAGCATCAAGCATAGCTATTGTATCTCTTGCTTTAGCATATATATTTCCTTCTAAATCCTTCTGCCAAACACCATTATAATTAAACCAACAATTCCATTCTGGACAGTACCTTATATCATTTCCATAAATCTCTACAAGTCTTTGAGCGTTTCCTATATCATTAAGCTTAAAGGGTAGTAAACTCCCCTTAGCTGGTTCATAACGGCTTATACTTTTAGCTATTACCCTTACTTCTCTGCCCTCTAAAGGCGGCTCACAGCTTTCCATATTCTCAGCTAAAAGAGCTGCCATAATGCCTTCTTCACTCATTCCTTTTCTTCTCAAAGTTCCTGCAAGACTTGTTAGATAGTTATTCCTGCCACCTTCGGATATCTGTCTTTTAACATTTTTAAAATTAGTTATATTTTTAGAAGTTATTGATTTATCCAAATCACCTAACATTAAATCTAAAAGCCACTTTGGTGCATCTACTGGCTCTATGTCAAAGGGCGAATATCCTTCTTTCCATCTGTACCTATTACCACTAACGTGGATACTTGGCGTGGCTACAATCAATCCACCATTTGACCTTGTATCTAAACCTTCTGCAAAGTTAACTTTATTAGGTATCTTAAGTGTTTTAGGATATTTAAAAATTCTATGTTCTCCACCACTTCCAGTTATAGCTGTAACTGTTTTGGGTAAATCATCATAAAGCATTTCATAAAATTCTAAAGTTTTATCTCCATCATATTTGGTATCAATATCTAAAACTAACCACCCACTCTTTTTTCCTGTTGGAATACCAATATTAGCACTAGGATATTTGCTCCACCATTTTGTAATTATTGCTTTATCAGTAGTTGCTATCTTACTCCATCCACTAAAAATAGGGTGCTTGCCTTTACTAGAGCATTTACTACCATTCCTACAGGTGCAAGAACCATCTTCTTTAATGCCATGCAGTGGCATTACTGGTATTTTTATATCTGCATATCTTAAAGCCATATCTAAAATATCATTGTTCACTCATATTCCTCCTTTCCTTGCTCATTTCTGAGAAACCAATATACCTTTTACTCATTTTTGAGTAAAATAAAAAACCTAACAAACAATCTCTTTAAAAGATTATCTGCTAGGCTCGGCGGTAGCTCATAAATCGGCTCCTTTTGGCTCTATGCTCTCTATTCATTTTTAACCTACCTTGTTAACTGAAAATCTAAATCTATGATTTAGTTTCTCTAAGTTGCTCCTAATAGGAATTTCATTTAATTTTATAATATTTCTACATCTAGGACACTTTATAGTACCAATAACATATTCTGCATCAAGAAGTCTTTGGTTACAATGTGGACATCTTATAGGTTTTTCTTTATTACTTTTCTCCATCATCTTCACCTTCCCAAAATGCACTTCCATCATTTAAACTTTCTTTCTCCATCTTTGGCTTATAACCATACTTAGGCTTGAATTCGTCATAGAAGACTTTATCTTCTCCCCTTAATTCTATGCCATGGTTAACATCTTCTTGAAGTAGTCTAAATCTTTCTTTAGTTTCTTCTTCAAATGTCATCTTATAAATCATTTCATAAAGTTCCTTTGTTGTAACAACACCATCTTCATTGTAGGCAAACTCTAATAATAAATCTCTGTTAGTTCCCCAAACAGCCTTTTTGGCATTATCCTGTGCCCATCTTTTGATAATGGTATTTTGAATTGCTAAGTGCATTGGTACTTTGACATTATCACTGTATTTTTCTAACTTTTTATAAAATGTAGTATCAAAGTTCACCATCATGGTTATTGCCCTTACAATCATTTCATTTCTTGATATACCAAGAGCCTTTGCTGTTTCATCCATTAGTGATACTTCTGGGCATTCCTTGGTTAATCTGATATTTATAATATCTGCCATATATGCATGACCTCCTTTATGTTTTCTTAATTCTATTATATACTTATTAGATTTGTTTGTAAATACATATCAAGGCGTTTTGTATATTTAGTTTTATTTATAAGTATAAAAGATAATGAACCAGCCTACTTGAATTTCGGCTGGTTCATTTCTAGGTGTGAAACTGTAATTATAAAAATATATGGTAGTAAAAATTTTTAACCCTTACTATTGTATTAGCTTTACTTGTATCTTTTTTCATATACTCACTATATAATAATTATTATATCTGTGATTTATTTATAATTATCCACACTTGTATTAATGACAATAATTCATCAGTTTCTATTTTACATTCATTAGACATTTCACTCGGTGCAAATTCAACAACAACATTTGTAAAATCTCTATTTATCTGAAGACTACAAATGTTACCTGATACCTCCTCATTATTACTAACTCCATTGATTACTCTCTCAATAAATTCTTTGAAAAGTGGCTCTCCAAAAGACTCCATATCTTCAAAAACATACTCTATCAATTTAATTTCTTCCGGAAGAATAATCTTACTATATCCATAATTACTTTTCTCAACTGAAAACATATATTTCATATCTTTTACTCCTTCTTTTTATTTTGAATAAACTGGAAATGCAGTATCTACTAAACCATTTCTATTCAGCCACATTTTTATAGGCATTCCAGAACTAGTCTTCCCCGTATACCATCCTGCTTTATTAAATTGTATCCCTTCGCGGACTTCTTTTATTGAATTTATAACATCCACTCTATTCCAACTATCAGGGAAAAATGTTGAAAATTTTGTTTTTCCATTCATTTCAACCGTCGCCTTGTAAACTCCAAATTTATCTGGACTACTAACATTAGATATTGTAGCTTTTGACATAATACTTGGTTTGTGATATCCAGAAGGTAATCCTTTTCCATTAATATTTCCATGAAAAATATGCTCCAATGCATTTTTAGATACAATTGATTCAGCATTACCCGCTCCCTCAATAGCACTTCCACCAACATTAGAACTTCCTTTTTTATTTCCAAACAACTGCAAGTCCATTCCACGTTCTGCTAACTTGGATTGTGTTCCTTTATCTAAGGATATTTTCGAACCTTGAGGGTTACCACTAGGTAAACTGCTTGGTACCTTTGGAGCTGTATTTTTAAGCCCACCGAACATATTTTTAGAGTTTGCTTTTGCAGCAGATACAATTTTTGAAACATTTTTTATAGCAGCTTTAGCCTCTTGTGTTGCTTGTTTTTTAAAGCTGGCTGTTACTTCTTTAAATACCGTTTTTGCTTTCGGTATTATTACTTCTTCCATAGCATATTGGAAAATTTGAGAG
>NZ_JACSQB010000053.1 GCF_014836835.1 Clostridium faecium | reverse complement strand
AATGATAATAATAATTATAACTACAAAAATTATAGTTTATTAATTTTAGATTATAATTGTTAATTTACTTAAAATAAATTAATAAATTTTGATAAAATTATATAGGAAGGGAATTAAAAAAAATTTTTTCCTGTTCTTTATTAATTATTAACTGATTTAACTTAAGATTTAAGTTGTGGACTTTAAAATCTATCCTTATCTTAAATAATTAGGAAGTTCTAAATAGTAATTTATTGAAAGCCATTAGGTGTTATGGAAAGGATGATAATATGAATAAGAATATAGTTTTAGTAATGGACTCTGCAAGTACTGTACCTTTAGATTTTATAAAACAAGAAAATGTTATAGGTATAGGAATTAATTGTAACTATAAAGGGAAAGAAGTAATAGATGATTTTGGTGAGAACTTTAATCGTAAGGAGTTTTATAAGGCATTAAAAGAAGGAGAAATGCCTACAACATCTCAAATAAATAGTTTTAGATTTGAGGAAGTTTTTAAACCTTTAGTTAAAGAGGGCAAATCTGTAATTTATATAGCATTAGGAGAAATGATGTCAGGTACTATTAATAGTGCAAGAATTGCAGTAGAAAATATAAAAGATGAGTATCCTAATGCAGATATATCTGTTATAGATTCAATGTCTGCAAGCTTTGGAGAGGGATTATTAGGATACTATGCATATGAAATGATAAAAGAAGGAAAAACTAAAGATGAAATTGTAAATTTTCTTGAAGAAGTAAAAACAAGAACTCATTCTTTTTTCACTGTAAATGATTTATCACATTTAAAAAGAGGAGGAAGAATATCAAGTTCAGCAGCTATGGTAGGAAGTCTTTTAAATGTTAAACCTATATTATATGTAAATCAAGAAGGACGTATAGTGAGCTACTCAAAAGCAAGGGGAACTAAAAAAGCAATAGCAGCATTAGTTGAAAAATTTAAAGATAATATAAATCCTGATGAGAAAATAACTGTAGCTATAAGTTATGGAGATAACTATGAAGATGGAAAACTTTTAGAGGAATCAATAAGTAAGTTTGAAAATGTAGAAAAAATAATAACTAATGAAGAAGGAACTATAATTACAAGTCATACAGGACCAGAAATGGTTGGATTGTTTTTTATGGGAAAAACAAGAGAAAAAATATAAATTAGTAAATATTGGTTAACAAATTATATGTAGTTGCGTATATAATTAATAATAGGATTAATAAGTAGGTGGTAATTTGGACTTTAAAGATATGGCACGTAAAATGAAAAAAAATATAATTAACCCTCTACTTAATGATAAAAAAAGCAACAAGAGAGCTAAAATGTATAATAGGGAGGCTGCTAAAGATTATGCTGAGATGTATGCAGAGAGTCACAATAACAAATATCCTTTATTTAAAGGAGATGATTGTACAAATTTTATATCTCAAGTCTTAGCAGCAGGCGGTATGAAGCAGATAGGTCAAAATTATGATAGCTATCAAAGTTGGTTTTGCTATACAAATGATGCAAAACAATTAAAGAAAATTTCTTTAAGCTGGAGAAGTGCAAGATATTTTAGAAAGTATTGGGGCAATGAAAATGGAGTTGGTCAAAATGCTTCTAAAGTATTCAAAAAAATGACAGTCTCAGAAGCGTTAAAGGATTTTAATGCACTATATGAGTTTCTTGAAATAGGGGATGTAGTTCAATATGGTGATCCTGAAAATAATAACTATCCCTATCACTCTCAAGTTATACACGCAAAAGAATATAATGTAGTACTGGGGAGAAATGATTTATTTATGGCACAGCATAGTGTAAACAGAAAAAATGTATCTTTATATGATTATTTAAAGTTACTGAAAAATAAGGATATAAGGAATATATATCTATATCATATTAATTAAATATTATAAAATTAGTATTTGTGTTAAGGGATACTAATTTAGTAAATATGAGCTATATAAAAGCATTTTAGATAGAATCTAAGAAGCTTATAGCCGTAAAGTTAAAGTAATTTATAAAGATATCTAGGTAAAGCTAAGGAATATCCTTAGCTTTGTTTAAATATTATAAATTTAAAATAACTGTTGATTAGAAAACAAATAGGTTTACAATAAGGTTAGAATGCCTTATTTTATGTAAATTAGGAGGAAAAAAGATGAACAAATTTAGTAGAAATGATATTTGTTGGTGTGGCAGCGGGAAAAAATATAAAAAATGTCATATGAAACAAGATGAGTTCTTAAGCAAATTAGAACTTGAAGTTGGATATGTAATACCTAGAGATATCATGAAAACAGAAGAACAAATAGAAGGAATTAGAAAAGCAAGTAAGCTTACTAGAGAAATATTGGATATGGTAGGGGAAAAAATAAAAGCAGGTATTAGTACAGAAGAAATCAATACATGGATACATGAATACACAATTTCACATGGAGGGTATCCTGCTACATTAGGATATCATGGGTATCCTAAAAGCACATGTATTTCTATAAATAATGTAGTTTGTCATGGGATACCAGATGAAAAAACTATATTAAAAGATGGAGATATTGTTAATGTGGATGTTACTTCTATTGTAGATGGATATTACGGAGATGCAAGTAGAATGTATATTATAGGAGAAGCATCAGAAGAAGCTAAGAATCTCGTAAAAGTAGCAAAGGAATGTTTAGAAATAGGTATAGCTCAAGTAAAACCCTATAATACAATTGGCCATATAGGGAATGCTATTCAAAAACATGCAGAAAGTCATGGCTATTCTGTAGTATATGAATTTGGCGGACATGGAGTAGGATTAGAGTTCCATGAGGAGCCTTTTGTAGCTCATGTAGGAAAACCTGGTGAAGGTATGATATTACTTCCAAATATGACCTTAACTATTGAACCTATGATAAATGTAGGAAAGCCTGAGGTTATTATACTTGAAGATGATTGGACAGCAGTTACAAAAGATAATTCACTATCTGCTCAATGGGAGCACACTATAAGAGTGACTGAAGATGGGTATGAAATTTTAACATAAAATTTTAAGTAGATACTTATATTTTAATTATGTTTTAAAATAATTTGGCTTTAAAAGGATTACTAATTTTGAAAATAGATATAGTAATTTTATGGTTATTTTATAACAGATTATGTATTAAAGTATCTACTTTATTTTTAAAGAATTTATTTATAATAAATGGTAAATATTTAAAAAAATGTTTTATTTTGATATACTTATTATAAGTAATTAGCAAGGGGCAATAAAAGGGGTGTAATTAAGGGTGGAAATTTTAAACAATAGATATAGGGTGATTGAGCAAAAAAAGCAAAGTAGACTATGTTCTTCTTATAAAGCCATAGATATATTAAATGACTCAAAGGTCATACAACTTAACATTCTTAATTCAAAATACATTCCAAAAAAATTTATTGATTTTTGTATAGATAATTGTTCAAGTTTAGGCAGCTTTAATAAAGAAGGTTTGTTATGTATATTTGAGTTTGGATTAGTGGATATGATAGATAATAAACCAGTTTACAATAAGATGTATTATTATACTATTGAATTAATGGATAAAGAGGATAGACTTATTAATTTACAATGGAACAGAGAAGAAATACTTCACATTTTTATTGCACTATGTCAAATGTTAAATTATTTAAATGTACAAGGGTATATTTATGAAAATTTAAACGGAGATACTGTTTATTATGATAGTAAAAATCACAGTATAAAATTGAGAGATTTAATTACTGTGGAATTAACAAAATATGAATTTACAGAGGAATTTGGAGAGGAAGACTTATTCAAAGCCCCAGAAAATATAAATGAAAAAGAATATACAGTAAAATCTCAGATTTATTCTTTAGGTGTATTTTTATTAATATTATATTTAAAAAGTAATAAATACAACTTAAGCAACAAAATTATTAATGATATCATAAAAGCAATGAATAGTTATTCTTATAGAGGATATGAAGATATAAATAAATTTGATAAAAACTTTTATAGTATTATTGAAAAAATGATTAGGTTTGATCCTAAAGATAGGTATGACAATATAACAGCTATCATATTAGATATTAATGATAAATTTAGTACAAATTATAAACCTTATAAAAAAGAAACACTTGAAAAATTAAATTTTGATAATAAATTAGTAGGACGCAGAGAAGAGATAGAATCTATAATGAATATTTATGATTCGTTAGTTAAGTATGAAATGTTAAATAAAATAGTAACTGTACATGGAGAAACAGGCATAGGAAAAACTAAGTTTTTAAAGCATTTAGAGTATTTATTAAGACTAAAAAGTACAAATGTTTATAGTACAGTAGATAAAAAAGTAAATTTTAAAAGCAGTGAAAAAGTTTTTAATAGATTTATAAGACAAATTGTTTCAAAGGCAAAGCAAGAAGTTATAAATAAATATATTTATGATATTGTAAAGTTCGTCCCAGAAATAGCAGATAACATGGATATAACACCTGCAGAAGCTATAAGAGAAACTAAGGAAAAGTTTAGAGTTATAAATAATATAAGTAATTTTATTGAAGAAGTATTTTGGGATAAACCTATAATCATATTGATTGACAACTTGCATTATGCAGATGATTTTATGCTGGAGTTTATTCTCTACAACTTTAGTAAATGTAGTAAAAATAATAAGCTTATGATGGTATTTACCTATTGTGATGGTGAGTGCTTAAAAAATAAAAAATTTATGGAATTTATATATAAAGTAAAAGAGGATATAAGACTGGATATTATACTTAAAGAGCTTAATATTGATGAAGTTGGTACTATGATTAAAGATATATTGTCTATGCAAAACATACCAGATAATTTTACTGAATTAATTTATAAAAATACCAGCGGAAATCCCCTATTTATAGAGGAATTATTAAAAGATATTTTTCTTAGAAAGTTTATTTATATAAATGATGATAGCGGCAAATGGTATAAAAAATGTGATTTTGAAAATCTTCAATTGCCTAAAGATATGCATGAAGCATTGGAAAGCCAAATAAATGAGTTTGATAAAATAACTTATGAGATTCTTTCAGTAATTTCTATATTTGATAAGGCAACTTCTTTAGATATGATAAGCAACTTTATTGATATAGAGGCTAATGAGCTTAAAGAATTTATAGAGGATTTAGTAGCTAAAGGAGTATTATGTAAAAAGATTGAAGATAGGGGCTTTGTTTATGATTTTTATAATAAATTTTTAAAAACCTATATTAATGATAGAATAGATAAACATGAAAAAAAGATAAAGCATAAACTGGCAGCAGATATGTTAGAAAAATATTACCTAGATGGAGGGAGTGAATATTTAGAGGAGCTTATCTACCATCTAGAAGGAGCAGAAGATAAAGTAAAATTAATAAATTATCATAATAAAAAGGCAGAAACTATGTTATCTCTCAATAATAAAAAAGATGCTATAAGCAGTTTTTTAAAAGCATTACATTATTTGAAAAATAGTAAAAGTGATACTAAAGATGTATTAGATGCAATGCTAAATGTAGGACATTTATATGTCCAAGAAGATCAGAAAAATACTGCTTTAAAATATTTTAAAGAGGCAGCAGCTTTAGGAGAAGAAGAAGAATGTTACGAAGAAGTGGTTGATGCACTAACTAGTATATTAGATATATATATTGAAAAAAATTATATAAAAGAAGCTAAAGTGTATAAAAAAAAGGTAAAGGAAATTTTAGATAAAATAGATTATAAAGAGGGATTAATAGCATATAATTTTATATCTGCATCCATGTGTTTGGCAGAAAGTAAATATGATGATGCGTATAATATTTGTACAGAAACTTTAGAAAAGTGTGATGAAGGTAGCATAGAATATAAAATTAAATTTTATAATATAATATGTAGCATATTCATATACACAAATAAGATAAAAGAGGCACTGCAAATGCTTAATGAGTGTTTAGATTTATGCAGTGATGATAATTATAGAGAGAAAATAAAGATATTAAATAATATAGGGGTTATATATAGTGATTATTACAATGATGTAGAGAAAGCATTTGAGTGTTTTAATACAATATACAATTTAAGTAAAGAAAAAAATTTAATATATGATGAAATAATATCATTAATAAATATAGCTTTTATTCACTATAGCTTAAATCAGTATGATGAGGCATATGATAATTACACTCTAGCATTGGAAAAGGCTAAAAAATATGATTATCCTTCTATAGAGTTTTATTGTAATACTTATTTAGGAAATATATTATATAAATTTGGAAGATATAGTGAAACTTATAAATATTATTTACTTGGCAAAGAATATATTGATAAATCTAGAATAACAGAGAGAGATGCAGGACAGTTTTATCTTTTAGGATATAGAATTCATTATATTTGTGGAGATGTATGTACAGCAGAAGATTATATGCAAAAAGCTTTAGACTCATATAAGGATTCTGATATAGTATTTAGATTTGAAATTGAACTTTTAAATTTAACTTTTAAACTTGAACAAAATAAATATGAAGATATAGAGGAAGTATTTAAGGAATTAGAAGAAAAATGCAATACTTTCACTAATAAAGATACAATATCTTCAATAATAGCTGTTTCAGCTACAAATTTATATTTAGATAGTAGATTAGAGCTAAGTAAAAGACTGTTAGAATTAATTAACTCTATAAAAGATGAAGTTAAATCTTATAGAAATATTACAAGAATTAATTTTCTTGAAACAGTATTATATGATAATGGAAATATAGAAAAATTATTTGATGTCTTAAATAGTTGTAAAGAAGAAGAACAAAGTTATTTATTATGGATAGCTTATTTAACTATAGCAAATTATTTTTATGATAAAAAAGAATTTATCTATGCATCAATTTATTATTTTGAATCCTGTGGAGTAATTTTAGATTTAGCATTACAAGTTCCTAAAGAGTTTAGAATAAGCTTTATTACTTGTAATAATATGGTGCTGCCATTTGAAAAATTTAGGTTTATAGCTGATTATTATAAATATGGGAAAAATTCTATAGACTCTAATATTGAAAAGATTGTTGTTAATAAAGAAAGTGATTTAGAAAAATTGTTTAATTCACTAAATTATAATGAATTTATAAAAGGCAGCTTTTTTATGGATTCATTAAGAGAATTAAATTCTTTATCATTAAATATAAAGGTAAAGGACATATCAGATGTTTTTGATAATTTAACAACAAATAGTATAAAGAATATGGAAATAATAGCTCAATATTTATGCTATTTAACTATAGCTGGAAGGGCCATAGTAGTAGTTGAAAATAATAAAAAATTTGAAGTTTTAGCAAGCAGTAATAACAATAAAGAATTGCCTAAAGATTTAACTATATTCAATAGAGTAAGGGATATTAGAAAACCATCTGTTACTAAAGATGATTTTGTAGAAAATTTTAACCTTACAGCTTGTAAGATAACTAGTTCTCCTATTAAGTCTAGCATGTGTATCCCTATAATAATGGATGGCAAAGGTGATAAAGGAATTAAGGTTTTAAAAAGAAATTCAGATATATATTATGTAGATGATATTATAGGATATATCTATTTAGAATCTGAAAGAGTATTAAATAATATCAATGAAAATATCTTAAAAGAATGTTTAAAGGTTGTTAAGATATTAGGAGTTATACTTGATAAATATACTACTCAAATAAGTTCTACCACAGATAAATTAACTTCTACTCTTACTAGAAAGTATTTAGAAAAGGCCATTAATCATCAATTTGAATACTGTAATGAGTATAATTCTAGCTTTTCTATACTTATGATTGATATAGACTTGTTTAAAGATATAAATGATAGGTTTGGTCATAGAACTGGTGATTTAGTATTAAAAGAAATTTGCGATATTGTATTAGAAAATATAAGGGAAACAGATATATGCGGAAGATATGGAGGAGAAGAGTTTATAGTAATTCTCCCAGAAACAGATATGTATGGAGCTTATACAGTTGCAGAAAAAGTTCGGGAAAAAATTCATAAGGGAAATATATTAAAAGGAAAAAGAGATGTGACTATAAGCTTAGGAGTAGCTACTTTCCCAGATCATGCTACCCAATATGAAGAATTGATAGAAAAAGTGGATCAAGCGCTATATATAGCTAAAAACACAGGAAGAAATAAAACAGTGGTATGGAGTGAAAAATACAGAGGAAAACTTAACCCAACAAGTAAGTTTACAGGGGTTATTTCAGGAAATATAAATCAAGATTTTAGAAATGTTTCTACTATTATTGACATCATTGAAATTGTTGGAACTAGTAAAGATAGGGAAGAAATGCTGTACAATGCTTTAGGAAGAATAATTGAATCAACAGAATCAGAGAATGGAGCTATATTCTTAGTGGAGGATAATAAGATAAAGGAGATTTATGCCAAGAAAGCATTTGATAAAGAATGGCCCAATTCAGAAAAATATAATGAAAATTTAGTGAAAAGTGCCATAGATAATAAAAATAATGTTTGCACTATAGATTGGGATAATATCAGTGAGTATGATTCTTTAAGCGCTATACCAAATTGGAAATCAGTGATAGTTTCACCTATTATAAAAAATGCTAAAGTTATAGCTGCCCTATATTTATCCGTCTCTGCAAGAAAAAAAGAATTTACATTAGATGATGTGAACTTTGTGAGTATATTAGGCAAGATACTTCTTTCAAAGCTATAAAATAAAGCCATTTGTTTTAGACAAATGGCTTTTTATTCTACTAATTTTACATACAACAAAATATAAGTATATTATGCTTAAAAAAGGGTAAAATCATAAAATGATGCCCATATATTATGAATACTATTCGTGATGTAAGTGACATTAGGCATTTGAAGGGAAATGGACTGATTGGTCTGTTACTTTTGAAAGATGCCTTAATAATAATAGTACTGGAGCGAGAATTTTATGAAAGAAGTATTACATTTAGGAATTGATGTAGGATCAACCACTATTAAGCTTGTATTATTAGATAGTAAAGATAATATTATTTATAGTAAATATGAACGACATTACTCTAATATAAAAGAAACTACTGCTTTGCTTATAAAAGAAGCTTTTAATAAATATAAGAATTATGATATTACAGCAATGATGACAGGATCTAGTGGACTATCACTTTCAAAGGATTTAGGATTGGCTTTTATTCAAGAGGTTATTGCTTGTACGAAAGCAATTGAAGCTTTTATAGATACTGCTGATGTAGCAATAGAATTAGGTGGAGAAGATGCTAAAATTACATATTTTGAAGGAAGTTTAGAGCAGAGGATGAATGGAGTTTGTGCTGGAGGAACAGGAGCATTTATAGATCAAATGGCTTCACTGCTTGAAACTGACGCTAAGGGGTTAAATGAATTAGCTAAAAATTATAATATCATATATCCAATTGCAGCAAGATGTGGGGTTTTTGCAAAAACTGATATACAATCCCTTATAAATGAAGGTGCAACAAAAGAGGACATAGCTGCATCTATATTTCAGGCAGTTGTAAATCAAACTATAAGTGGTCTTGCTTGTGGGAAACCAATAAGAGGAAATATAGCATTTTTAGGAGGACCGTTATATTTTTTATCTGAGCTTAGAAAAAGGTTTATTGAAACATTGAAATTAAAACCGGAAGAAATATTATTTCCGAAAAACTCCCAGTTATTTGTGGCAATTGGTACTGCTATTGAATCCAAAAAAGAAAACACAATAACTTTTGAAAAATTATTACACTCTGTTGAAAGGTTAGATAACAATAGTACAACTATTTCATATAGATTAGAACCGTTGTTTAAGGATGAGAAGGAACTAAAAAGTTTTAGAGAAAGACATAATAATTACAAGGCTGAAAGAAGAAATATAAATACCTATGAAGGTGAAGCTTTTTTAGGAATAGATGCAGGTTCTACAACTACTAAAGCTGTACTAATAGATAATAAAGGAGCCATATTATATTCTTTTTATGATAGTAATAAGGGTAACCCATTAGAAAGTGCTATAAACATATTGAAAGATGTATATAGTAAGCTCCATGACAAAATAAAAATTGGTAAAGCTACTGTTACTGGATATGGAGAGGCACTTATAAAATCTGCTTTAAACATTGATATAGGAGAGGTTGAAACTATTGCCCATTATAAAGCATCAGAACATTTTTTAAAAGGTGTAGACTTTATTCTTGATATAGGAGGTCAAGATATGAAGTGTATTAAAATAAAAAATGGGGTAATAAACTCTATTCAGTTAAATGAAGCATGTTCATCAGGATGTGGTTCTTTTCTTGATACTTTTTCACAATCTTTAAATATGAGTATAGAAGAGTTCTCAAAAGAAGGACTGTTATCACAAAGTCCAGTAGACTCAGGATCAAGATGCACTGTATTTATGAATTCTAAGGTTAAACAAGTACAAAAAGAAGGGGCAGATATTGGAGATATATCTTCTGGATTATCCTATTCTGTAGTTAAAAATGCCTTATATAAGGTTATAAAAATAAAAAATCCTAAAGAGCTAGGAGAAAAAATTATAGTTCAAGGTGGAACTTTTTATAATGAATCAGTTTTAAGGGCCTTTGAGAAAGTTTCTGGTAAAGAAGCAGTAAGACCTGATATTGCAGGACTTATGGGAGCTTTTGGTGCTGCTCTTATCTCTAAAGAAAACTATAAGGAAAATGATGTTTCAAGCATTTTATCAGAATCAGATCTTAAAGAGTTTAAAGTTTCAAATGAGTTTAATCATTGTGGACTATGTAGTAATAACTGTTTACTTACTATAAATAAATTTTCTGATGGAAGAAAGTTTATTTCAGGCAATAGATGTGAAAGATGTGAAGGTGCTAGTAAAAATAAAAAGAAAGCAGCAAATTTATTTGATTATAAATATAAAAGAATTTTTGGATATAAGCCTTTAACTATAGAAGAAGCAAAAAGAGGAGAGGTAGGAATACCAAGAGTTTTAAATATGTATGAAAACTATCCATTTTGGCATGTTTTCTTTACAGAATTAGGATTTAGGGTGGTATTATCTCCAAATTCTACAAAGAAAATTTATAATGAAGGTATTGAAACTATACCATCTGAATCTCTTTGTTATCCTGCAAAAATTGCTCATGGACATATAGTAAACCTTATAAAAAAGGGTCTTAAGTTTATATTTTACCCTTGTGTTCCTTATGAAAGATTAGAAGATGAAAGTGCAGATAATCATTATAATTGTGCTATAGTAATTTCTTATCCAGAAGTCATTAGAAATAATGTTGAGTATTTAAGAAGCGGAAAAATTATTTATAAAAATCCTTTCTTAAATTTCAATGATAGAAAGTCTATGAAGAAAAATTTATATGAGGAATTAAAAGAATTTAACATAAGTAGAAAAGAAATAAGTATTGCAGTTGATAAGGCATATGAAGAGATTTTAAAAGTTAAAAATGATATAAAAAATAAGGCACTAGAAATTTTAGAAGAACTAGATAAGAATTGTGGCAAGGGAATTGTATTAAGCGGAAGACCATATCATTTGGACTTAGAAATAAATCATGGTATAGCTAACATGATATCAGAAGAAGGGCTGGCAGTTTTTACAGAAGATTCAGTAGCAGATTTAGATAAAATGCCAAGACCTATAAGAGTGCTTGACCAGTGGACTTATCATTCAAGGTCCTATAGAGCTGCAAATTTTGTAGGTAATAGAGAAAATTTAGAGTTAATCCAATTAAACTCCTTTGGATGTGGTTTAGATGCAGTTGCTACGGATCAAGTACAGGAGATATTAGAAAGCTTTGGGAAAATATATACATTATTAAAGATAGATGAAGTAAACAATTTAGGTGCAGCAAGAATTAGAGTACGTTCTCTTAAAGCAGCTATAGAGAATAGAAATACCATTAAGATTCCTAGAATAAAAGCTATGAAACCATATGAGAAGTCTATATTTACTAAAGAGATGAGAGAAAATCACACAATACTTGCACCACAATTTTCGCCAATACATTTTGAATTATTAGAAGAGGCCTTTAAAAGCTCTGGATATAATTTAAAGATACTCCCAACGGTTAATAGGAATACAATAGAAGAAGGACTTAAATACGTAAACAATGATACTTGCTATCCATCTATTGTAATTATAGGACAAATCATAAGTGCACTTAAATCTGGAGAGTATGATTTAAACAATACTTCTATTGTGATTTCTCAAACAGGAGGTACTTGTAGAGCATCTAATTATATTGCACTTATAAGAAAGGCATTGAGGGATTCTGGATATGAAAAAGTACCGGTTATATCTTTAAGTGTTCAAGGAATAGAAAGCAACCCAGGGTTTAAGATAACTGTACCAATGATTAATAGGGGGCTTATGGCAGTAAGCTATGGTGATTTACTTATGAAGATGATAAACAGGGTAAGACCTTATGAGAAAATAAAAAACTCAACAAATCTGCTTTATGAAAAATGGTTGGAAATATGTAAAAATAATATAATTAGCGGTAATTTTAAAGAATTTAAAAATATTACAAATCAAATGATAAATGAATTTGACAACTTAGAAATTGAAAATATAGTTAAACCAAAAGTAGCAGTAATTGGAGAAATTTTCTTAAAGTATCATAGCTTAGCAAATAATAATATTATAGGACTATTAGAAAAAGAAGGAGCAGAGGTAATAATACCAGATTTAATGTATTTTTTATTATATTGTGCCTATAATCAAAAGTTTAAATATGAGAAATTAGGTGGAAGTCTAAAAGATTTAGTTGGCGGTAAATTAGCCATTAGATATTTAGAATCTTATACAAGTGAAATAAAAAAAGCACTTAAAAACAGTAACAGATTTATGCCTTCTGAACCTATTGAAATTTTAGCAAAGAGAACAGATGGTATATTATCTCTTGGTAATCAAGCTGGAGAAGGATGGCTGTTAACTGCAGAAATCGTTAAATTGTTGGAAAACGGAATAAGCAATATGATTTGTATACAACCATTTGCTTGTCTTCCTAATCATGTAATAGGTAAAGGCATGATTAGGGAAATTAAGAGAAGATATCCTCAGCTAAATATCACTCCAATAGACTATGATCCTGGTGCCAGTGAGGTAAATCAATTAAACAGAATAAAGCTTATGCTATCTACTGCAAATAAAAATTTAGAAAAATTAGAAGAGAGTAAAGAGGAGAAGAAAGTAGATATAAAAAGATAAGTAGTTGCTTAAAATAATTTTAAATTAGAGAAAAATATGTGAAAGTATTTTTAAAGTTAATGACTTCTTTGTAAATTAAAGAAGTCATTTTACAATTGTAAATATAACAAAATTTGAATAAATAGATTAATCGTAAAAATATGCTATCTAAGTTATAATATAAATACTTAAATGAATATTAAGCTTTAACTAAGTAAAATATATTTAAGGAGTAAGTTTTATTTATATTTGATATAATGTATTAAAGTTAGGAGTGATTTTATGAGATATGAAGTAGGCAAAATTTACAATGGATTTAAACTTATAGAAGAAAAAAGTATAAAAGAAATAAATTCAATATCAAGACTATTTGAGCATGAAAAAACTAAAGCAAGATTATTACATTTAGAAAATGATGATGATAATAAAGTTTTTTCAATAGGTTTTAGAACTCCACCAGAGGATAGCACAGGTGTAGCTCATATTTTAGAGCATAGTGTACTTTGTGGTTCAAGAAAATTTCCAACAAAAGAACCTTTTGTTGAACTTATAAAAGGGTCCTTAAACACATTTTTAAATGCTATGACATTTTCAGATAAAACAATATATCCTCTTGCTAGTAAAAATGAAAAAGACTTTTTAAATTTAATGGATGTATATTTAGACGCAGTATTTTATCCTAATATATATAATGAACGAGAAATATTAATGCAGGAAGGCTGGCATTATGAACTTGAAAATAAAGAAGATGATTTAACTTATAAAGGTGTTGTATATAATGAAATGAAAGGTGCATTTTCTTCACCAGAAGGAGTGCTTATGAGAAAAATTCAGGAAGGATTATTCCCTGATACAACTTATGGAGTAGAGTCAGGTGGAGATCCTCAGCATATTCCAGATTTAACTTATGAAGAATTCCTAGCATTTCATACTAAATACTATCATCCATCTAATAGTTATATTTTCCTATATGGAGATATGCATTTAGATACTTGTTTAAAATTTATAAATGAAGAATACCTAAGCAATTTTGACTATAAACATATAGATTCAGATATAGAACTTCAATCTCCACCTAAAGAAAGATTAGAGATTGTAGAAGAATATCCTATAGCTGCAGATGACAGTGATAAAGATAAGACCTTTATGGCATTAAATTTTGTAACAGGAAGAGCTTATGACCCAGAGGTACACTTAGCTTTAGATACTTTAGAATATCTGTTATTAGAAACTCAAGGTGCACCTCTTAAAAAAGCATTATTAGATGCTAATATAGGTAAAGACATATATGGAAGCTTAGATACAAGCATATTACAACCGGTATTTAGTATAGTAGTTAAAAATTCTGATGAAAGTAAAAAGGAAGAATTTGAAAAAATTGTTTATAATACTTTAAAAGACCTTGCAGATAAAGGTATAGATAAAAAACTTATAGAGGCTTGTATTAATATAACAGAATTTAGATTAAGAGAAGCGGATCTTCAAGGATTTCCTAAAGGATTGTTTTATTACATTTCTCTTATGGATAGTTGGTTATATGGAAAGAACCCTACAATCCATTTAGAATATGATGATATGATTGATAAAATGAAAACTGGATTAACTACAAATTATTTTGAAGAGCTTATTAATAAGTATTTGCTAAATAACAATCACTCATCATTATTAATATTAAAACCTAAAAAAGGATTAGCAGAAGAAATTGATAAAAAAACTTCTGAAAAGTTAAAAGCTTATAAAGAAACTTTAAGTGATGAAGAAATTGAAGATATAATAAAAGAAACTAATTCTTTAATGGAACGTCAAAATACACCAGATTCACCAGAAGTATTGGAAACAATTCCTATGCTTTCATTAAATGATATAGAAAGAGAAGTTGACGATTTAAAAGTAACAGATAAAAAAGTTGATGGAGTTCAAGTTTTATGGCATGAAACTTTCAGCAATAAAATAGCTTATATAAACCTTCATTTTGATGCTATGTCATTAGAAGAAGAGTATATACCTTATGCAAGTCTGCTTTCTTCATTATTAGGTAAACTTGATACGGATAAAAAATCTTATGTAGATTTATCTAATGAAATGTTAATTAATACTGGAGGAATTTATTTTAAGAGCGAGATATTTGCAGATGATTTAGATATGAACAAATATTATCCATACATTGTGGGTTATTCTAAAGCTATTGTGGATAAAATTCCTCATCAATTAGAATTATTAACAGAAATATTTAATTATACTAACTTTAAAGATAAGAAACGTATAAGAGAAATTATTCAACAATTAAAGTCTAGAATTGAAATGAAAATGATTGATAGAGGTCATCAAGTGGCAGCCTCAAGATTAAATTCTTATTATACACCAGCTGCTAGGTACCTAGAATATATATCTGGTTATGAATATTATAAATTTATAAAATGTATAGAGGAAAACTTTGATGAGAAAATAGATGAAGTAATAGAAAAATTAGAACATGTTAAAAAAGTTGTATTTAATAAAAATAACCTAATGATAGCTATTACAGGTGAAAAAGAAGAATTTGATGCTTTAGAGAAAAATATAAACATAGTAATTGATGACTTAAAAGATGAAAGATATGAAAAACAGCAATATGAATTTAAAGAAGAGCAAAAGAATGAAGGATTATTAACCTCTTCAAATGTTCAATATGTAGCTAAAGGATATAACTTAAAGAAACTAGGATATAAATATAGTGGAAAATTAATTGTGTTAAAGACTATAATGAGCCTTGATTATCTATGGAACAAAATAAGAGTACAAGGTGGAGCTTATGGTGGTTTTGCAAATTTAGTTAGAAGCGGAAACTTAGTGTTTGTGTCCTATAGAGATCCAAATTTAGCTGAAAGCTTAAAAGTTTATGACAATGTGGTAGATTATATTAAAAACTTCTCTACTTCTGAAAGAGAAATGACTAAATATATAATAGGTACAATCAGTGAATTAGATTCACCTTTAACACCTTCAATGAAAGGTGAGAGAGCTGTAGCTTATTATTTAAGACATATATCTAAAGAAGACAGAATGAGAGAAAGAGAAGAAGTTCTAAATACTACAGAAGAAGACATAAGAAGCTATGCAAAAATGCTGGAGGACATAATGAATAAGAATTTCTACACTGTACTAGGAAATGACAGCAAAATTAAAGCTAATAGCAGCTTATTTAATAATTTAGAAAATGTATTTAAATAAAAATAACAACTGCCTCATAGATTTCTATGAGGCAGTTTAATTTAATCTTTAGCCATTCCAGTATTATTATCTGTGTTCCAAGATTGAGATTGAAAAGCGAGGAATATTGCTGTCCATCTATTTTCAGATGGATAGTATATTAAAAGACCTCCATCTTGATATACACCATTTTCATATTGATGGTTTCCTTTATTGCCTTGATTCATATGTATGTTATGCATACCGCAGTTGGGAACTAATTTAAAGTAGTCTCTATCTATGTTTGCTTTATATATTCCAGGAGACCATTTTGCTCCAAAAGCATATAAATCAGCATTTTTCTTTTTTGCATCACTAATTATATTAATAAATTTATCTACAAGATCGTTATCAGAACCATTCACATTATAAGGTAAAGTAATCATATCTTTTTTACCAAATCCAAGATCACTGCGAACATAGTCTAAAGTGTATTCAAAACTATAAGAAAAACCATAGGGTACATTAATTATTTTTGAAATAATGGGATGTTTAAAATCTTTATTTAAATAAAATCTTAATTCACTAGGTTTTTCAGCAGATTTAACATTTATTGCAAGCCTATAGTGATCATTTTTTGCTTGAGCATGAATTTGAAAATGAGGAGTTCTGTTATCACTTCGTTCTTCTTTATAATCTACAATTTTACATTTAAGCATTCCATAACTGTCCAAACCTAGATATTTATCTTGGCCATTTCTATATTTATTAGGATTATTTCTAGGCATAATATCAACCCTTTCAGATTTAATTTATAATATATCTTTGGTTAGAATTGTCAATTAGAATTAAAACATAAAAAGTGCATTAAATATTATTTGTTTAAACATATGATTTTATTATTTATTTCAAGGGAAAGTATTAAAATAAATTATTATTATAATTCTATAATAACAGGATAATATATTTATAGATATAAAAATATTAAAATTGCCTGTGATATAATATAGAAAAAGGATTGTTTTTTTAATTTAAAAGATAAAAAGAGGGATATAAAATGATAGCAGAGATACTATGTGTTGGAACAGAACTATTACTGGGTGATATTGTAAACACTAATGCCCAGTATTTAGCAAGAAGACTTAGTGAGCTTGGGGTGTTCGTTTATCATCAAACTGTTATAGGAGATAATTCTGAAAGATTAAAGAATGCTTACAAACTTGCATTTAGCAGATCAGATTTAGTTATAACTACTGGAGGTTTAGGACCTACAAAAGATGATATAACAAAAGAAATAGCCTTTGAATATTTTGGTAAAGAAGCCGTTTTACATAAGGAATCTTTAGATAGAATAGAAGGATATTTTAAAAAATTAGGAAGAGCTATGTCAGAGAGTAATAAAAAGCAGGCATATTTTCCTGAAGATGCAATAATACTTCCTAATAATAACGGTACAGCACCAGGATGTATTATAAATGAAAAGGAAAAAATACTTGTAACTCTTCCAGGACCACCAAAAGAGATGAAACCTATGTTTGAGGAATCAGTAGTTCCATATTTATCAAAGTATCAAGATGGAATATTGATATCTAAGGTTTTAAGAGTTATAGGTGTAGGTGAAAGTGAAGCAGCAGATATGTTAAGCGACATTATAGATAATCAAACTAACCCTACTGTGGCTCCTTATGCAAAAGATGGGGAAGTGACATTTAGAATAACTGCTAAAGCTCATAGCAAGGAAGAAGCTTATGAATTAATAAAACCAGTAGAAAAAGATATAAGAAATATATTGGGAAATAAAGTTTATGGTGAAGGAGAGGTTTCTTTAGAAGAAGTAGTAGCTGAAATGTTAGTGAGAAATAATTTAACTATTGCTACTGCTGAATCTTGTACAGGAGGAATGATTGCTTCTAGCCTTATAAATTATTCTGGTGTATCATCTTCTTTTTTAGAAGGCGCAGTAACTTATAGTAATGATGCAAAAATAAGAAGATTAGGTGTTAATAAAAGTACCTTAGAAAACTATGGAGCAGTAAGCAGCGAAACTGCTGAAGAAATGGTAAGTGGAATAACAAAAACTTCAGGAGCAGATATAGGTATAGCTACTACAGGAATAGCAGGACCAAATGGTGGAACGGAAGAAAAGCCTGTAGGACTTGTTTATGTAGGATTATCTATTAAAGGAGAAATAATAATTAAGAAACTAAATCTCTCAGGAAACCGTCAAAAAATAAGAGAAAGAGCTACAAAGACAGCTTTAGATTTATTAAGGAGAGAACTTTTACAAAGAGGAATAGTATAATAAGAAAGAACTGTAGATAGGTATATATGACCATCTACAGTTCTTTTTATAATTTTAAGTTTTTTGAGGAAGAATGTTATCTAAGTTTATATAACCATTACCTTGCATATATTTTTTTTCTTTTAAAAGCTTAGCAGATATCTTTAGCAATCCATAAATATCTTCAAATTTTAAATCATTATTATATTCATATAGTAATGCACATACTCCAGCAATAAATCCACAACCGACAGAAGTACCAGTATAATCTACGTAAAAATGCTTAAGTTTAGTTGGATACAATTTCATTCCATCTCTTTCAGAAACATAATTTATATCAGTATTTAGTGAAGTAACATTGACACAAGCTGCTATAAAATCTGGCTTACATAAAGTTCTTGAAGAACCACAAGAGGAAACAGCATAAATTTTATTTCCTATAGTAGTATCCATTCCTCCTACTGTTATTACTTCTTTCAAAGTTGCTATTCCTCTTATACTATCTTCTCTATTTCCATTGTGACCAGAAGGCACGATTATAGTCATTCCGTTATCAATAGCTTTCTTAAATAACTGTGAATATAAAGATAAAACTTTTGCAGATACATCATAGGTCTCAAAAGGCAGACAGAGTACCTTGAGGTTAAACTCCTCACTAAGATCAATTAGATTTTCTATAGCCAACAGTGTTGTAGAAATATAAGATTTTCCTGTACTATTAAAAGCTTTCACCATGACTACGTGGCTATTTTCTGCAATACCTCTGTTTTTACCTTTAGACTCATATCCACTTCCACAAATTAATCCTGTTATAAAAGTGCCGTGACCATTATCGTCATAAGGATAAGTATGTCCTTTTATAAGATCTACAAATTTTTTAATTCTATTATTTGAATGAGTGAGATCACTATGAGGATAAGTACCACTATCTACAATACCAATGCCTATTCCTTTACCACTTAGATTATAATTTCCTTTTAATATGTTATTATTGTTTTGAAGAGATATACCGTTAGAATATAGTACACTTCTACCACATAAAAACGCGTAATCATCTAACATTACATACTTAACTTCTGGAAATTCTAAAAGCCTTTTTATAGCAGAAGAGCTTAAAATAGCAGCTATGCAATTTATACTTACTATAGAAAATAGATATTCGCCTCTAAAAGATTTTATTTTTTTCTCCAGCCCATCTTTTAGGCTCCTATATTGAATTATCACTCTGTAGCTATTATACATATTACTAGATAGAGCATCTTTTAACGCTGGTGATAACTTTCTTTTAAAAGAGAACATAAAAAGCCTCCTATCGATTGTTACGCTAATAATATTATATGAATATAGTAAATAAATGTTAAAAATTATATAAGAAATTTTAGAAAAATAATCCATATAATTAAAGAGCAAAAAAGCTTTTAGTTTTGTAGCAATAGATAGGATTTCATAGTGAAAATTTAACTTGTATATGATTTTAATTTCCATAACAAAAATTTTTTATCATGAATTGTAACTATGGTAAAAACTCCACAGCTAAAGACTTTGGAGTTTTTGTGATATAAATTTTATTTAATAATTTCTCCATCACAAATCTTTGCATTACAATATGGGCAAATATAAACATCATCAATTTCTTTATAAACATTAGATCTAATTGGCAATCCTTCTTTACAATTTGGATATCGCCAAAATATAAGAGAAACTACAAAGAAAATTATTAAAAGTATTATAGAGATAAGCGTTAGTAATAGTATATTATAAGGAATATTAAGAACATTAATTATAACAGATATTATTAAGCATATTACAGATGCTTTCCTATATTTATTTATATTTCTAACTTTCTTTCGCATATACAACCTCCATAATTTATAGCTTTCAATATATTGAATAAATGGAACGTTATGTATATTAAAATTATATCATATAACATATAATATTTAATTAATTATTATATATTGTAGTTTATGGATAAATATCTTTTAGGTTAAGAAAAAAGAAAGGTGAAAAGTATTGGAGAAATTTTTTATAAAAAGTTTAGGTTGAGTAAAAATATGAATTAATTTTTAGAACTTTTATGTTTATGATTTTAAATAGATGATTATAATTATAGTGAGTCTAAATCCTTAGACTCACTATAATTATAATTCAAGAATATTTAGATTAATTTAATAACTATTTTTCAACACATTTAAAATCATACATATCCTTACACATATTAAAGAAAGCTGTTGCAATAGGTGTAAGAGTTCTTCTAGAACTAACTATAAGATAGATACTTCTTTTTAGTGAGAGTCCCTGTATAGTACTTATTTTTATATTGCTACAATTTACTAAGTCATCACATAAACTTTTTGATAGCACAGAAACGCCCATACCTAACTTTAACAATTTAATTTGTGCATCTAAATTATTAACTTCACATAATACTTTTAATTTATTTATATCTATATCATTGTTTATAAGAGAGGATTCAAATGTTTTTCTAGTTGCAGATTCCCTTTCTCTTATAATAAATTTATAATTTATTAAATCAGAAGGCTTGACTACATCTGGCAAATTAAGACTTCGATGAGATACTATAACCAATTCATCATCTATAATTTTATAGCTTTTAATTTTGCTATTATGTATCATCGTACCTACTAATCCAATTTCACAATTTAAATCTAAAATATCTTTTATAATTCCAACAGAGCCTTGCTCTTTTATGTTAAATTTAACATTTGAATAAGTATTGTTAAAATTACTAATTAGTTCAGGTAATATAGAATTGCAAGGTGTGGTGCTTGCAGAAATATGCAGCCTTCCAGAAATATTACTATTGAAATTTGTCATATCTGCAATAGCATTATTTCTAGTATTTATTATATCGGTTGCATATTCTAAAAATGATTCCCCAGCAGGTGTCAAATTAACTTCTTTAGAGGTTCTATCAAAGAGTTGAATTTTCAATTCTTTCTCCAGACTAGATATATTAGAGCTGATTGTTGGTTGTGAAAGATAGATAGCATTTGCAGCCTTAGAAAAGCTTTTCAATTTTGCCACGGTTATAAAGGCTTCTAGTTGTTTAAAATCCATAATTCTCCCCCTAATATTTTATTACACTCATATATAGATGTACCACTCATAAATTTAATCTATATACTCATAAATTGTGTTAATTAAGTTGTTTTAGCTTGTGTTTATATAATTGAGAACTGACCATTGTCAATTTCAAAAAGCTGTGTATTAATCTATATATATATTATCTATTTAACTATTTAATATTTCAATACAATTTAGCAAAAAGTTTAACAATATTAGGATTTATAGCTAATAATTATTTAATTTGCAGAAGAATATAAGAAAAATTACATAAAAATTGTATAAAAACTAGTTAATGTTAAATAATTAATAATAAATCTACCTTATAGCTAAGAATAATATTAAACTTTTTAATATTATAAAGTTAATATGATAATATTACTAAAAAATATTAGGAGTTAAATATTTTTATTATATATAAATACTTGAAGTAATTGCTATTAGTATAAATAATTAACTTGTAATTTTATTATTAAATGTTAAGTTGTAGAAGAATTTAGTTTAAAAATTAACAATAAATAATAGTTAGTAGTAAAAAAATAAAAAATGGAGAGAAATTCTCTCCAAAATAAAATTTAACTTTTCCATTTAAAAATTACAATACCTGCTATCATAATAGCAATTCCTATAATTTCTTTAATACCACATACAGCTCTGCATCCATCTGTGCTAAACCAGCCAAAATGGTCTATAAGTGCCGCTGAAGATAACTGAGCAATTAAAATAATTCCTATAGCAAAAGTAGTTCCTAATGTTGATATACTTTTCATTACTGTGTATATAATAACAGCACCTAAAATTCCACCTAATAAGTAAAGCTTATTAGCATCTTTTATAGCTCTTATATTGCCATCACCAGCTAAAAGCATTACTATAAATGTGAATATTAAACCAATTATTTGAACTATAACATTTGTTTCCCAAAGACCTACAGTTTCTGAAAGTCTAGTATTAAAAACACCTTGAAGACTCATACTTATGCCAGAAATTATAGCTATTATTATACCTAACATCTGCATCACCATCCTTAAAGATAGTGTTTCCCGATATTAGAATTAATATTAATCTGTTTTAGTAACCTTCATCCTGTCTTTGATGGTTTATCTTGTTCTTATTTAAATAAGCTTCTTCAATATTTTCACTAGAAAATCCTAAAATATTTCCAAGTAAAATAAATTGTTCAAATAAATCTATATAGCTTTTTTCACACTTATTTTTAGCAAAAATATTTATTTTTTCATTAAGATTTAAAAACATTTCAGTAGTATCAGTGTTGTTTTCAACTTTCAAATTTTTATTTAGTTTAGTATTTTGAAGGTTGGTTTCAATTCCTAAGCTTAAAATAAAATGAAGACAATCTACATATTCTTCAAGAATAATTGAAGCTTCAGAAGGCTTTTTTAAACTCCAAAATTTAAAACATCTAGTTTCATTTGCTAGTTCTCCTACTTCAACTTGAAGGGCTAACACTTTTTTAAAAAACAATTCTTGATTTTGTAAATTATGTTCACGTTCAATTCTATTATCTAGTATTTGTTGCATTTCAAATAGTTTTTCTAAATTCATTTGTATCTACCACCTTTCAGAAAAGGTTAAGTAAGAGGAAATTTATAAATTATCATTTCTCTTTCATTATTTACAGGTTTCCAAAGCTGCAATTCATTAATTGTAATTATAAAATTTTCATTATTGTTTTCTTTTGCAAAATTACAAGCTGAAGCATATTCAAAATCACTCCATTGTTTATTGGAAAAATAACTATTTGCCAGGGAAATATGAAGAGCATAATCCTTAATATCTTCTCTTACTTTAAATTTTTCTTTTTTTAATATATAGTTAATGTCTTTTGACAATTTTAATGCTTTATCACAATCCTGTATTTTTAAATTTACAGACTTAAAAGGCGGATCAAAGCAGATTACGCCATCAGATTTGACTTTAAAAGAAGAATATCCTTTTAATATATCACTTAATAATTTTATGAGTTTGTCCAAATCAGGGTCATCTATAGTCTCTATAGTAATATGAAGCTTTGGTAGCTTATCCTTCTTATCAAAAAGTTTATAGTTATAACAAATTTCCTTTTGTATTCTTTCAATACAGTTATAAGAAGAATCATCTAATACTGCTACTAAATAATAAGTCATAAAATACCCCTTTCTAAGATAAAGCATATTCAAAAATAACTAGTCAGTAATATATCATTTGACTAGTTATCTTATTTAAATTTTTAATTTAGAAATCTTTTAAAGGATAAGACTTAACTACATCTTTATTATTATTCATCTGTTTCCAAATTTCAATTCTATTTATCTTTATAAATTTATAAAAATCTTCTTTATTTTTTTTATTATCAATACAAAGATTTCCACTCATTGATGCTTTCCTAATGGAGTGATTAGCGTTAGAAATAGGTATATTAAAAGTAGAACCATTGTATCCTTTGATATTAATGCCATATAATGATAAAGTATCAAACAGTTTTCTAGAAATTCGATTTATATATCCTTTATCTTCAACTTTTAATCCTACCATGTTAGAGTCTTCATTAAACACGATATTATTGTTTATACCTATCTTAAATTTTTTATATGGGCTTAACATCTTAGTAAGAACACCATCTATTTTGTCTATATCATTGTTATTTACAACTCCTAAAGGTATATGAAGTACAGGAGTGTTTTTGTAAAGTCTATACTTCTTACTTATACTTTTTTGAAGTTCTGCAATTCCAGAAGATGATGATTCATCAAATAGTGCAACTAAATAGTATTTCATAAGCTATCCTCCATAACCAAAGGTTTTTATGTATATTATGTGTTTTAAAATAATAACTGATTATTTTAAAAGCTATCTTATTAATATATTACACAAAAACTATTTTTATTATAATAATAAGATATTATACCATATTTAATATAAATTGTATTGAAATATATTGAGAAAATAACTAATTGTCCTAAATTTATTCTGCTTTACGTAAAATAATATATCCAATTTAATTAAAAGATTTGTAGGTGATGCTTTGGCAATTATCAATTCATAATTATGTAAAGTGCATATAATTAAAAAGTATCTAAAGAACATAATTAAACTGTTTTTTCAAAATCCTTTAGGAAAAGAAAAAATTGTCATAGATATATACATAATATGTCTTGCATATATGACTCATAAGCTTTATATTATAATGGGAAATTAAAAGATATTCATTTTTAAAATTAATGTTAAAATGTAATATGTATATGATATAATATATTGTAATGTAAATTTTGTAATGTAAATTTTGAAATTAGAATTTGAATAAATCGCCACCTACTTTTGTGACTTCAGTCATGAGTTAGTGGCGAATATATTAGAATATATATTTATGATTATATAAATATAGTGAAGCAGGGTAAGAAGTATCCGAATTTACACTCATAGCCATAGTAGGCTGTGATGTGGATTGTGTGGGAGAATTTAAGAGCAATCTTAGAAGTACGTGATATTAATCATGTAAATTTCACTGAAAAACTTTAATATATATTAAATAGTGAGGATGATACCGTAATGGAAAAATTAGTGATTAATGGTGGCAAATCCATATATGGAGAAGTAGAGATAAATGGAGCAAAGAATGCAGTAGTAGCTATTTTACCAGCGGCTATTATGGCAAGTAAAGAAGTTTGTTGTATTGAAAACATACCTGATATAGAAGATGTTAATTGTATAGAAAGAATATTTAAATCTTTAGGATGTAATATTAAAAGAGAAAAGAATTCAATAACTATAGATAGCAGAGAAATATCTAGTTTAAATGCCAATACAGAAGATGTGAGAAAAATGAGAGCATCTTATTATTTTTTAGGTGCACTATTAGGAAGATTTAAAGAGGCAAGAGTTGAACTTCCAGGTGGATGCCCTATAGGGGTTAGACCTATCGACCAGCATATAAAAGGTTTTGAAGCATTAGGTGCTGATGTAACAATTGAGCATGGTGCTGTTAGTGTAAAAGCGGACAAATTAATTGGTACTAGTATTTACTTTGACGTTGTAAGTGTAGGTGCAACTATAAATGTTATGTTGGCAGCTACTTTTGCTGAGGGAACAACTATATTAGAAAATGCAGCAAAAGAACCTCATGTTGTTGATGTTGCTAACTTTTTAAATAGTATGGGTGCAAATATAAAAGGTGCTGGTACAGATTTAATCAAAATTACAGGTGTTAATGAACTTACAGGATGCAACTATTCTGTAATTCCAGATCAGATAGAAGCAGGAACCTTTATGATTGCTACAGCTGCATGTGGAGGAGAAGTAACACTTAAAAATGTAATTCCAAAGCATTTAGAATCAATATCAGCTAAACTTATAGAAATGGGTGCAGAAGTTATAGAGTGTGATGACACAGTAACTGTTAAATCTAATGGAAAACTTAAGGGAGTTAATATAAAGACATTACCTTACCCAGGATTTCCAACAGATGTTCAACAGCCTATGAGTACTTTATTGGCCATATCAAATGGAAGAAGTATTATAAATGAGAGTATATATGAAAGCAGATTAAAGCACGTTGATGAGCTTAAGAAGATGGGTGCTAATATAAATGTTGAAGGAAGAATCGCTATAATTGATGGAGTTGAAAAACTTACAGGCTCTCATGTGCATGCTACTGATTTAAGGGCAGGAGCAGCATTAGTTATTGCAGGACTAGTAGCAGAAGGTGTGACTACAGTAGAGGGAATACATCATATAGATAGGGGATATCCTAACATAGAGAAAAAATTTAAGAAGCTTGGTGCAGATATAACTAGAGAAATTTGTGAATAATGTTATAAAACATAATACCAATTTTTAGTGTTTTAGTTTTTTACACTAGGCAAAGGAGACATGATATGATATTTTGTCCATTATTTAGCGGAAGTAGTGGTAATAGCATTTTTGTTTCAAGTAATAATGCAAAAATACTAGTGGATGCAGGAGTACCAGGAAAAAATATAGAGGCACAATTAAAGGAAATAAATCAAAGTCCTAAAGACATAGATGGAATTTTTGTTACTCATGAGCATTCAGACCATATAAAAGGGGTAGGGGTTATGTCTAGAAGATATAACATACCAATATATACCAATGAATTAACATGGGAAGCTATGAAAGATAAAATAGGTAAAGTAAAAGAGGAAAATATTAAAATAATAGATAAAGAATACATAGAAGTTAAAGATATGACAGTACAAACTTTTAGCATATCACATGATGCTGTAAGTCCTTCAGGATATGCATTTCATACTAAAGAAGGTATGGCATGTGTTGCTACGGATTTAGGCCATTTTTCAGAGAGCGTAAAATCCGTTATAAAAGATGCTGATATATTATTATTGGAAAGCAATCATGATGTTGAAATGCTAAAATTTGGCCCGTATCCTTATGTACTAAAGAAAAGAATACTAAGTGATATTGGACATCTTTCAAACGAAGCTTGTGGTAAGGCTATATTAGAAATAATGAATGAAAAACAGAGAACTATTTATTTAGGACATTTAAGCAAAACGAATAACTATCCACAATTAGCATATGAAACAGTTTTAAGTCTTTTAAGGGAAAACTCAATAGAAGTTGGAAAAGATATAACTATTACTATGGCACATAGGGATAGACATAGTGAAGTTGTGTCATTATAATATTTTTAAGGACAAAAGCTTAATAAATGCTAATGTTATTGAGCAATAAGGGGGAAGTTATGAATAAAAAAATATTAATAGTAGCGTTATGTTTGGTTTTAGCATTGGCAGCATTAGCTTTTCGCAGTTTTGAGAACAAAGATAAAAATAGTATTTTAAGTAAGGAAAAGCTTAAAAATTTAAAATTACCATCAGAAAAGGGTGAATATATTGATATAAAGCTTTATTTTGATGGTTCTAAAGATGATAATAATGTAAACATATCTAAAGAGGAAAGACTTGTTAACAAGGAAGAACTAATAGGAGAAATAATAATGCAGGAACTTATAAAGGGACCTGCTGTTGTTAGTGAATCTAAATCTATTCTTCCTAAAGAAACAAGATTACTTAGTTTTTCAATAAAAGAAGGAATAGCTTATGTTAATTTAAGCAGTGAAGCACAGGTTAATATGACTCCAGAACAGGAGAAGACAACATTAACTTGTATAACTACATCATTGACTCAATTACCTTCTATTCAACAAATAATGATTACTGTTGAAAATAAGAACATAGAAAGTTTAGGTGGAAATTATAATATATCTAAGCCATTTTCAAAACAGGAAATAGAAGGAATGCGCAAGAGTTAAAGAAATAATAATATTGAAAGAAATTTAAATATTTATTATAATTAAGTATAATCAACAAAGGTATAATATTTTTATGCATAAAGGAGATAAAAACATGAAATTATATAATGCTTGGACTAATTATGTAGTAGAGTTTGTAAAAACTAATGGTGAACCAGCATTCTGGAAAGAATATGCTAAAATAGAAACTCGTATATACAGCAAAGTTTTAACTAATCTTGAAGGAAAAATAAGTGGAAAGATTAGTGATTTAGCAAAAGAATATGAAGTAACAGACATTCATTTCATGGGATTTTTAGATGGAATAAATGAAAGTTTAGAAGAAGGATTAGATTTAGAAAGCATAGAAGCTGATTCACAAATCGAAATTCAAATTAATTTTGAAAAATTATATTTCAACATGTTAGAATCAAAAGCTGACTACCTATACAACTTACCACAATGGGATAGAATCTTCTCAGAAGAAAAGAGAAAAGAGATAACTAAAGAGTGGAGAAGTTCTAAAGTAATAGTTAAAGAAGATAAAATTGGTAGAAATGATCCATGTCCATGTGGAAGCGGTAAAAAGTACAAAAAATGCTGTGGAAAATAATTTAAATCTAATTTCCCAGCAAAAGTGTTTTGTTGATATTTAAATTAAGAAATTCACTTAAAGATTAATAGTCCCTGTAAATAAAGAAGTTTTTATAGGGATTTTTTGTTTTATGTAAAATTATTTTAGTATATAATATATTTTTAATAGTCGTGATTTTATCATGACTTTTTATTTTTTATCTAAATAAGTTCTTTAATAGATTTTTGACTATCAATGCAATTGCTAGTCAATGTAGGAGCGAACAGTGTTCGCCAGTTTTTGGATCGATATTATAGCTTAATATTAATATAACAATATGTGGTGAACGCTGTTCGCCGCTACAGGATTAATTTTAAATTTCTCAGTGATAGCTGAGAAATTTCTACAATTGTGAATTGTGACTTAAAAAAGTAGTTTAACAAACTCTTTTTTTATAGCTGAATAAATAATATAAAATTTATAAAAACTATAGGTGTTACAATGATAGGAGTGAAGAAGGTGGACTATTTATTTGTTATACAGAGTCATATAATAATTCCATTAATATCATCAGCATCAGTGATTGCAGGAACATTAATAGGAGCTTTGTTAAATTGGATTATAAATAAAAAAATTACAGAAAAAACTATCAATGAACAATATAAAGATTTATATGATAATGATTTAATAAATAAAAAATATAGAGATATCTTACAAAAACTTGATAAATTATGTTACTTAGAGAATCTTAAAAATTTTAATGAAGAACTATAATAATTTATATCATTAAAACAAAGTAAACATTTTTATCTCCTTTTCGTAATCTAATAATGGGGGATATAATAAATGTTACAAGATAATAAAGATGAAAACAAATGCAACATTGAATATTTACAGCCAAGTGAATTAATGCAAGAATCAGCAAATTTATTATATAGAAGTCCAGTATTTTTAAGTCATCCAAATCGCCTTAATCGAGTACAACAACAATTTTTAGATACTTTAATTAAAGAAATTAAGAGGGTTTTATTATTTCCAAGGACATTACCAATTAGTGATCAATATACTGAAACACCCCTAACTAATATACGTCGAATGATTTCATCTAGTTATGGATTGGTGGCACTTAATTTGAAGCAAAGAAAAGTTAATATTATAGAAAATAATCTTGGTCAGCCTCAAAGTTAGACTATATGGGAAGGCAGCCTATTTGCTCAAATTGAACCAGCTATGGCTTATCAATTTGGATTTCCACTTCTTCTCATCAGGGAAGTAGATGTAGAGCAAAATGGTGTTTGGGCTTTTGGAATAGGACCATTTTTACTTTTAGAATGGGATTCTACTCAGCCAGTTGGAGATTTCTTTAGAAGAAATGATTGGAAAGAAATTTTTCAAAATTGGATAGCGCATGTAAGAAGTGGCTTTTATATTCAAACACAGCCTGACTTTCAATATAGTTGTGAAAGAAATAGTGGCAATTAACTAGGTTTTTAATATATAATAAAAATAAAAAATCAAAAATAGTCCCTAGGTTTTTATCCAAAACCTAGGGATTGTTTTTGATTATGAAATTATTTTAAAAGTATAATAAATAATTAATAGTAATATTAGCATATAATAAACACAAAATAAGTTATGCTATAATATTGTGTAAACTATTTTTACTATAAGGAGAAAACTCATGAACATAACACTGATAACTGTAGGAAAAATAAAAGAAAAGTATTTAAAAGATGGAATAGATGAATACTCAAAAAGGCTTCAAAGATACTGTAAGCTCTCAATAATAGAACTGTCAGATGAAAAAACACCAGACAATGCTTCAGAAAAAGAAGAACTACAAATAAAAAACAAAGAAGGAGAAGCTATACTAAAATCAATAAAAGACAATATGTACGTAATAGCTCTAGACTTAAAAGGTAAAAACCTAACCTCAGAAGAATTCTCAAATTACATACAAGAACTAGGAACCATGGGAAAAAGTGACATAGCCTTTATAATTGGTGGTTCCCTAGGACTATCACAAGATGTTCTAAACAGAGCCAACTACAAATTATGTTTCTCCAAAATGACCTTCCCTCACCAACTATTTAGGATGATGTTACTGGAGCAGATTTATAGAGGATTTAGAATAATGAAGGGAGAACCGTATCATAAGTAAATGAGGTTTTTACTAAAATTGGATGGATAATAATTAATAATTCATGATATAATGAATCAGAAATAGAATATATATTAAACAAAGATACTAATTTATATTAGTATCTTTGTTTACTTAGTATAGAATATTAATGTTATGAAAAGAGGTATAGTATGTACACATATATAGATTTATTCGCTGGGCCAGGTGGGCTTTGTACTGGATTTAAAAACGCAGGATTTAAACCCTTAATAGCTGTAGAAATGAGCGATAATACAGTAAAGACTTATGCGAGGAATCATGATGCAGAAATCTATAAATTAGAAGAATTAGTAGATAATAAAGGAAGATTAGAGAATATAGTTAATATAGAAAGCGATAAAACAGCATTAATTCATGGTGATATTAGGTTGGTAGATAATGATATAATTAATGAAATATTACAGAAGAAGTTTAATGTAAATAGTGTTGATGTGGTTGCAGGTGGACCACCTTGTGAGTCTTTCTCAATGGCAGGAAAAAGAGCTGATGGAGATGAAAGAGATAATTTATTTGAAAATATGCTAAGAATAGCCAAAACAACTGAAAGTAAATATATATTTTTTGAAAATGTACCTGGATTATTAACTAAGAAGAGTAATAATATTAATGTATTTAATATTATTGTTGATGAATTTAATAATCATGGTTATAAATTAGCAAGTACAGATAAAAATACGATAAAGTGTTTAGCAGCAGATTATGGAGTACCTCAAAATAGAGAAAGAGTATTTTTAGTAGCTATAAACGAAAAGTATGGTGAGAATAAGTTTACATATCCAGAAAAAACGCATGGAGAAGGAAGACAGTATCCATATATAACAGTAGGAGAAGCATTGAAGTATTTACCGTCATTAGATAGTGGAGAAGGTGAAGAGATTCAACAGATTAAGTATACTTATGAAGATGAATACAAGAATGGTAAGATTAATGAAGGTTTTTATAAATATATAAGATTTATTTCAGGAAAAGATGGATATGTGCCTAATCATATAAATCATGATGAGTGTGTAAGAGAAATAGCTAATCATAAAGCTGTAAATCATAGAGAAAAAATGGTTAAAAGATTAGGTTATATAAAACAAGGCGAAGGTATGAAAAAAGCAGCAGAGAGATTAATAAATGAAGGAAAAGAAGAAATTGTATTAATGTATTTTCCTAAAAAATTATATGCAGCAAGAAATAGAAGATTAAAAGAAAACGAACCTTCGTTTACAGTAACAAGCCATTGTTTAGATGAAATGGTTCATCCAACAAGTGATAGAGGATTAACACCAAGAGAAACTGCCAGACTACAATCATTCCCCGATTGGTATGTTTTTGAGGGAGATTATGTTAAGTTTCATTCAGACCCGCTACAAGATAAGTATGAACAATGTGGTGATGCGATTCCAGTATTATTAGTAAAAGCGTTAGCTGAAGAATTAAAGATTGCATTAGATAAGATAGATTGTAATTTATTAAATCAAGTAGCAATAACTAAGTAAATTGTAGAAGTTAACCCTTAATTTGTTATATAATAAGCTTATAACAAATTAGGGGGTATTTTTATGTGCGATAAAATAAGAGAGGCATATGCAGAATATAATATAGAAAATTTAACTTATGGAGAAATAGGAGACAAGCTAGGAGATGCATATGAATCTTTTGTGGTTAATGTATTTAATGATAAAGATTATTTAAATAAGTTTGATGAGCTTAGTAACAATAAGTTAGATGAGTGTATATTTAAAACAATATTAAATAAAGAAGGAATAGATATAAATCAAATAATTAAGATTGAAGCAACAGATAAAATTCCTAGAAGAGCTAGTGGTGGCAATGCGAAGACAGATGTATTAGTCAAAGTATATATAAAATCTGGACAAACTATAAATATACCTATTAGTGTAAAACAAACAACAGTAGCTAAAGTTGCAATGGCAGAATTTGATGTTGATACAATATTAAGAGAAACGGGTATAAAGAATACTGAAATTGAAAGGTTAATGAAAAAACATCAACAAGATGCAAGTGCAATTAATTTTTCTAAAGAAGAAAAATTAATTTTAAAGAATGAGTTAGCACAAGATAATAACAAAGAAAAATTATTAAGATGGATATTAACTATGAGCCCATTACCAGATAATAGTGATATTAGAATTCCAAGATATATTATTAAATTTCAATTAGATAAAGATAGTCTAAGTGTAAAAGAATTAGGTATATTTAATATAGATGAATATATAAGTCATATAAGCACAGATAGAAGAGGAAATCCAGCAAAAAGTGGATTTGGAACAGGATTATCTTGGACATATGCAACAGGGTCAAAGGGAAAGAAAATACAATTTAAGGGTTAATTTTTTTTAGTTCAAAGGAAAAAAGTATGAAGTTAAATAAAAATATAACAGCGTCTGTGTATGTAGTATATCAAAATAAGGTTTTATTACACAGACATAAAAAATATAATACATTATTTCCGTTAGGTGGAAAAATGAATGAGAATGAAGTACCAAATGAAACTGCTATAAGAGAGGTTTATGAAGAATCAGGGCTTGAAGTTCAACTATATAACAGAGATAATGAACTAAATTTAGGAAGAGTAATTCAATTACATAGCCCAATGCATACACTTCTTGAGAATGTTGGTCATGAAGTAGAGAATATAGACTTTATTTATTTTGCAAGAGCGTTAACAGATAAGGTAAACCCACAAAAGGGAGAAAGTAAGGAATTATTTTGGTTTACTAAAGAAGAAATTGAAAATAATGATACTATAAAACCTCATGTCAAAGTAATGGCATTAGATGCTTTACGTATTTTAAAAGAATAGTAAATATATATTATAATGTTGATGAAATTATAGTAGAGGTGAATTATATTATGGAGAATAATCGTATTAAAATAACTAAATTTCTTCAATGGAATGATAGAAATGGATGTTATACAGATGAAAATTGTGATTTAGAAGATATACCTAGAATGACTTATGAAGATGCAGTTAAGTATTTCTTTGGTGTAATGAATGATGATTTTTACTATAGTATAACAGATAATATTTTTGAGTTATCATATGATGAAGTAATTAAATATGCTAAAGATAATAATTTCTATGATTCAACATATGAAAAATTAAATCTATTAATAAATAATGATAAGCCATCAATAGAATTTTATAAAAGCTTAATTTAGTAAAACTCTTACTTGTATTTAGACATACAGGTAAGAGTTTTTTATATTTAGAAGGGAGAATATAGAGTGAAAAAAATTTATAAAGAAAGTCAATTAGTTGAATTAAATAACTTACCAGTAGAGGTTATTGAAAGTATTAGAGAAACAGTAAATATATTAAATGAAAGCTATGGAGCTAATAGGAATATAGACAATGATTTAGGTGGATATATAGTTATAGTAGAAAATATCGTTGATATCGAAATACTGAAACAAGATAAGTTAAAAAGCCTAATATCAGAATATACTGATATAATTGAATGTAGTGAAGAAGTTAATTGGACTTCTTCACTATTTTTACTTTCTAGTGATTTTTCAATTGTAGTAGTAACTACAGAAGAACTTTCTAAGTTCCTACTAGAATAAGGAGGGTAACATGGGAAAGAAAAAGGATAGGGAAGTAATAAAGAGTACAAAATATTGTGACTTGCTAAGCCAAGCTAGTTTAGTTGACCAAGACTATACTTATTGTATTGAAAGAATATATGTAAAATCTAAGAAAACAGAAGAGATAAGGTTTAGCCTTTATAAGGATACTGTGAAATCGGATAATAGGTATATTCCAAGAAGTCTTGATGTTACAGAACTAGAGCTAATAGAGTTAATAAAAGAATCAATAAGTAGAAAGGTATTTTCAGAAGAATTCATTGAAATGTTAAAACAAGAGATAAATAAAATATAAAAGTCTTAATTGCTATTAATGTAGGAATTAAGACTTTTTCTGTTGTAAGGAGTAAAGAGTGGTATGAAGAGAATTTTATGTGTAGGTGTAATAAGAGATGGGAGAATTACAATGAAAACTAATAATGAGGAGATAAATAAATATGTTCAAGAAAGAAAATAGATATGTGACTAGAGGAGTAAGTGATGAAGTAGATATAAGACTCCAATTAGCAATGTGGACTTTAATAGATATTCTAAAGGATAAGGGGAAGGTAGAGATAGATTATTTACAGATATTTAAGTTAAAGAAAGAAAATAGATTTATTAAAATTCAACATGAACAAGAAATTCCTAAGTATAAGAGTGTTCATATGATTGATGTTGATGATATTCAATTAGATAATGAAGTTAAGATTTATGTAATAGACAGCGAAGAATATAGTACTATGCTATATCCATCAGAGTATTAATATGGAGGAAGTTGAGATGAATATTTTAAGTAAGGAAAAAAATTTTAATTATGATGGTAAAGAGCTTTTAGGAGTAATGAGATTTGACTTCTATGATGGAAGACTATCTAATCAATGGAATCCAAGAGATTTAATAATTGAATTAAATAATAGAAAAGAAATAGATTTAAGAAAGTTACAGAAAGAGCTTAACTATATTCAATTTGAGCTATTAAAAGACTTTAATAAAATAGTAGAGCTATGCAATGGAACAGGCTATAAGAAAGAAACTTTAGTGTATATTGATTTAGAAATAGGTAAATATATAATTAAGCTAATTCCTGTAAAAGATAGTTATTCATATATTTACACTTATTTAAAGGAGGTATAGTAGATGTATATAGTATTGATTTTAAAAATAGTAGCAGTAGTACTACAAATGATAGCTTCTGGATTATCAGAAGGGGAAGCTATAGGTAAAGCATCAGCTATGTTTGGAGTACCTAAGAGTTTAATAAGAAAGTTCTTATAAAATATAAACAAATAAATTTCCATTAGATATTTATTAAATTTTTAATTAATATCTAATGGATTTTTAATTGTCAATAAATAAGTGTTTTAATATTAAAAATAGTTATGAATAGTTTTTTTTTTTCTTATTAATCAACTATAAGGAGTTTCTAGCTAGAAAGAGGGCTAAAGATATAGAAGCGAGGATTTCAAGACTCCGATAATTCCACTTGAAAGTTAATGGAAGTCACAACAACTAATATATACGGAGATATTAAGAACTTTCTAGAAAAGTTTGATTTAATAGTATCAACATAAGGAGTTCCTAGGTCGAATGAGAGTAAAGCTGTAGAAGTAAGGACTTCAAGGCTTCAATAATTCCACTTGAAAGTTAATGGAATTACGAACAAGTAATATGTACAGCATTATTAAGAACTTTCTAGAAGTATTAATAATAAGTATAAGAAATTTAAGAAAATCTTAATAGGAAGGAGAGATGTAATTATAGATTAATAAAAATTAGAGAATTAAAGTGAAGGGAGGATAAAAATGCTTACAGAAGAACACTTAAGAGAGATTCAAGAAATGGGAATAACAATCTGCAATAAGACATTGAAATTCAAGAATTTTAGTCCTAATAGGTTTGCAGAATACGTCTCAAAAAAGTCTAATTTAATTTATAGTAAAGGAGACTTTTATAATTACAAAAATGGAAAATGGACGAAGATTGAAGAGTTAAAAGTTTTACAAAATCTAAGGAAGATACTTCATAAATATTATAAAGATATATGGAGTACTAAAAGGGAGAAGGAATACATAGAAGCATTAAAAAGAATAATTTACTATGATGGCGAGTTTAACAGTAATAAAAGATACATAAATATGTTGAATGGAATGTATGACTTAGAAGAATTTAGTTTAGTTGAACATAATAAAAATTTTTATAGTACTATACAAATACCAATCAACTACTTACCAAATGCTGAATGTCCTATGTTTATAAAGTTTTTAAAAGATAGCTTTCAAGATGATGAAGAATCAGAGAAACTTGCTCAAGAATGGGCAGGATATCTTCTGACAGCAGAAACTAAAGCTCAAAAAGCACTACTACTTTATGGTTCAGGAGCTAATGGGAAAGGTGTATTTATAGATTTAATTAGTGAATGTATAGGAGAAGAGAATATATCTAATATTCCGTTGAATGAACTTCATAGAGGTTTTTCAAGAATATGTCTACTAAATAAACTTGCTAATATAAGTAGTGAAAATGAGACTAATGGAAAAAGCATAAACACTCAATATTTCAAAATGATTACAGGTGAAGATATTATAAATGCTGAACAGAAAAATAAACCAGTTATTTCATTTAGAAATACAGCTAAAATAGTTTTATCTACTAATAACCTACCACATACTAGAGATAATAGTTATGGATATTGGAGAAGAATAAGTGTACTTAACTTCTGTAATACAGTAAAAGAAGAAGATAGAGATAGAGACTTAAAAGATAAGCTAAAAACAGAACTACAAGGGATATTTTTATGGGCAATTGATGGATTAAAAAGACTTAAAGAGAATAACTATAAATTTACAGAATCTAAAAATTCAGAACAAGTATTAAGTCAGTATCAAAGAGAAATTAATCCATTTATATTATTTTTCGAAGAATGTATTCAAAAAGTTGATAAAAGCTATAGAGAAGATAATAGAGTAATATATAAAAGTTTCAAAATGTGGGCTAAGGCTAATGGAATGGAAGGACTAGCTCAAATAAGCGTTCAGAAATTCTGGAGAAAATTCGAAGAAGAAGCTAAAAGACTTGGAATAGAAGAGTGTGTTTCCAAAAAGTCTGGAAATGTAAGATACCATACATGTGTGAAAGTAGTTGGAGATTTTAGATTTGATGAAGTAAATAATCCTGTGTACAGAGGGACATTGGGTGGATAAGGGCAAATGTAGGACTAAGTAAGGACAAATAAAACTAAGTAAAATCAATACGTTGGGCGGAGTGGCATAATAAAATAAATTTTTCTAAAAAATATCTCTAAAAGATATTTTTTTCTATAAATAAAGTAAATAACATACAAAATACGCCCCTACGCCCAATGTAAGTAAAATCAATAAAATACAACAACTTGTCTATGGACAAGTTGAGATAAATTGAATCCAAAAGAAAAAGGAGAATAAAAAATGTTAAATAAAATTCAATCAAAAACAATAAATGATTCTATAGAAAAAGAAAGAGTAATGGATACTAAAGAAGCTAACACAATTACTGACTTAAATCAATTCAAAGCTTCAGAAAGTAAAACAGTGAATAGAAATAATAATGGAGAAGGAATAATGTCAGTAGTAAATGCAAAAACAGGAAAAAGAATAACATTATCTCGACAACTGATGGATAAATTAAATAATCCAGAAAAAATAGTTATTTCATTTAATGATAATAAGATAGCAATAGCAAAACAACTACCTAATAATGAAAATTATTTATATATAAAACATTATAAATCTAAAGGAATTCTTTACTCAGCAGGGATTGTAAATGAAATAACTTGTAAATACAACTTAGATTTTAGCAATAAAACATCTATTACATTTTCTGATGTTGAATATATTACTTATGAAAAAGATATAGTAGCAATAATCACTGTAGATAATAACAATTAGTAGGAGTGGATGATATGAATGAATTAAAAATAAAAGATGTAGAAAATTTAATTAAAGAAATAATAATGATTTATAAATATCTAGAGAATATTCATAGAGGTATAGATATAGTTCCAAGAGCCAAAAGTTTAATAGATTACGAAGATATGGATGGGGATAGGCTTGATTTACTTAGGTATCATCAAATAAATGGTAATTGTTATGATGAAACAAAAAATCAATAGAGGTATTAGTATATGAATAATGATACTTTTTAGTACAATGTTTAGTTAGTAGTTCAATAAAGACGATAAATTCAAGGTGAAAAAAAGGAGAAAGCAAATATGGAAGTTTTAAATAAAATAAAAGATAGAAATATAGGTTTATATATAAGAAAAGAGAATTACAATGAGAATCTTTCAACAGGATATGGAAGGTTACAATGGCTAAGACATGAGCTTGAGGAACATAAAGGAGAAATAAAATTATATATAGATGAATATGATAGTGTTTTTAGGTTTAGTGAATTAATGAGTGATATAAAAGATGGTGAAATTGAAGGATTACTACTATGGTCAATAGAAGATATTAGACCTAATTTAATATTTAGTTTAGGGATGGAATGTAAAAGTAACAATATACCAATAGTAAGTTTTTGTGAATCCGATGAATGGATTAATGAACTAGTAGAAAATCAAAAATCATTTAAAGATAAGAATGTTGGATAAGGAGAGATAAATATGACTAAAGATAATCAAGTAAATGAGGTAATAGATTTAATTTCAGAGATGATAATTAAATACATAACAGATAATAAGCAAGATAAGATAAGAAGAAATGTAATATAGAAGAAAAACAAGTTACATAAGTTTTTACGGAAAATATCGAAGTATCGAAATGACGATAACAACGATATTTTCCGTTATAAAAGTAGAAGTTAAGTATATATTATAAATCTGATTATAAATAAAAATGGAGGGAATTTAAATGTTAAGTAAGAAAACATTAGTTGCAATTTATTCAAGAGTAAGTACTATTGAACAAGCTGAGGAAGGTTACAGTATAGATGAACAAGAGAGATTACTAATAGAGTGGTGTAAGAAGATGGGCTATGAAGTCTACAAGTGTTATGCAGATAGAGGAATTAGTGGGAAGAATATCAAGAGTAGACCAGCTTTAAAAGAGTTACTTAGTGATGCAGAGGAAAAGAAATTCCAGATGGTTCTAAGTTGGAAGATTAATCGTATCAGTAGAAAGCTGGAAGATGTACTAAAGATAGTTAATCTTCTAGAGAATAACAACATTTCTTTTAAGTCTTATTCTGAACCATTTGAGACTAATACTCCAGCAGGAAAAATGCAATTTCAAATAATGGCATTAATTGGAGAATTTGAGAGAGGTACTATAGCTCAAAACGTAAAAATGGGGATGTGTGCAAAAGCTAGAGCTGGTGAATGGTGTGGTGGACGAGTTTTAGGATATGATTTAGTTCAAATGGAAAAGCAACCAGGAGCTAAAAGAACTAAAACTAAACTTGTTATAAATGAAAAGGAAGCAGAAGCAGTTAGATTTATTTTTAATGAATATGGTAATGGAAAAGGGTACAAGGCTATAACGAATCAGCTAAACAAACTTGGCTATAAAACTAAACTTGGAAACAATTTTTCAGTAGGTTCTATAAGAGAAATCTTAACTAATCCTGTATATATAGGAAAGATTAGATACAATGTTAGACAGAATTGGTCAGAGAAAAGAAGAAGAAATATTAATGCTAATCCTATAATAACAGATGGAATACATGAACCTATAATAGATGAAGGGTTATGGGATAAGGTACAAGCAATCATGGAAAGTAAGAAAGGTAAGCCTTCAAGAATATATGATGGTGAATATCCACTAACAGGAATATTAAGATGTCCTAAATGTGGAGCTGGTATGGTAATTTCAAGAACTACCAATAAGTTAGCTGATGGAACTAAGAAGAGGATAGCTTACTACTGTTGTGGAGCATGGAAGAATAAAGGCACAAGTGTATGTAATTCTAATACAATAAGAGTTGATAAAGCTAATGAGTATGTATTCAATAAGATTTCAGAATTACTTTCTAATGAGAAAATGGTTGAAACTATAGTAAATAACATTAATAAGGAAAGACATAGTAAGGTAAATCCAGCTAAGAAGGCGTTAGAAAGAATAGATAAGGAGCTTGAAAAGATAGATAGGAAGAAAACTAAACTTTTCGAAGCATATGAAGAAGAACTAATATCTAAGGAAGAGTTCAAGGAGAGAAAAGATGAGCTAAACAAGAGAGCTAAAAGTCTTCAAGAGGAGAAAGAACCTTTACTGGTTACACTTTCAGATGATGTAAGTGAAGAAATACCGTATGAATTCATAAAGAGTATATTAGAGAATTTCAGTAAAGTTCTAACAGAAAGTGCAACTAGAGAGCAACAGAAGAAATTGCTTCATATGATAATATCAGAGATAACTATAAATGAAGCAAGAGAAATAGATTCAATAAAACTAAAAATAAATGATAGCTTGGTTGACTATATAAATAAGGAAGAAGGAGTATCTATAAAGGATGCTTCTTCTTCTTTTATGTTAAGAAATATTGGGATAAGAACTTTAAATTTAGATATTGCTATATAGTAAAGAGAAATAGGTCATATATGGTATAATTTAAATAGAAGCATATTCAAGGGGGAAATAGCATGGAAAAATCAATACTAGACATATTAATAGAAAAGAATGAGTTTCCAGTTATATTTATTGGGTCTGGTATTTCTAAACGATATCTAACAGGGTATCCAAGTTGGGAAGAATTACTTGAAGAGTTATGGAATAAAACAAAAAACAAAAATTTCTTTGGTCATTTAAATAAGATACGAGAAAGATTTAAGCAAGAAGGAATTACTGATGAAGGTGAACTAGATTTTTTAGTAAATACATCAGTAGCTACGGAGGTTGAAGCTAAGGTTAATGAAAAGTTTTTTGACGAAAAAATTGAAATAGAAGGATTAACTCAAAAAGAAGCATATAAAGATTCAATATCTCCATTTAAAAAATTATTAGCTAATAGATTTTCAAAATATGAAATTAGAGAAAATTATAATAATGAATTATCAGAGTTTAAAAATATGTTAATGAAAGCACAAATAATATTAACTACTAATTATGATACATTTATAGAAGATGAATATAATAGTCAAAGTAAATATGGAATCAAAAAATATATAGGACAACAAGGATTTTTTAAGCAAACAGTAGGATATGCAGAACTTTATAAAATACATGGATGTACTACAGAGGCAAGTTCATTAATTATTAATGATGAGGACTATAGAAGATTTGATAAGGATTCGGTATTAATAAGTGCAAAAATAATATCAATGTTATTACATTCGCCAATAATATTTTTAGGGTATTCGCTTACTGATAGAAATATTAGAAAGATTATTAAAGATTTTACAGGGTCACTTAATGAGGAAGAAAAGATTGAATTGGAAAAAAGATTGATAGTTGTCCAATGGGAAGATGGAATGAATGAAATAAAAGAGGAAATAGTTATAGATAAAGATTTAGGCTGTAGGTTAACTGTTATAAAAACAGATAATTTTCTAGAGGTTTACAAAAAATTAGCATCTGTAAATCAGGGGGTGGCTCCATCAGAAGTAAGAAGATATCAACATGTTATAAAGAAGTTGATAGTTGAAAGAGGAAGAGCAGGAGAGTTAAATTCAATGCTGGTTTCTCCAAGTGAATTAGATGATATTGAAAAAGTAATAGGTAATAAAAATATAGTAGTGGCAATTGGAGATAGTAAAATAATATTTAATATGCCTAATGTAGTAGAGTATATATATGATTATATTTCTGATGGAAATGAACAAAATATAGATACAATATTGAGGTTTATTGCAAGTCAACAAGGAAAGTCTATATTACCGATTTTAAAGTATGTAAATGATGAAAATATTGATAGAAGTAACTTACATGAAACTGAAAAGAAAAAATTAAGAGATAGATTAAGAAAACAAGCAAATCTACGTGTCCAAATGGAAGCTTTATCATACAAGATAGAGTACGATAAGCTTGAGGATATAATAAGTGAAAATTTTGCCAAATACAAAGAATACTCATTAGTAGCATATAATTTTGATAAAATAGGTGTTGAAAAAGTAAAGGATTATATTTTAGATGAGATTAAAAAGAGTAAGAATAATGGAGAAATAACAGTAGAAACAAACCTGAGAAGGTTATCATTAATATATGATTTGAAGAAAAACAAAAAGTAACTATATGTGAAAACCTCATTTACTACCGATACGGAGAACCATATCACAAGTAATAGCGTACTTTTAGAATATAATATGTTGAAAATTTTTGGATTTATCAACTTGCAATTTGTAAAAAGAATATGAGTGTAATAGGCTATAAAAAGCATATTCACTCCTTTTTAAATAAGTTAATGAAACTTATAAAAGCATCATTTTAGATACTATTTCTTAAATTCAATAGTTTTAGTTATTCCCATATGGTTTTTAAATGGTTTAGATATTCTATCCATTTAGGAGTGTTTTGAAAGTGTGGGAAGAATTTTGATAGTTCATCAACTGTCCATCTCCATCCACTTTCAACTTCTTTGTTTAGTAGTTTAATTACTGAATCAATATTATTTGCTTTCATCCAGCATAGAGTACAATCCCAAAATAAACGTGGTTCTTCTTCCAGTGCTTTTTCATAGAATAGAGCCCATTCTTCCCACTGTACTAAAGTTAAATCACTTTCATTTTCTATTGGTGGATATGAAGTAAAAGCATAATAATCATTTTTTCTTACAAATCCAAGTTTTTCAGCTATTGCAATTGATCCAACATTGGTATCAACACATAACCAATCTATTTCTGTTATCCCATTACAAAGACAATAATCTGCAGTTGCAGCTGCAGTAATTGCTCCAAAACCATTCTTACGATAATTAGAATCGCAATGAATCCCTATTGCAACTCTTTTGTCATATGCACAATCAGTTAATGACCAGCTTACAATAGTATCCTCGTTCCTTATCATAAAACCTACACCGTATTTGTTGAAATTATCAATACATCCCCAATTATTAACCCAATCCATTACTTTTTCTGAATTTTTGAGATTACACTTACTTACATAGCTTGGATCCACTTTTTCTAAAGAAAATCCTTTTTTTACATTCTGCTTATAATCACCGTACTTTAGATTGTTTAAAACATAATGACGTCTTTTATACTTTCTAATAAACTTATTTTGGTGAACTTCAGAAAGTTTAGTTTCCCATTCATCAGTATCTAAAATTAAATCATCCCAAAAATCTAATTCTTCTTTTACATCAGAATTAAACTCTTTATTATTGGGGTTTCCTGCAAGAAGATTGCATTCTGAAGTTTGTATTAATACGGATATTGGATTATCATCACGGTCTACAAAAATTTCACCTGGCATAATTCCATTAATTACAGAAAATATAGACAAGTCTTGAGATGAATTTTTAATTAAGTTTTTTATAATATGATAATTGTTTTCTTTTAATTTTAGCATTGAACTTAACCTCTTTTCATAGTTCTTTTATTAACTTTATTTATTCTGTTATTATAATAGGATTTTTTATTATCCTTTAGGGTTTTAAGTTCTTTCAACTGGTTTTTGTAGCTGTTAAATCTTTCAATGCTTAATCTTCCATCTTCAATAGCTTCTTTAACTGCACAGCCAACTTCTTTATCATGTTTACAGTCTCTATATTTACATTGATCTACTAAAGAGTAGATATCTTCAAAGCTCTCTGAAAGTATATCTTCATCAGCCCATAACTGCAGTTCTTTAATACCTGGAGTATCAATAACTGTGCAGCCTGAACTATGCTGTAAAAGCTGGCTGCTTGTGGTAGTGTGCCTGCCTTTACCATTAGAACTGCTTATAGTATTTGTTTTTTGTATTTCATCACCAAACATATAATTAATAATTGTAGATTTACCTACACCAGAGGAACCAAGAAATACTATAGTCTTACCGCAGCATAAATATTTATCAAAGATATTCATATTGATATTATTTAAAACACTTATGGAATGTACGGATATCCCTTTTGCAATAGTATTTATCTTTTCTATATAATCAGGTATATTATCGCAAAGTTCACATTTATTTAACAGTATAACAGGGGTAGCTCCACTACTAAGAACTAAGGTAATATATCTTTCAATTCGAGCTATATTAAAATTATCATCAAGGCCACTTACAATAAATGCAATATCTATATTTGAACCTATAATTTGTTCTTCTATATTTCCTCCAATCAGTATGCCGTTTTTCATTTTTCTTCCGCCTGATATAGCAAGTTTACGAGCAAAGTAGCTTTTTCTTGGTAATACTGCATATATAATGGCTTCAGTACCGTTAATGATTTTAATTGCAACCCAATCTCCAACTGCTGGGTAATCCTTTTTAATGTCTGCATTATACATAAACTTACCGCTTAGTTTACTATTGAAATCTCCTTTTTCTGAGCGTACTATATAATTACTTTTATGCTGAGTTATGATTCTTGCAGCAAAGAGCCCTTTATTTAAATAGGGCTCAAAATTATTTTGAAAATATGTGTCCCATCCTAACTTTTCTAAACTCATAAAATCTCCTTTTCTTTGTTAAGCTAAATTTTAAAGCTTAATTTGAGTTTAAGATAAAGTTATATGAAGGTTTTAATAAGTTAGAATTATCTAAAATTTATTGTTAAAGTTTTATATAAAAAAGTATATAAAAATACCACAGTAAGACTAACCTACTGTGGCATACCTAATATTTGGGCATAAAAAATACACGCTAACCTGTACCGTGAATTCTAATACAAACTATTAAGGCTGAAAGGTTAAATCAAAGTTGTTCAAAGGGCACAACAAATAAAGAGATACTAAGTACTCATAAAAAATCCTTTTGAACCAATATGCAATTATTTTAAAACCACCTCATATAACTTTTGCATAAAAAAACTCACTCCTTTCGCCTAAAATTAACTATTAAGCTTTAACCATAATATACCATGTGTTTATTAAGAATACAATACTTAATCTTACTATTAAATTCAAATTTCAATAGTAAAACTAAACTAAGGAAAATTTGAATATTCTTGGATGCCTGCCAAGTCTATCACAACAAGCTCTAAACAGAGCCAACTACAAACTATACTTTTCAAAAATGACCTTACCACACCAATTATTTAGAATGATGCTATTAGAGCAAGTTTATAGAGGATTTAGGATAATGAAGACTATCATAAATAAATGTGAAAAATAGCCTTAGGTGTTGATATAACCTGCCTAAAGATATTCTTATAAGTAATAAAATAATTTCAATATACAATATTTACAAAAAGTGTTATAGTTAATGGTAGATAAGGCAGTGTTAATATGACTTTTAAATATAGGATGAAATGTGGATTTAATTAATTTGAAAGGAAATATATAATAGATGAATAAGTTGATAATACTAAGGGGTAATTCAGGAAGTGGTAAAACTACAACAGGCAAGGCATTACAAAAGAAATTTGGACATGGTACAATGTTGATTTCACAAGATGTCGTTAGAAGAGAAATGCTATTTGTGAAAGATGGACCTAATACAGAAGCAAGTAAATTATTAAATGAACTTGCACTATATGGGAAAAAACATTGCAATATTATAATTTTAGAAGGCATTCTAAATTCAAAGTGGTATAGAAAGCTATTTGAAAATTTACTTAACGACTTTGGTAATCAAATTTTTGCATATTACTTCGATATACCTTTTGAAGAAACCTTAAATCGACATAAACAAAAACCTAATGCGCATGAATTTGGAGAAAATGAAATGAGAAGATGGTGGAATGAAAAAGATTTGTTAGATATCATTCCAGAGGTGCGTCTACATAAAGAATTAAGCTTAAATGAAATAGTGGATATGATTTATCAGGATGTTGTAAAGTGAAAGTTTTAAAATAAATAACTATAGAGGTTTCTTATTTATATAAATTTAATATAATATAAATAAGAAAAACTTAGTGCACTAACACTAAGCTAATTCTTAGAACATTTATTTTGTTTTAGGGCTATTGGATAAACTTAATAGTTAAATTTGAGAGATTAAAGCACTAATCGTTGGAGGATGGGTGCTTTTTCTCTTTGCCATTAAGTTCTATATGAATACCAGAAAATTTAATCTTGATAATTAACTTAGATATAAAAAAGATTATGCTTTAAAACTATTCTAATAATATAAAGATTAGAAAAACTCTTTATCATCAAATCTATCATATTCAATACTAACCTACAATAACACGGTATACTTTAATCATAATATTTTGAATAATATATATATATACATATAACTGCAGTATAATAAAGTGGAAAAGTACTTGTATAATTTACCTAAAATGCAGGTATGGGATAGAAATCTAAAAGAACCACTAATAATGACCTACAATATTAACTGCTAAGGAAAGGATGTTTATGAAAGAAATAAAAGGTTTTGATAAGGTTTACAAGTATTATGATAAATTTATGACTATGTTTAATTTATACAAACATGAGGAAATAAAGTCTGCTGCAAATATTGATGAACATGATGTAGTTGTAGATATAGGGGGAGGAACTGGAAAGTTAGCTAAGTATATCTGTAATAGTTGTAAGACTGTATATGTACTTGATGAAAGTGAGAAGATGCTTTCAATGGTAAATCAAGGAGGAAATTTGGCATGCATAATGGGAAATGCTCTGAAAACTCCATTTGAAGATAATTCTATTGATATAGTAATATTAAGCGATGTTTTTCATCATATTAAAGAACAAAAGGAACTTATAATTGAAATAAATAGAATATTAAGGTATGGCGGAAAGATAGTTATGTTGGATTTTCATAGAAAGCATATAAAAACAAAGTTACTGAGAGCATTTGAATTTATTCTTTTTAGAGGATTATTTTTTAGAACTAAAGATGAAGTTAGGAGTTTATTAGAAGAATATCTTTACATACAAAGGGTTTATGATAAGGGGTATTATTTTATATTTGTAGGAGAGAAAAGATGATAAATAAAATATGGTTCTACTCAAAGCTTGGATATAAGCTTATAAAAAAAGAAGTTGTAAGCGGGGATGACTATAAGGAAGAGTATGATAAAGTTTCAGATACATATGATTTTTGGCTTAAAGAGATGGGTAGATATACGGACAATATTATTCGTTCAAAATACATAGAAACAGATAGTGAATTAAAAATACTTGATTTTGCTTGTGGGACAGGCTACATAACAAAAAGTTTATTAAACAAATCTATAAAATATAAGATTACTTCTGTAGATCAGTCAAATAAAATGCTTGAAAAGCTTTTGAATACCAATAATCCTAGAGTGACAGCTATTCAGAGTGATGGTATTGAATTTTTAAAAACTACTAATGAAAAATATGATGTTATATTTTTTGGCTGGGCACTTTCTTATTTTGATCACAATGAACTATTAGAACTTTTTAATAGGGTTTTAAAACCAAGAGGTATATTAGCAATAATCACAAATGTTGAAGGAACTTTGGATAAAATAGAAAGCATTTTTTTGAAGGTTATGAGTGAGAAACAAAAGGAAGTAATTAAACCTATGGATATAAAGTTAAATTTACCTAAAGGAAAGAGTGGATTAGTTAAATGGTGCAGCCAATACGGATTTAAAGCTTTGGAGGTAGAAGAAGGTGAGGGTTTCTTTAATTTTAAAGAACCAGAGGAACTTTTACAATGGCTGAATATAACTGGGGCAGCAGCAGGAACTAGGAAAATTTTTAAGAACTATAATGAAGTTAAACCTTTAATAATTGAAAAAATAAAAAAAGAAAAATATAAAAATGGAGCTTATGAGATAAATCATAAATTTGCATATGGTGTCTTTAGAAAAGAGTAGAAATAAATGAGTATTAATAATTTAAAGATTATAGCAAAAATGACTATAGATAAAAATGTTCTAAAGAGCCTATTAGAAATTTATAATATTTTAAAAGAAGATGAGAAATTCACCCTATTAAAATACATAAAAATGATGAATGGTATTTTAAAGGGCGAGAAGATAGTGAAGCATGAGGACAAATACATATTTAACACCTTTTTTCCACCTTTTCCATCTAAATCATTTATACAAAATATTTTAGCAGTAGATGAACCTATAAATATATTCACAAAGCAAATATATGCTGAAAGAACTGCACCTATATCTATGTACTTATGTATAACAAATAAATGTCCTAATAATTGCCTTTATTGCAGTGCAAAAAATAGGGCAGCAGAAAAGGAATTAACAAAGGAAGAATGGATTAAGGTTATAGGTGAGCTTCAAGATATGAATGTGCCTATTATTGGAATAACAGGAGGAGAACCCTTAATACGTGAGGATATATTTGATATTATAAGGGCTATAGATAATAGAAGCACATCAATTCTATTTACTAGTGGTTTTAATTTAAGTTATGAGAAAGCAAAAAAGTTAAAAGATAGTGGGCTATTTGGTATAGGAATAAGCTTAGATTCTTATGATAAAGAGAAACATAATAAGAACAGAAACAGCGAAAATGCTTTTGATTATGCACTTGAGGCACTTAGAAATGCAAATGTGGCAGGGCTGTATACTATGGCACAAACAGTTATATTAAAGGAAAATCTTGATGAAGAAAAACTGTTTAGATTATTTAAGCTGGCTAAAGATAATGGTGCTCATGAAGTAAAGATACTGGAACCTATACTAAGTGGAAATCTTCTAACTGAAAAGCAATTAAATAATTTATTTTATAATGAGAGTGATAGAGAAAAACTTATAGAAATACAGCATAAAGCAAATAAAAGAAGCGATTTACCTAAGATCACAACTTTTGCCTATACAGAAAGTGAAGGGAGATTTGGTTGTGGTGCAGGGAATCAACATTCCTATATAAGTGCTTCAGGAGAATTGTATCCTTGTGATTTTGTACCTATGAATTTTGGAAATGTAAAAGAAGAATCTATAAAAGGGCTTTGGATTGAAATGAAGAATTATATTGGTAAACCTAAAATAGGGTGCTTTGCTCAGAAAGTGAATAAAGAAGTATTTAATCAATCAGAAGGCATGCTGCCGCTCAACAAGGAAAAGGCAATAAGCATTTGTAATAAAAACAAAAGTGATAAATATCCAAAATACTATAGGAATTTGCATAAATAGCATTTAAATAAGAACTGTAAAAAAGAGTTCGTTGAACTCCTTTTTCTAATTCACAATTGTGGATATTTCCTAGCAGTAACTGAGAAATTTTAAATTGATATTGTAGCAGCGAACAGTGTTCGCCACATAACTAGTAATTACATTGGTAGCCAAAAAATTCATTTAAAGTTATCAATAAAATTAATTTTTTATAATTTCCTATAGAATTAAAAAGCTGTAGATAAAACTACAGCTTTTTAGTCTATATAAGACTAGCAACTAATTTAAATTACAAAATTCATATCTGACTATTAATATCTAAGTAGTATACATGAAGCAACTACACCAGCTCCAACTGTCCATAAAATAACATAATCTCCACGTTTAAGGTTACCATTTGATACAGAATCAGCTAAGGCCATAAATGGACTTGTAACACTTGTATATCCAAATTTGTCACCTACAAATGGAAATTTATGTTCTGGTTCTTCTAAAGCCTCTCTTATCATATCAATATTTTTCTTTGCAAATTGAGATAAACAATATAATTTAACATCATCTTTAGTTAGATTATTTCGAGCTAGTATTTCATTTATTGAATCAACAGAACTTGCAAATGCATCATCTGTATTAAAATTCTCCCATTCTATTAATCTACTATCTTTTGGTATATCTTCATCTCCTGCTAATATCTTAGAAAAGCCTTCAGCAGGAAATTTTATATAGCAGCTTAATGAACTATCTACGTAAGATGAACTATCTATGAAATCTGATAGGTTATCTTCAGTGTTTTCTAGTAAAACAGCACATGCAGATTCTCCAAAATTAGCATAAGTAATAGGTTCTGATTTTCTTGAATATCTAAATGATAAATCTGAACCTACAAGTAAGCTATATTTAATTCTGTTATTACTTTTCATTACTCTACAGACTTGGTCCATGGCAATTATCATTCCTGAACAATTAGCATTCATATCATATGCATTTGCATTTTTAGATAAACCTAAAGCATTATGAATTTTAACAGCATTTGTAGGAGATAGATGTTCTGGGGTAGAAGATACAAATACAACTAAATTTATATCTTGTACATCTATATTTGTATCCTTTATTACTTTATTGCAAGCTTCTATAGCCATAGTTAAAGAATTTTCATTTAAATTTTCAGAAATATATCTATGATTTCTTCCAGTAACATTTAATAATCCAGAAATATCTACGCCTTGCTCTGAAAAATGCCTTAAAAAATATTCGTTAGAATAGCTTGTTTTAGGATGGTAATACTTAATATTTTTAATTTTTACACTCATTTTATCTCCGCCTTATCTTTATTGTTAAGTATGTCCATTTATAATTATCGAAAAATATTTCATAAAATTAAGATAATTATAAAAAAGCGCATTTATTAATGAAATAATAAATCGTTATTTGTATATTTTTGACATAATAAAGTGTATACTTGTGAAATATAATGGCTAAGAAGAGAAAATATAAAAAATATAGGATATATTAAAGTTATATGTCGATATTACGAATAATAATACTGTAGAATTTAATAAAGGGTGAGTGGTAATGGATTACAAAAAAAATGTGGAATTAAAGAATAAAGTAATGTTAGTAGGATTTATATTATCCGTAGTATTAAGAGCAATTGTTGATATTATTTTAAAGACAGATAAAAGTGCAATATTAATATTAGTTGGAGTTTCCGTACCTTTAGCTATAATAGATTTTATATTAATAAAAAAGAAATATATTAGTCAAACAATGTATTATACAGTAATGATGTACAGTGCTGTTATATGTATAATGTTTACCTCAAACCCGAATTTGACTAATTTTATTTTGATATATTATGGTGTTATGTTAATGAGCGTATACCAAGATTTAAGAATGTTAATTATTGAAGCAATTTTGGCCACAGTACTTGTAGTGTATTTCTTCTTAGGCTATAAAACAACATTGTTTGCTTCAGCAGAATATTATGAATTGACATTTTATATAGGATACATAATAGCAGGATCAGCTATATTATCAATTAATGCCATTACTACTAAAAGGATTTATAAAGATTTAGAAGAAACTAATAAAGCTACTGAAGAAGCTAAATCCAGAGCAGAATTGTTGCTAGAAAAAATATATAGTACTATAAAGGTTTTAACAACAGCTAATGAGAAAATAAAAAGTGGAATTTCTGTAACAGGACAAATAGCAGAAGAAATAACTAGTTCTACAAGTGACGTTGCTAATAGGGCAACCAAAGAAGTTGATATAATGATTGGAATGAAATCCTCAATAGAGGATGGAGTAGAAAAAGTAGAAGAAGTTACCAATGCCATTAAAACTATGGAGGAATTATCCAAGTCAACTGAAAATGTTGTATTAGAAGGTAATAATAAAGTAGATATACTATCTTCGGAAATGAATAAGGTAAATACAAATATTTTAAGTGCTGTATCTATGATAAATGAATTAAGTGATGAAAATACAAAAATAGTTCATATTATTAATAGTATTACAAAAATATCAGAGCAAACTAATTTATTAGCTCTTAATGCATCAATAGAAGCGGCTAGAGCTGGAGAACATGGAAGAGGTTTTGCTGTGGTGGCAGAAGAAGTAAGAAAACTTGCTGAGGATTCAAAAATATTTACAAGTAAAGTAGAATCCATATTGAATAACATATCTAATAAGACAAAGATAGTTGCAGAAGAAATATTAAAAGAAGAAAAGTCAATTCGAATATGTAATGAACATACAAATGATGTTAAAGAGTTATTTGAAAATGTTAATAAGAATACCTCTAATGTATTAAGTTATTCAAGAAATGTTGGTTCAAAATCTATATTTCTTGAAAATACCATGAAAGATACACTAAGTTCAGCAAATAATATTAGTGAAACTGTAGAATCAACTGCAACTGCTATGGAAGAAATTTTTGCTGCTATTGATGAGCTTAATAATAGCATAATGAGTATAGCAAGTAGTTATGACGAAATAGATAACATATGTAATGAATTAAGCTTAATAAGTGAATAAAATACATAATATAGAAAGATGGTTATTGCAAACTAGCAGTGACCATCTTTTTGTTATAATATATAATCATATGTATTAATATATTAACAAAAACTTATAGTTGACGGAGTGTTAAACGGTATTAATAGCTTTAAAATTAAATTTAGAGGTGTAGCAATGAGAACAGTGAAACAAGTTTCAGATTTGACAGGAATAAGTGTGCGCCCACTACATTGCTATGATGAAATAGGACTGTTAAAACCTAGTGAAATTACAGAGGCAGGTTATAGACTTTATGACGATGAAGCTCTTAAAACCTTGCAGCAGATTTCTACAAGGTATTGAGGAAGTGATATAAGTGAATATAACTAAAATAATAAAAGAATTGCAGAGTGTTATGAATTTAGAATTTGATGAAAGAGCTAAAATTTTTTATAAATGTAAAGAAAAATTAGAAATAGAGATTAATAATAATCCTTCTAATATTCAAGCTTTTTCACTTATAGCAATGATAAATTTAGAATTACGAAATGACACAAAAATTTCAATTGAGATTTTAAAAGATTGTTATAATAGAAATAAAAACAATATGTCAAAGGATGAGTATTGTTTTTGGGCTACTAATATGGCTTATTTGTTAAGTGAGGAATACGAAGAGGTTGATAAATCAATTGAATTACTTACAAAAGCAATAGAATATGAATCAAAATATGATAATACATACTATGCTTTAGGAAAATTATTTTTTAATAAAAAGAATTATAGGGAAGCAATAACACTGTTTAATAAAGCTTTTGAAATTTTCCCTCATAAAGTATATAAATATAATGAAGCTGTTAGTTTAATTGCTTCAAATAATAAGCAAGAAGGAATTTTTCAGCTAAAGTCAATCTATACATATCCATATAAAGATGAAGAGATAGATGGAAAAATTGCCTTACTTCTTGGAAGAGAGTTAGCATTGAATGAAGAATTAGAAGAAGGTAAAAAAATAATTCAATTATTATTAGAAAGCAGTTATGAAAGCTTAGAGGTTGAAGCTAGTGAACTAGCAGAATGTATGTATATACTCGATGATTATCATAAATGTATAAAGCTATATGATAAAGATAAACTTTATGAAGATGAAAGCTGGATTGGGCAGTATTTTTATGCATTAAAAGAAGCGTATAGTATAGATGTAGCAGAGAAGATTATGAAAGATATTGAAAGAAGAATAGAAGAAAATATTTGTGAGGAAGAGATTAATTATATAGATTGGGATAGTGAAGAGGAGTGTAAAGAATATATTGATGGGGAGAAAGATAGATTAAATAAAATTAAAGAATGTTATAGGCAGATTGTTAATGGTATTAAGCCTTTCGTAGAAGTAAATTACGATATATTTTATAAATGCTATTATATAAATTGTCCACGTCACTATATAGAATAAATATTTTAAGGCTCATAAAATACAGTTTGGCAGTGTGAAAAACCTTATCTTAACTAATGAAATAATTCTTTGTAGGTTTCTCAATTTTTAATGTATATAAAATTATGGATATTTATGTTGTATATTGAGGTAAATGTACGAAAATGGTATAATTGGAGAAAAATATTGATATGAGGTGATAAAATGATAATTTGGGGATGGGGTAAAGTAACGAGAAAAATCATTGGACCTGTATTTGAACGCTCATGCAATTATTGTAATAGTACTGAAATTTGGAATTTATGTGTTGTAAGAACGTGGTTTACTCTGTTTTTCATTCCAATAATACCATATAGGAAACAATATTGTATTACTTGCCCTAAGTGCTATAGTTACATAGCTCTTACAGAAGAGCAATTCCAAGAAATGAAACACTCTATAACATCTCAACCTAATAATATTAATCAAAATCCCATTAATGATGATACGAAATATAGAGGAAAGACAGAAACTCAAATTAATTTTTTAAAACAAATGGAAGAATATAAAAATGAGGCCAACTAGAAAATAGTTAATCTATATTTTGTGATGTTATTATAGAATTATAATTATTAATAGAAAAGTTCTTAACATTTTTGTTGGGGACTTTTCTATTATTGGCAATTACAGATTAGAATGTTAAGCCTAGTGTAAATAAATTTATAAATATTAGAAAATATTAATTTGAAAGGGAGATAAGATGGGGTTTTTAGATAAATTAAATAAAAAAATAGAAAAGAAAGATAATAGAAATGATGAAGTAATAATGGGTGGTTGGCGTGCTATTGAAGATGTATGTTTAAAGATGTATCCAGGACAGAACAATCCTAAACATTATGGAACAATTATTCCATGGAGTCTTGGAGGTAATGATCCTTTAGATGGCATTAGCATTTATGATGGTGGAGAGTATTATCATTTTGTTACATTTGGCTTATCGGAACTTTATGAGAAAGAAAGTAAAAATAAAGAATATAGTGGATATGGATTTGAATTAACTGTAAAGCTGAAAAAGGACGGATTGGAAGATGAAGAAGCAGGAATTAGGGGAATGTGCGGAATTTTACAAGCAATAGCCAAAATAACGTATAATAATGATGAGATTTTTCAACCAGATGAATACATATATACAGGACAAACTACTGGTATGGATCCAAGTGGAAAATCATTAATTACAGGATTTATCACTCACTTAGACAAGCTTGGTGAAATTGAAACTCCAAATGGAAAGGTACAGTTTGTAGAGCTCATTGGAGCAACAGATGCTGAATTGAAAGCAATTATTGATAAGAAATTAAGAGTTAAGGAATTATTTGAAAGACTGGGTTCAGAATATACAGACTACAAACGTGAAAGCTTATTTTAATTACTTTTTACCATCCATGGGGAATAGCGCGAAGCCCTTTAGGGTTGCACTGGGCTTCAGTATGGTTGAAACAGCCCTAATAAATTTAAATAATATTTTTACTATCAATACAATTGTTAGTTTCTTTGCAGGGGCGAACAGTGTTCGCCAGTTATTGCTTTAATATGCAACATCATCAAATTCTGTAGCAATAATTATATGGACATAGGTTAGGTTTTGTGGAGAACGCTGTTCTCCGCTACAGTTGATTAATTTTAAATTTGTCAGTTGATACTAAGAAATATTACAAATTCTTAAGTATACAGATTAAAAAATTGAAGAAGGAATAATTACAGAGTGTTTACCAAATTTAGTATATGAATATGCAGATGCACCAGATAATATAAAATTAATAAAGAAATTACTTATATAGATTTGTAGAAACTTATATACACAATTTAAATATAATATAACATAGGTTAAAGTTTACCTATAATTATGTTAATATTGGGAGTGTATTTTATATGGAAGAATATTCAAATAGATATTGTAATGAGCATTGTGAAAAAGAAAATCATAATTTATGTTTAAACAACAATTTAAGAAAGGCTTTAAGAATAATGTTAAACTTTAAATATTTAGATTTAACTATAGATCCTAATACTGCTCACTATGGACTAAGATTTTATACTTTATTTAATAGGCTAGATGCAGTAGGTGGATTTGTTCCTGAATTAAAGCATAATAGTTTTATATCTTTACAAGCTGATATAAATGTACCACTTGGTTATGGACCAGGATTTGATAATATCAATACAATCATATCAATATGTAATCTGCGTGCTGTAGCTTTTGTAATTGAAGAGGGAAGAACTAATGATTTATTAAAAGAACTAAGAAGAAATTATGGTGATGTAAAAATTCATAATATACCTTGTTCATGTAATGAGGATATATTAGATGTATTATTAGAGTGTCAATGTGATGTTTTTAATAATAGCATGATATATCAAATAGGTGTAGACGCTATCGATCGTTCGAACAATCTAATAAGGGGAAAAATAGTAGCTTATGATTCTCAACTAATATGGGTACAAGCCATAGATACTGATGTACCACCAACTTTCTATATAGTTCCGCTAAAATATATATCTTTTATTTCTGTATAAGTTAATAGATTTAGAGCTTAAATTTAAAAAGCAGCTCTGCATTAGCAGTTTTAACTGCTAATGCTTAGTTCCTTAAGGCAGATTTTTAGGTGTAGTATTACTAGTAAATTTGTAGCTCATAAAATTCTCAGTAAAGAGAAGGAGAACATTAAGATATAGAATGATGTGTAAATATTATCTATTAAAAAATATAGGAAATGGAAATTTAGGAATATTTACTTTGATTTAGGGAATAAATTAAAGTAAATAAGAAAGAAAAGATTTAGTATTTACTTGAAATTTATCATAAAAATATATATAATTAAGAGAAAATGAAATATACTAAAAAACAGTGATTATAAAAGCTACGATTTATGAATTTCTTAAGAGAGCCGATGGGTGGTGCGAATCGGTGAAAGGATGAATCTTTCCACTTTTGGAGCTGTCGGTGATGAATCGAAAGGGTGGTATCCTATATAATACTTGTTTCGAGTGGCTGATATTTATTATTTATCAGCAATTTGGGTGGCAACGCGGAGTACTTCCGTCCCAGTTTATAAATTGGGATGGGAGTTTTTTTTATAGTCTAATAGTTATACTGAGGATGCTTTTCATAGTCATAGATTAGAAAACAACCAATGTGGGAAAAATTAAAATAATTTTAGAAATGCAGGAATTTTAATAATGTGAACTTCACATAGTAGAAATATATTAAATTAGGAGGACATGATATGTTAGATTTAAAATTTTTAAGAGAAAACCCTGAAATTGTTAAACAAAATATAAAAAACAAATTTCAAGATAATAAACTTGGTTTAGTAGATGAGGTTATATCATTAGATAGTGAACTAAGAAATGCAAAAACAGAGGCAGATACTTTAAGAGCTGATAGAAATAAAACTTCTAAAAAAATTGGAGCTTTAATGGCTCAAGGTAAAAAAGAAGAAGCAGAAGAACTAAAAAAACAAGTTACTGCAAATTCAGAGCGTTTAGCTGAACTAGAAATAAAAGAGGCTGAATTAGAGAAAAAAGTTAAAAAAATCATGATGACTATTCCAAATATAATTGATCCAAGTGTACCAATTGGAAAAGATGATAGTGAAAATGTAGAATTAGAACGTTTTGGAGAACCTGTTGTGCCAGATTTTGAAATCCCATATCACACTGAAATTATGGAAAGACTAAACGGAATTGACTTAGATAGTGCTAGAAAAGTTTCTGGTAATGGATTTTATTATTTAATGGGAAACATTGCTAGACTTCACTCTGCAGTAATTTCATATGCTAGAGATTTCATGATAAACCGTGGATTCACATATTGTATTCCGCCATTTATGATTCGTAGTGAAGTTATAACTGGAGTTATGAGCTTTGCAGAGATGGATTCTATGATGTACAAAATTGAAGGGGAAGACTTATACCTAATAGGAACAAGTGAACATTCTATGATTGGTAAATTTATTGATAATATATTAAAAGAGGAGTCTTTACCTCAAACTTTAACAAGCTATTCTCCTTGTTTTAGAAAAGAAAAAGGAGCGCATGGTATAGAAGAAAGAGGAGTATATAGAATACATCAGTTTGAAAAACAGGAAATGATTGTTGTATGTAAACCTGAAGACAGCATGATGTGGTATGATAAATTATGGAGATACACAGTAGACTTCTTTAGGTCTTTAGATATACCTGTAAGAACTTTAGAATGCTGCTCTGGAGATTTAGCTGATTTAAAAGTAAAATCAGTGGATGTAGAAGCTTGGTCTCCTAGACAGAAAAAATATTTTGAAGTTGGAAGTTGTTCTAACTTAGGTGATGCCCAAGCTCGCCGTCTAAAAATCCGTGTAGATGGTGAAAATGGAAAATACTTTGCCCATACACTAAACAACACAGTGGCAGCACCACCAAGAATGCTAATTGCATTTTTAGAAAACAACCTAAATGAGGATGGTTCTATAAACATCCCAACTGCGCTTCAACCATATATGGGTGGTATGACAGTAATTAAATAATGATATTAGCAGTATATTAGATTTTAAAGTTAATGTGCTGTAATTGATTTTTAAAATAGAATATAATGAATTTACTACGTAATAAAAATTAAATTAATAAAAATCTGATATATGCTTAATTTCATCATATATCAGATTTTTTTATTATAAATATAAAATTATAAAAAATTAAAGATAAATTTACATTAGTGTTATATTGTTGTATATAAAGTATATTCTATAATCTAATTAAGGCAGGTTATAGAACAGCTTTTATTTGAAGTATTGACGGTAATGAATTAGAATGTATGTATAAAAACAAGTTAGGAATAGAATTAAAAAAAGAAGATATAATATCATTAATATTTACACCTATAATGGGTGGTAAAACAAGTACAGTAGATAAAATAATTAATGCTATAAAGATAGTAAAAGATATAAATAAAGACTACAAACATGATATAGAATCAATACTATATGCTTTTGCAAATAAATTTTTAAGTGGAAAAGATTTAGAAAAAGTAAGGGAGAAATTAAAGATGGCTGAACTTGGTAAGAGCTTAATACAAGAGGGAATTGAGAAGGGCAGAAAAGAAGGAAAAGCAGAGCTTTTAATTAAGTTAATAATAAAAAAATTTAAGAAAATACCTAAAGAATATATAGAAAAAATAAAAACTCTTCCAGAGCAAACTTTGGATATAATGGCTATTGATATATTTGAATTGAATTCAATAGAAGAACTAGAACAATATTTTTAGAATAAAATAATTGAATAAATAAGAAAATGGTTTATCCTGTTTATGGCAAACTATTTTCTTATTTTATTAATAAATTAAAATATTTAGTTATAGAAAAAGGTGAGTAAATGTTCAAAACAAAAGATATGGTAGAAGCAGCTATGCTATCTGCTTTGTTTGTGGTGTTAAGCGTGATAGCTATTGGTACTGGTATTGGATATTCGCTGTATTTGGATATAATGGTTCCTTTAATTATTAGTCTTATATATTTAAAATGCGGATTTAAATATACGGCATTATCAGCAATAACATCACTTACAATTATAATATTAGTAATAGGAGATATTGGAGCAGGTATTTGGATGAGTCAAAGTATGATACTTGGACTTATGTGCAGTATATTTATAGAGAAAGACAGTGAAATCATTGATGATATTGTCTACTGTACTATTTTTGCTTGCATATTGATGATATTTATAGATATATATTTCTCTAAGCTAATAGGATATAGTTTTATAAAAGAGTTTGAAGCTTATACTAGTTCATGGAGCTTTAAATATATAAATCCACAGGTTATTTTATATGTGTTAGTAGCATGTGTTCCTGCTGGTACCGTAGTTGTGGCCTACTTAGGAACTTTAATAATAGGAAATAAATTAAAGCTTTTAAGTGAGAATGGAGTTGAAAAGTTTAAATTAATTAAGAACTATAGAAAAGTTGGTTATTATATGTGCTGTTCTAAAAATGTTATTCTCATTGGGATTACATATTTAGCACTTTTAGAAGTTTTAAATTTATTAAACTATGATATAAAAACAACATATATAAAGGTTATTGCAATATCTATTAAATATACTTTATTATATATTGTCTTAAAGGATGCAAATTCTTTTATAGGAAAGTTTTTATATATGAAAACTAGGTCAAAATTAATTTTTAGCTTAGTAAACTTAATTACAATAGTATTTTTAGTAATTAAGTTTAAAATAACTTCATGGTTAATGATATTAGGAGATATAATTATAAATTTATCTTTAGATATGAGAAATAAGCAGTTAATCTTTTTAAAGAAATGCCTATGATTGGGAATTATAAAAAGGAGTTCTATGAACTCCTTTTTATATTAATTATTCTATTTATATTCTTTTGCAAGTTTTTCAAAAGCAGGCATAGAATTAATAATTTGTTCAGTGCTGACACAGTAAGAAATTCTTACATAGCCTGGACATCCAAAATCATCAGAAGGAACTAGCAATAATTCGTGTTTTTTTGCTTTTTCACAGAAAGCAGATGCATCTGGTTCCATTGATTTAACAAATAGATAAAATGCTCCATCTGGTTTTATACATTGGTAACCTAATTTTGTTAATCCATCATAAAGCAAATCTCTATTTTTTTTATAAACAGCAATATCAGAAGTTATACCAATACATTTAGAAATAACTCGTTGGAATAAACTTGGAGCACATACATATCCAAGTGCGCGTCCTGCACCACATACTGCAGCATATACATCTTGTGCATCTTCCATCTCATTAGATACAACAATATAACCTATTCTTTCTCCTGGTAATGAAAGAGATTTACTAAAGGAATAACAAACTAAAGTATTATCATAGTATTTTGTTAGGTATGGAACTTCAATGTCATCATATACTAATTCGCGATAAGGCTCATCTGAAATTAAATATATAGGATGACCATATTCTTTTGATTTTTCCTTAAGTGTTTTGCAAAGTGCAATAACATTTTCTTTAGATATAACTACTCCTGAAGGATTGTTAGGAGAGTTAAAAACAACTGCTTTAGTGTTTGGTGTTATTGCTTCAGTGAATTTTGCTATGTCAATTTGAAAATCATCTTCATTAGATTGAACTGCAACAAGTTTTCCACCAGCACTTTCAATAAAAGTACGATATTCAGGGAAAAATGGAGTGAAAACAATAAATTCATCTCCAGGAACAGCCAATGCTTTTAAAGATATAGTAAGAGATGCTGCTGCTCCAACAGTCATATATATATTATCAGCACTTAATCTTGTGCCATAGTTATTATTTATAAAATCTGCAATTGTTGTTCTAACATTAGCATCACCTTGTGCTGATGTATAACCATGTAAAACCATAGAATCTTCTTTTTCAAGTAAATCTATTATAGTTTCTTTTACACAATCTGGTGCTGGAATACTAGGATTTCCTAAGCTGAAATCGAATACATTTTCAGCTCCTATTTCCTTTGATCTAATCTTTCCATATTCAAAGATGTCACGTATAATTGAGCGTTTTTTTCCAAGCTTCATCATATCCTTTGAAATCATTTTAAAATACCCCCAAATAAAATATAAATTAAAATTATTAACCTTAATATTTGTCTTAAAAGATATAAAAAATTAATTAATTTTACTGTTTTTTTACCAGATGTAACATATATTTTGCTCTTTATACAGTATAATTTACTCTTTAGTTGATATGTCAATTTATAAAGAAAGGATTTTTGAATTTTCTGATATTAATTTAAAAACCTACCTTTATTTAATATTAGTATAACATAGGCTTTGACATTTAGCTAAAAAAAGTTTTTGATTTTTCACAATTTACTGATTTTAAAAGTTGTATTATTTTTAAGAGAATATCAATGATTTACTAACTTAGTTACTTTTCATCAAAAAGAGCCTGTTATATTGATTATACTCATGGTAATAGATATCTCTATATTCAATTAACGAGAAATAATTACATAGCAGTTTTTCCCATTCGCAAGTTTTTAGATTCCATAGAAATAAACCATCATCAAGGAAATTGTCTTTAATGATTTTAATATTCCAATCTTTAATCTGTTTTTTTGTTATGTAAGGATTAAGCTTTATAAAAATCTTACCATCCTGTTTCAATATTCTTTTAATTTGAACTAATAATTTAATAGAATCTTCAGGTATTAAATTATCTACTATGTTAGATAATATTACACCATCAAAAGAACTGTCAGGAATATCATTTAATGAATTAACTTCTCCAACTTTAAAATCAAATTCATCTATAGGATAGTTTTCTGCTGCATTTTTTGCTAATCTAATGCCCTCAGAAGAGATATCTATGCCAGTATGCTTTTTACTTCCTCTTAATTTGCACTTAAATAACATGGAACCATTGCCGCATCCAAAATCTAAAACACTATCAGCACCGTTACACAGCCAATGTAATCCATAATCTACATCTTTTTGTCCTGTTGTTTTTGAGGTAATATCAACAGAATTTTTCTTAGAAAAAATCTTGTCCCAATAATCAGTATTTCTTTTATAAGAATCCATTAAATCACCATCCTAAATATATAAAATTACATAATTTTATTATAACATTAATTGGGAATAGAGATAATACGTTAACTTATAGTAATCCTGAAAAAATTAAATGGCGTAATGAGATAATTGAAAGCTGGTCAGGAAAGAAGTTTCAAATTGATTATAATAGAACTATGAAATTATTTCATATTGCTAATTATAGAAATGATGGTTTTAAGACTATAGAAGAAGAAATTGAGTTTTGGAGAAGATATTATTATCAATTGCTTAAAAGTGAAGGTATTACGGAAAAGCTAGAAATTCGTGCTAATATTTTATTTGATGAGTTGTGGTGTAATAATGATAGACTATTATTTAATGAAGTAATTGAAGTTCTTGATTACTTCAAAAACAATGGTTATAAAATGGGGGTAATTAGTGATACAAGCCCTTCGCTACAATTAACTCTGGAACAACTCGGATTAGGAAAATATTTTGATTGTTATATATGTTCAGACATAGTTGGAGTACAGAAACCAAATCCTATTATTTACAATGCAGCACTAAAGGCTCTTAGAGTAAAAGCAGAAGAAAGTATTTATGTTGATGATTATTATATAGAAGCTGATGGAGCAAGAAATTTAGGATTTACTTCTTTTCATATTAATAGGAATAGCAAAAGAAAAGGAAAGTGGGAAATTGCTTCACTTAAAGAATTAATTGAGTATGTTGAAATTAATAATTAAAAAGTGCTACACAAGTAAGTCCTGTGTAACACTTTTAGCTATTCTTTTATAAGAATTTTTTCTACTTCAGCTATATATAGGGTATGATAATCTTTTTCAGGATACCATTTTTCATCTAGGTCATTTGTAATAAAGCATTCAGGTTTGAAGTCTTGTGCATATAGTTTCTTACATATGATTACAAGTTTTGCTTCTTGAAAGTATGGTGTGTTATCTAAATGGTCAATTGTTAAATTACATTTAGATAATTTGTCTTCATCTCTTCCAGATACAGTTCCAAGATAGCTTAGTTGTTTTCTGAAACTTTCATCGAAAAATGTTAGTGAAAAAGTATCAGAGTTATCTACAAATTCTTTAGTGAAACGTTGAGGTCTTAAAACTATATGAGCTACATTTTTACCCCACATAACACCAAAGCCACCCCATGATGCAGTCATAGTATTTACCTTAGTATCTTTTTCGGCAGTTACTAACATCCAATCTTTACCTACAAGTTGAAATGGGCTTTTATTTAGCTCCTCAGGTTTTATTTCTACAAATTTGTTCATAGTACAATCGCCTCCCATAATATTAGTTATTTTACAAAATATTATACTGTTATTATTATATAAATAATAACAAAAAGATAGTATATACTTTAGTGTAAGATACTAACCAAAAGGAGAGTAGTGTACATGGATGAAAAAATACAAGTGACATTATACTGAATTTTTGGAGAAAAGCAATGTTATTGAAGTATTCTTTAATGCCCCAGATGTAGTAACTCACCTTACTGGATCCTAGGAATCTGTATAAAAAGCAGTTTCAGATTTGAATTTTATAACTATTTTTATTTTGGTTGAGGTTCATAATTATGTTGCAGACCACAGGGGTGAAAGAATAAATTTTAAGGGTATATATTTTATGATAAATAGATAAATTATATATAAAAAAGTTTAATTTTATTTAAAATATCTGTGGACATTAAAAAGTCATAGTATATAATATACTTTATACCATAAATGAGAATATCTATATTAAGAGCAATTTAAAACATATGATGAAAGGAGTTAGAGAACTTAATGAAATTAATATTAAAATATTTAAAGAAATACAAGCTGTTTATTTTGTTAAATGTAATATCAGTTTTTGGTTTTGCATTAGTTGAATTAGGTATTCCAACGATAATGGCTAAAATTATTGATGTAGGTATAGCCAATAATGATATAGCCTATATAAAAGAGAAAGGTCTTGTACTTGTAATCATAGCTGTAATTGGAGTTATGGGAACTATACTGGTTGGATATTGTTCATCAAAAATATCTACTAGTATAACTAGGGATATAAGAAATGATATTTTTAAAAAATCTCAGGAATTTTCCCATAGTGAGTACAATAAATTTGGGGTATCTTCAATGATTACTAGAACTACTAATGACGCTTTTCAATTATTGTTATTTACAAATACCTTACTTAGAGTGGCACTTATTACGCCAGTCATGTTTACTATAAGCTTAATAATGATTCTTAAAACAAGTCTTCCCTTATCTGTAGTTTTAGCAGTAACTATACCTTTCATAATAATAGGAGTAGTTATTATAGCTAGAAAATCTCATCCTATGTCAAAAACTCAGCAAAAGAGATTAGATAAATTAAATCGTATCTCTAGAGAGAATTTGACAGGAATAAGGGTAATCAGAGCTTTTGGAAATGATGACTATGAAAGAAAAAGATTTGCAAATACAAATGAAGAATATGCAGATATATCTAAAAAGTTATATAAGCTTATGGCAGTTTCACAGCCTAGTTTCTTTTTTCTATTAAATATGGCTATTTTAGCAATTCTTTGGATTTCAAGTAAAATGATAAATGCAGGAACTCTTCAAGTAGGTCAATTGGTTGCATTTATAGAGTATTTATTCCATGCTATGTTCTCATTAATGTTATTTTCTATGGTATTTGTTATGTATCCTAAAGCACAGGTTTCTGCTGAAAGAATCGAGGAACTTTTAGAAACAGAACCGCTTATAAAAAATCCAGAGAATGGAGTTAAGGATACAGAAATAAAAGGTCTTATAGAATTTGATAATGTTACTTTTGCTTATCCAGGTGGAGAAGAGCCTGTACTTAAGAATATATCTTTTACAGCTAAAAAAGGTGAGACTGTTTCATTTATAGGAAGTACTGGAAGCGGAAAGAGTACTTTAATCAATTTGATTCCAAGATTTTATGATGTTACTGAAGGTAGCATAAAAATAGATGGAGTAGATGTAAGAGATTATGATTTAAATTCATTAAGAGAAAAGATTGGGTTTATACCACAAAAAACTTTATTATTTACAGGAACTATAGGAAGTAATATTAAATTTGGTAAAGAAAATGCAAATAAAAAGGAACTTGAACACTCTGCAAAAGTATCTCAAGCTTATGACTTTATTACGCATAAACCTAAAAAATTTGATGAAGTTATAAGTGAAGGAGGGGCTAATGTATCAGGTGGACAAAAACAAAGGCTTTCTATTGCAAGAGCGGTAGTTAGAAAGCCAGAAATTTATATATTTGATGATAGCTTTTCTGCTTTGGACTTTAAGACTGATGCAGTTCTTAGAGCAAAATTAAAAGAGGAAACAAAGGAATCTATAGTTTTAATAGTAGCTCAAAGAATAGGCTCTATAATTGATAGTGATAAGATTATAGTATTAAATGAAGGAGAAATAGTGGGAATAGGTACTCATAAAGAACTATTAAATAGTTGTCAAATATATAAAGAAATTGCATTATCTCAGCTTACAAAGGAGGAATTGGCATAATGAAAAAATTTAAAGCTAATATAGGTAAAATTACTCCCTTTGTAAAAAGATACAAAGCTTCTTTTATTGGTGCCATAATATTTATAATATCAGCAGCTATTTTTAATGCTATTGCACCAATGACGGAAGGGTTGGTTACAACACAACTTATAAAAGATTCAATTAATATAGGAAAAGGTATTAGTGGTGCTTCTGTAAATTTTGATTATATTATAAAAGTACTTGGAGTTTTAGCAATAATATATGTATCCAGCACAATATCTACATACATAGCTGGTTTCTTATTGACTAATGCTATCCAAAATACCATGAGAGATTTAAGAAATGCTATTCAAGATAAGATTAGAAAATTACCAATAAGTTATTTTGATAGCAATACTTATGGAGAAGTATTAAGCCGTATTACAAATGATGTAGATACAATATCTAATGCAATGCAGCAGAGCTTTATACAAATAGTTAACTCAATATTATCTGTAACATTAGCAGTGATAATGATGTTTAAAATTAACACTAAAATGGCTCTTTTGGCTGTGCTTATAATCCCTTTAAGTTATTTAGTGTCAAAATTTATCGTTGGCAAATCACAAAGACTGTTTTATAGGCAGCAAAGAGCTTTGGGAAAGTTAAATGGTAAAGTTCAAGAAATGTATACTGGGTTTAGTGAAATAAAGTTGTATGGTAAACAAAATGAAGCCATAGAGGATTTTAAAAATATAAATCAAGAGCTTTGCAATACAGGATTTAGAGCTCAATTTATATCCAGTATAATGTCTCCAATGATTTCTTTAATAAGTTATTTGGGAATTGCAGCTATAGGGGTTATTGGTGGTATTTATGCTATTGCTGGAGTAATAACAGTAGGTAATCTTCAAGCTTTTATACGTTATATATGGCAAATAAATCAGCCACTTTCTCAAGTAACTCAGCTTTCATCTACAATACAATCTGCTTTTGCGGCAATTGAACGTGTATTTGAAATATTAAATGAAGAGGAAGAAATTTCAGATCCAGAGAATCCAATAAAACTTGAAAATCCTCGTGGAGATGTTACATTTGAGCATGTTAAATTTGGATATAGTGATGATAAGCCCTTAATAAAAGATTTAAATGCTGAAATAAAAAGCGGTCAAATGGTAGCTATAGTAGGGCCTACAGGAGCAGGTAAAACCACATTAATAAATTTATTGATGAGATTTTATGATGTTAAAGGTGGAGCTATAAAGATAGATGGTGTAGATATTAGAGATATGAAACGTGAAGATTTACGCTCAATATTTGGAATGGTTCTTCAAGATACATGGCTATATAAAGGAACTATTTATGAAAATATTGAATATGGAAGATTTGGAGCTACTAAAGAAGAAATAATAGAAGCTGCTAAAATAGCTAATGTTCATCATTTTATTAAAACTCTTCCAGATGGATATAACATGGTTCTTAATGAGGAAACTTCTAATATATCTCAGGGAGAGAAACAGTTATTAACTATAGCAAGAGCTATAATAGCAAATCCAGCTATACTAATATTAGATGAAGCTACTAGTTCCGTTGATACTAGAGTAGAAGTGCTACTTCAAAATGCTATGAAAAACATAATGAAAGGCAGAACCAGCTTTGTTATTGCTCATAGACTTTCAACAATTCGTAATGCAGATTTAATATTGGTTATAAATGAAGGAAATATAATAGAGCAGGGAAATCATGAGGAGCTTATGAAAAAAGGTGGTTTCTATGAAAAACTTTATAATAGCCAATTTGGTAATAAGGAAGAAGCTTAATTTATTATAAAATAGATAGCAGTGTTTTGTATGCTGCTATTTATTTTATGGAAAAATCAATTATATTCAAATAATCCATTTTAATAATTCATAAGGTTGCATATAATAAAATTAAACTTAAATATAAACATAAATATAAAAAATATAAACGCAAAGGTGATGTAAATTATGAGAAGCAAGGTAGTTTTAAATTAAACTAATTGAATAACGGTGATATTTAGAATACAAATTAAAAATCTTGAATATATCAAGGTTTATTTCCTAAGCAATTATTTTAATAGTGGATTGTATTTATATGTTTCTAAAATTACCAATATCATAATGAGCATGTTACACCTTATATGCATAGTAGGAAAACCGTGTTCTAAACACGGTATTTTTATACCTATTTTTGCTGCGTTTATATTTAGGTTATAAATTATGGGGCTGTAAATGACATTGTTCATTTGCAGTTTTTTATTTAAGGAGATAGTTTATATGAATATAATTAATTTAGGAATTGTAGCTCACGTAGATGCAGGAAAAACAACTACAACTGAAAATCTTTTATATTGCAGTGGAGCTATAAAAGAAATTGGTAAAGTTGATTTAGGAAATACACAAACAGATTCAATGGAACTTGAACGTAAAAGAGGAATTACTATTAAATCTTCTGCTATATCATTTATGTGGAAGGATATTAAGATAAATATTATTGATACCCCAGGTCATGTAGATTTTATTTCAGAAGTAGAACGATCATTAAGTGTATTAGATGGAGCAATATTAGTTATATCTGCAGTGGAAGGTATACAATCACAGACAAGAATATTATTTAATACATTAAAAGTACTTAAGATTCCAACAATAATATTTGTAAATAAGTTAGATAGAGTTGGAGCAGATTATAAAAAAATAATAAGCGATATAAAATCTGCTATGACTGATAAGATAGTTAGCTTGCAAAGGGTTGATAATGAAGGCTCTAGGAATGTTTCTTTAAGGGACTTATTTAAAGAAAATATAATTGATGATGATATAATTAATGTTCTATCAGATTTAGATGAGTCTTTTTTAGAGTCATATGTCAACGGAGTAGAACTTGATAAAGAAGATATAAGAGAAAAGCTTTCATTTTACTCAAGGCAAGGCAGCTTATATCCAGTATTATATGGTGCCGCATCAATAGGACTTGGTATTAAGAATTTGTTGGATGGGATTTGCAGTTATTTGCCATTTTCTCATGGAGACAGCAGGGATGAGTTATCTGGAGTAGTGTTTAAAATTGAAAGAATAAATACTAGCGAAAAAAAGGTCTATGTGAGATTATTTCAGGGGGAAATATCAGTAAGAGATACAATCAACCTGCCTAGTGAGCAGACGGTGGAAAAGGTTAAAAAAATTACTTCACTGGAAAATGGTAAATTTGTTGAGGTACCAACCATAAGAGCTGGAGATATAGGGATATTATATGGAATTAAGAGTTTACAAATAGGTGATGTTATAGGAATAAAAAATCACAAAATAAAAAAAATATCTATAGCTAAACCAACATTGAAAACTACAATTTCTGCTGTTAATGAAGAAGAAGATAGGAATTTATTCAAGATATTAACACTACTTGCGGAAGAAGATCCTCTATTAGAGATAGGAACAGATAACAATCAGAAAGAAATATATATTAATTTATTTGGTGAAGTTCAAATGGAGATATTAAGTGCTGTCTTAGAGGATTCTTATGGAATAAAGGTAAAGTTTTCAGATATCCAAACTATCTATAAAGAAACTCCTAAAGGGGTTGGCACATCTATAATTCACATGGGAGATGATTTAAATCCTTTTTGGGCAACTGTTGGCTTAAAGATAGAGCCTTTACAAAGAGGAGAAGGGCTTAGGTATGTTTCCGATGTTTCAACAGGATCAATACCAAAATCTTTTCAAAATGCCATTGAAGAGGCAGTGATTAAGACAAGTAAACAAGGACTATTTGGATGGGAAGTTACTGATATAAAAGTTACACTAATTCATGGAGCGTTTAATAGCGTTATGAGTACTCCAGCAGACTTTAGAAACGTAACGCCTATGGTATTTATGGAAGCATTATATGAGGCTAAAACAGATTTGCTAGAACCGCTACAGGAATTTGAGCTTAGAATTCCTAGAGGTGTTTTAAGTAAAGCAATTTGGGATTTAGAAGTCAGCAGAGCAGCTTTTGAAAGTCCTATTGTAATTGATGAGGAAGTTTATATAAAAGGACTTATTCCAGTGGAAAATTCAAAAGAATATAAATTAAAAATAGCATCATATACTGGAGGTAAAGGAATGTTTGTAACAAAATTTTATGGTTATCAAAATACAGAGTTTAAGTCACATAAAGTACGTAAGAAAACAACTTATGATCCTCTAAATAAAAAAGAGTATTTGCTTCACAAATTAAATGCAATTAGAGATTGATCCATATTAAAAAATATAGTATAGTGAAATTTAATCTAAAGTGTGAATTTGATATTTAATATGCTATCATATTAAGTTTAAAATTTACAAAAAATATAAAGTAAACTAACACGAGTTTGATAAAATTTTATAGATTCGGCACAAGAAAACCTCCGTTGTTTATCTCGGAGGATGAATTGTGCCTTTAATTTTGGGGGTATTGAACCCAAAAATTAAATATATTTACTGTGGCTCGTTGTCTTGGTTTGTATATTTTTCAATGACATATTTCATACCTTCTTCAATTAAGTCATTAGCATTGGTTTTTTGTTTGATAGCCAATATTTTAATTTCAGTATATAAATCTTCATCTATTGTAGTATTAATATTTTTTCTTGCCATTTTAAACACCTCCTATAAACTTATATTAACACATGGTTGACTATGTATCAATGATGTATTAAAATAAATACATAGATAACAATGTGAAGGAGGTGAAAAAATGAAATTATCTTTTAAATTTAAACCAAGTTTTACTGTAGAGCAATTAAATATCATAGAAGAATTATCTTTCCATACAACAAAACTTTACAACGTTGTTAATTATGAATTGAGAGAAAATGGTTTTAAATCTTATGTAGATATAGAAAATATGTTTAAATCTAATTGGCATTGTGATTTTCTCTATAGTCATACAAGACAACAGGCTTTCAAAGTATTAGAGCAGAATTGGAAATCATATTTTGCAAGTATTAAAGATTTTAAAGTAAATCCACATAAGTATAATGGATTACCCAAACCACCTAAATTCAAAAATATGGAATATAGCAAAAATGTGAATGGATGAATATCAGTCAAAAGCAATAAAGTATCTTTATTACAAAATACAAAATCGTATTAATCATACAAAGAATCATCAATATATAAAGGATTTTTTAATGCTTGTGGACTAATAATTTTTCTAAAATCACGAATAGAAATTTTAAACAATTCTAAGAACTTAGATTTAACTTTATCATTAAAAGTTAAACAATAAATTTTTTCTTTATTTTCAGCAATAATTTTATAGACTTCATTTAGTTGAGAAAAATGAATATCTAACTGTTTTAATTTTTCTGTTTCAACTGAATCTAACCATTGAATTAAAGTGTTTTTTCGAGAAGATGATTATAGGCTCTATAAACATAAACCCTATAAGACATGTTAATAGCTTTTAAGATTAGATGGTCTAGATTTTTTGTCTGATAATTCAATTGTGTGCAATTATCAAAACCTATTTACTTATACTGGGAAACCATAAAATGCATGTGCTCCATTCCTAATTTAATACAATAATTAATAAAATTTTACATATTAAACAATGTAAAAATGCTATGGTAATATATATTTTAAACTTTGTACATACAAGTAAAATTTCGGTATAAAATCAAATTTATTTCAAGAAAATTGGAGGAATTTATTAAATATTATCTTATATGTAAAAAGCCTATAGAGCAGATATATATAAATATCTGATCTATAGGCTTTTATCAATTGTATCTTAAGTATTTAATTTATTTTTTACTAGCAAGTTTAAATCTTTCGTTTACAGTATCCCAGTTTACTATGTTCCACCAAGCTTCTACGAAGGCTGCTCTTTTGTTTTGATATTTTAAATAATATGCATGCTCCCATACATCTAGAATTAACAAAGGCTTAACTGCCCATTGGGTTAAATCTTGATGTTTTTCTGCTGTTAATATTACTAATTTTTCAAACATGCAATTCCAGCATAATATAGCCCATCCAGAACCTTCTACTGCAACAGCTGCTGCAGAAAATTCTTTTTTAAAGGTTTCAAAGCTGCCAAAATCTTTATTAATTTGATTTAGTATTTCTCCATTAGGTTCACTGCCGTTAGGAGTCATGTTTTCCCAAAAGAGTGTATGCAATATATGGCCTGCTCCATGAAAGGCCAATTCTCTTTCGTAATGTTTAATTAGTGCATAATCTCCAGTCTTTCTACATTCTTCAATTTTCATTTCTGCATTATTTAAACCATCTACATAGGTTTTATGATGCAAATCATGATGAATTCTTAAAGTAGCTTCATCATAATGAGGTTCTAGAGCATTATATGCATATGGTAAATCTGGTAAAGTATGAGCCATTTAATCACCTCATAAGTTATAATTTTAGGCATCTTAAATAAAATAACTAGTAAATATATAGTGAATGTTTTGCGCCAAATAAGGTATAGTTATGCTTATTGTGGAGTATTTAATATAGTGTGCTAAAATACTAGTTATTTCTAAAGATGCCTTGCATATTTATTATTACTCTTAGATTATTTTTTATTCATAAAGAGCTTTCTTATAAAAACAACTAATATATAATATGGTTAAATATTTTGAATGGAAGAATGTGATAAAATGTATGGCATCAATGAGAAGGTATATAAAATATGTAACAGGAATATATTCATTTGAGGTAGTTTTTCTTGATTCGTTAAATGAAGAAATAAAACAACAAATCTTAAGAGCTGGAATTATTATTTATAATTTCAAAAATAACATTAAAAAATAAATAAAAACCTCATTTATATTGGCTAAGGAAAATATATTATAAATAAATGAGGTCTTTAATATATTTTATTATCTTTATATCTTGTTCTATTATAATGAGTATATTACTATATAGGAAATGTATAAAAGAACTAAGAATGAAGGATATAATTCAAAATAGCTGCATAATGATATACTTAAACTATATAAAAAATGAATAATGTAAAGTTTAAAGTTATATCAAGGAAGGTCATAAGATAGTTGTTTATTATATAGTATAAAGGTTAATTGAATAAGAAAGAATCTCCTTTAACTAATAATAGAATTTAACAAATCATTAGCTTCATCTTCAGTTATTTTTTTTATTAAAATTATCTCATCAACTAAAAATTTTCTTGCATTCATTAATAACTGACTTTCACTGGTATTAAGAGTCTTTTCTTTATTCAGCTGGGTTAAATCATAAACTACTTCAGCACTATCTTTTAAAGAACCTGATTTTATTTTATCCATATTAAGTTGATATCTTTGTTTAGAATTAAGAGATTCATTAGAATCTATATTTCTAGAACCAAGATTGACTAATACATTTTTTAATGTTGAATCATCACTAATTAAACGTATATTTGAATCAGACATTCTCCAAGATGGAATCATTATATCCATATTATTTGTAAGCATTTTTATAATATAGTATTTTGTCTTTTTTCCACAGAAATCTTTCTCCTCTATACCTTTAATTATTCCTGCACCTTGCATAGGGTAAACAATTTTATCGCCAATATCAAACAAACAACTCGCCTCCATATATTGTATTCATTATATTAAGTATAACATATATGAAGATTTTTATCAAACTTATAATAATATCACAGCATATATAAGCATGTCAACATTAAAAAATGAAAAAAATTCATGAACTAAATTACATTTAATGGATGGATTTTATAGCATATAATCATACTATTTTATAGGTGAAAAAATATAGTAATATATAAAAAGATATGAGATATATAGATTCTTTTGGAAGCAAAGCTACATATTGTAAGTTGTATTTTTATATGTTATAATGAGAAGCATATAATTAAGCATTAAAAATTAAAGAATAAATATTGAGGAGAGTGCTTTATGAGTGTAGGTGTTTTTAACTAACTAATTGAATAGTTGTTTCTTAAAAAACTTTTGAAAATCTGATAAGTTTCAGGTTTATTTGTTGATGAGTTTTTTAAGAATGAGTTAGAACACGGATAGCATTCAACCTTATATATGTTATTAAACCGTGCTTTTGTACGGTATTTTTATATGCAAAATTAAAGGTATATATTTTTACTATAGACTTTGTAATTATTATATTAAAAGATATAACTAGTCACTTTGAATTTTTAAAAAAGGATTTAAAGGGGTGAGGTAGTATTTTAATTTTACATTCTATGGTTTTAAATAGTACTGTATTTAACATATAGAATTTTAAAGGCTGTAGTGACTTGGTGTTGCTATAGTCTTTTTTTATTTCTCTATCTTATGTTTCTAACTTTGTCATAAGGCTTTGGGTATTTTATGTATTTTCATCACCCTGCCTTACTTAAAAATTATTTATATTTGAGAGAGGGATACTAATGGAAAATTATTTGGAAACTGTAAATAAAAATGTAAATATAGATGAAGGATTACAAGCTATAACCAATATATTAATTGATATATATTTTAAAGAAGGTATTTCTACAAAGGAGCTAGCTAGAAACAATTTCTTACCTATTCCTGTAGTTACAGCAATAAAAAAAGAGTTTATAAAATTGGATATGGTGATTCAAAAGCGAGGGGTAAGACTTACTAGTAAGGGAAGAGCTTTTGTAGAAGAAAGTTTAGGATTTTATGGAGTGAATAAAGAGCTATATACTAAATTGTTTTCCGATTCTTGGAGTGATATTAAGGAAATTGATGAATTGAAAGAAACTTTAAATGAAATATTTATAAATCGACCCCAGGTTGACGTTACTATAGATCAGTCAAAATGTACAGTAGATACTGCTATAAAAAGGGCAGTATTATGTGCTAAAAATTCTGCGTTAATAGGGAAAAAGATTCTCTGTTTAGGAGATGATGATTTAGTAAGTATAGCATTAGGATTTTTATTAAAGAAATTGTTTAATAATTCGTCATATAGTAAAACTAGAATTTTTGTTATGGATATCGATAATAGAATCCTGGATTATATAAGTAGTATATCTAAAGATGAAGACTTACCTATTAGCTGCAAATATGTAGATTTAAGAATGCCATTGCCAGAAGAGTTTAAAAATCAATTTGATTGTCTTTTTACTGATCCGCCATATACTCTTCAAGGAATGAATTTATTTCTCTCAAGAGGACTTGAGGCTTTAAAGAATCAAAATGGACTTAGTATATTTTTTTCTTATGCACATAAGTCGCCAGAATTTGAACTTAATATGCAAAAGTATTTTGTTCATATGGGACTAATGATTTCAGAAATATTAAATTCATTCAATATATATGATGGTGCACAAATAATTGGGAATACAGGTCAAATGATTATTCTTAAAACTACTAAAAACAGCAATCCTTTGATAAAGGGATGTTATGAAGAGCCAATTTATACTGGTGAATTAAAAGTGACTCTTCGTTTATACAAATGTAGAAAATGTGATGAAATAACAAAAGTTGGGCTTTCAGAAAGATTTAATACTATAGAAGAGTTAAAAGAAGAAGGATGCAGCAATTGTAATGGAAAAATATTTCAGCTCATTGAAAAGAAAAATCTATAAAGTTAATAAGGTATTTACATTAAATAAGCTGAATTAAAAGGAGAAAATATGATTAAGTTAAATAGATTAGGAAGACACATTTTAGTAGAATATTACAATTGCGATAAAAAAGTATTAAATAATTATGATAGAATTGAAAAATATATGATAAAGGCAGCGGAGAAAGCCAAAGCTAAAGTAGTCACTAGTACATTTCATATGTTTAATCCATGGGGTGTAAGTGGTGCTGTTATAATTCAAGAGTCACATTTAACTATTCATACCTGGCCTGAATATGGGTATGCAGCAGTAGATTTATTTACTTGTGGAGATGATGTTAATCCTTGGAATGCATTTAAATATCTAGAGAAAGAACTTAAAGCAGGAAAAGTAGATTATATGGAAATATCCAGAGGTATAGTTGACCGTATACGTAAAAATGCTAAAGAAGATATAGGAGAAATTAAAATTAAGCCTTAAATTAAAATTAATCCACCTTATTTGCAAATTAGTCATATGGTGGTGCTTACTTCTGTTTCTTTCACTTCATATAATTTAAGTAAGACAGTTATATATAGATTTATATGGAGTGATTGATATGAAGGTTGGCGTATTAATGGGAGGAATATCTTCAGAACGAGAAATTTCTCTACTTTCAGGTAAAGAGGTATTAAATAATCTTGATAAGAGTAAATATGAGGCTTTGCCTATAATACTAAATTCAAAAGAAGAAATAATAGAAAAGGTTAAAAATGTAGATTTTGCGTTTATTGCACTGCATGGGGTTTTTGGAGAAGATGGAATAGTACAAGGAGTACTGGAGAGCATGTCCATACCTTATTCAGGCTGTAATGTTCTCACTAGCGCTCTTTGTATGAATAAGTATCAAGTTAAAAGAATATTAAAAAGTGAAGGAATAACTACTGCTCCAGCAGTTATAATTAATGATATAGATAAATTGCCTATGGAGACTATAGAAGCACTAAAATATCCAATGGTAGTGAAACCTAATAATGGAGGCTCAAGTATAGGAACATTTTTAGTAAATGATGAAAAGGAACTTAAGGATAAAATTTTAAAGGTGTTACAATATGATAATGAGATATTAGTTGAAAAGTATTTAAAAGGTGACGAATATACAATACCTATGTTAAATGGAGAAGTATTACCAATAATATCTATTAAAGCTAAAAATGAATTCTTTGATTATAGTTCAAAATATGAGGATGATGGTGCAAAAGAAACCATTGCATCATTATCACATGAACTAGATATGAAAATGCAAGAAATAGGGAAAAAATGTTGGAGTATTTTTAATTGTAGAGCTTATGTGAGAATTGATATTATAATAAGTAATAACATTCCATACGTGTTAGAATTAAATACTTTACCAGGGATGACAAAGAACTCCCTTTTCCCCAAAAGTGCAAAAGGAGTCAACTTGGGATATAGTGAATTATTAGATAAGATTATTCAATACTCACTGGTTTGAAAGGAGTAAAATTATTGATTTTTTCATCATTTAAAATAGAGAGTGGATTGCCAATATATATACAAATTGAAGAGCATATAAAAGACAGTATATCAAAGGCGCTTCTTCAAAAGGGAAGCAAGCTTCCATCAACAAGAGAAGTAAGTGAGATGTTAAATATAAGCAGAAATTCAGTAGTTACAGCTTATGAAAATTTAGAAAGTGAAGGTATTGTTGAAACTTTAAAAGGGAAAGGAACTTTTGTAGCTATAGAAACAAAAGTAATGAGTGGAGAATTTAATGTAGATTGGAAAGATAAAATAAATAACTATGGAACTGTGTGCAGAGAGCTAGATATAATTAAAACTGAACTTCCCTGTAAAAAAGGAATGATTTCTTTTAAAAGCATTGCGCCAGAAGAGCATTTGTTTGATTTAGAAGAGTTCAAAAGAGCTTTTTTAAATGGATTTTCTTTAGAGGGAGATAAGCTACTAAACTATGGATATGCTAAAGGATATAAGCTGTTAATAGAATATCTTATGGATTATATGGAAGAGAAAGGTGTTAATACAAAAGGAAAAGAGGTATTAATAACTAATGGGTTTACTGAAGGTTTTGATATAGTGCTGAGCTCCTTAACCATACCTGGAGATAGTATTGTTTGTGAAAATCCAACTCATAATACAGCACTAAAAATTATGAAAGCTCATGGTTTAAAAGTTGTTGGTATTCCTATGGACTTTGATGGAATAGATACTAAAAGGTTAGAAGAAATTTTACAAAATAATTCTATAAAACTATCCTATATAATTCCTTCATATCATAATCCTACTGGTGTTGTTATGAGCGGGGAAAAAAGGCAAGAAGTATTTAGGATTTTTCAAAAATATAAAGTGCCTATAATAGAAGATGGCTTTAATGAAGAGCTATTATATTCTAGTTCACATATTCCATCAATAGCCTCTCTTTGCACAAAAGGAAATGGTATTATTTATATTGGAAGTTTTTCTAAAGTGCTTTTCCCAGGGTTGAGATTAGGATGGATTTTTGGAGATACCAATTTGATAGACACATTAGAAAGTGTTAAGAGAGCTAGAACTATACATTCTTCTTTTATTGACCAAGGTGCATTTTATCATTATATGAAGAGTGGAGCTTTTAATAGATATATAAAAAAGATTAGGAAATATTATGGAGATAAATATGAATACACTTTAGAACAAGTAAAAAAATACATTCCCAATGAGAGCATAATGGGACAGGGAGGACTTCATATATTTATAAAGCTTCATAATAATATTAATTCAAGAATTGTGCTTGAAAGATGTTATAAAAAGGGAGTAGTGTTTACGCCAGGAGATATATTTTACACTGATGACAGTGGGAAATCCACTATGAGACTTGGATTTTCCAGAGTTAGTGAAGAGGATATAGAAAAAGGAGTAAAAATTATTGGCAGTGTTGTTAAAGAATTAAGTGAAGAAATCAATATTTGATTTTAAAAAACAATTAAAGATGGACAATTATCATTAAATTTAATTTTAATCATAATTGTCCATTGTTAATTATATCTAATTTTATATAATGTAAGATTGGTTAATAGAATTACAGCTTTATTATTGCAGCAATATGGTTCTCACCTGCTCCTGAAGATGCAATTAAGAGAGTTTGTCCTTCTTTAAGTAGTCCTTTTTCTTTAGCTTCATAAAGAGTTACTGGTATTGAAGATGAAGCAAGGTTTCCGTATTTACGGAAAGTTTCATATGAACGTTCTTTAGGTATATTAATTGAATCTCTCCATGCACCATGAGCCCAATCTGCTGGCTGATGAGAGAAAAACATATCAATATCATCTGATGTCATATTAGCTTTTTTTAGTGCCTTTTCAAGAACTTCTTTCATTACATCAACAGAGTTTTTTCCTACTCCATTTGTTTTAATTGGGTTAGTTGTAAAAAATGGTCTTAATGGGGATGGTTCAAAAAACTTTCTTCTAGTATGATTTAAAGGCATTCTTTCAGAAAGTGTAAATGCATCATGATAGTAGCCATCAGAATTGCAGAAGGATGCAATATATCCTCTTCCTTCAGGAACTTGTCCCATAACTACAGCACCAGCACCATCTCCAGCATATAGACTTAGGTAATCTGAATAATCAAGAATTCTTGAATGAAATACAGAAGTTACAATTAAGATGTTTTTAAATTCACCCATAGCTATTAAGTTAGATGCAGTTGTAACCATAGTAACAAAGCTTGAACAGCATGTGTCAATATGCCAGGCACCTGCATTTTTTAGACCTAATTTGTATTGAACTAAACTTGCATTGCTAGGGATTATTTCGTCTTGAAGCATAGAATGTACCATAACAAGATCGATATCATCTTTTGAAATGCAAGAATCTTTAATAGCTATTTCTGCAGCTTTAACTTCTGCATCTGAAGGTAATATATCAGATGGAAATACTCTTCTTTCATCTATTCTTTCAAAGGGGCTCCGTCTACCCTCAGGCAGATTCATTATCTTAATATTTTCCCAAAAATCATTTTTTCTTATTTCTTCTGGAATATATGCACCTATTCCTAAAATTCCAGCAGGTATGATTTCTTTTAACATTTGGTTACCTCCCAACTGTTGTAAAAATTTAGATATAAATATATCAATAGTATAAAAATTATTACTAATTGTTATATTTTATATATTTATTCTACAAGTTATTTTACATTCCTTTTAAAAATTGCCTTAATTTATATAATTTTACAACAATTATCGACCATATATATCAATATAATCTATTTAAATGATTTCCTACATTCAAGTTAAAAGAAATATTTATGTTATTTTAAATTATTTAAAGATTGGATTTAACCTACTCATAAAAAAGTTTAATTGGTAATTCATAATTGCAGAAATTTCACAGCAACAACTAAGAAATTTAAAATTAATTAACTGTAGCGGAGAACAGTGTTCTCCACATATTATTTGCCTAATATTGAATTATAACTAAAATCAAAACTGGCGAACGCTGTTCTCCCCTACAAAAAAACTAGCAATACAATTGCTAGTAAAAATATCAGTTAAATTTATTAGTATTGTTTCTAACCATACTGTACCCCAGGGGTGGAAAATCCATAATTGTCAATTGTTAAACTTATTTCATACAGTCTTTAAATTTAGCAAAGGGGAATTTTAATGATAAAGAAGTTAAATAAAAATTTATTTCATTTTCAAAGGTGTAGTCATTATTGCCAAAGAATAAAGCTGGATTATTTTCAAGAGCATGTAAAACTATAATAATATATAAATTTAGTGGAGTTATGTTTATAGTAGCTGTATACAAAGGTAAAATAGCATTATTATTTGTTATAAGAAAAACCAAAGAAGCATTAATATCCTCATCAATAGATATATTATTATTTAAAGCTTTGTGAATAAAATCATTAGCTTTTTTATTATTATGAATTACAGAATTGTTGTCATATTCAATGATTTTATCTTGAATTTGACTTATATATAAACCAATTATAAAATTTGAAATACTTATTTGAAGATTAACAGAAGTTGATATGTTACTTGTGCTTACTGGATTTATACTTATAAAGGAGTATATTCCATTGAGGTTACGATATATTAAAGTATTATCTTTTATTAAAGGACTAGAATTATCTAAAAATTGGGCGCAAGGAGGCAGCTCACCTTTAAAAGCATTTATATTGTAGCATCTGCAGCGTTTACCCATATATAACCTCCATAAGATTAATGATGTTATATTATATGATTTTAATTATATAATGTCTATGCTTTGATGAATTTATATTTATATACATGATCAATTTTATAACTATATTTTTTCAAATAATCTCATTCTATATGCATTAATAGCTGTTTCACCAAGTTTAGTCATCAACTTTGAATTGACATAAGCACCTGCTAAAGCACCAACAGCTGGCAGCATCTGTACAAGTTTAGCAATATCAATATAATCTCTATACTGTTGCTGAAAATTTCGCCAATCAAAATAATTTATATCGCTAGGTAATGAATTAGAATACTCACTCCACATGTCCATTCTTTTGAATACTTTATTCATATTCTCTTGGCTAGAAAAAGCAAGTTCAAATATGTGAAGGATATATAATCTTTCTTTATAATTACTAATATCAAATCCATAAATTGAAGCAACATCATATAAAAATTTTATTTTTATGCTAAGAAGCAGTGGAAAGTCTGTAAGGCTCATTAGAAAGCCACCGGCACCTGTGCCAGCTCCTTCTATCATAGCAGTTCGTTTATAAGTTGAAATTTTTTCTCTTATCAATGTTTCTTTTTCTTCAAGACTTAAAATATGGTAATAAGTTGGAGTGGTAATTTCTGAGCCTAAAAGCACAACTTTAATCATGTTTTTTATTGCTGCTGTTAAAATTTCATTATATTTTTCTGGAAGCATATTATTAAACTTATTTTGAAAATTTTTAGAGGCTTTATCGATTATGGAAGGCTTTTTTTGCATTTTTACCTTCCAACTTTCAAGTTCTTTCACTGCATTTAAATAATAATTATTCATAAAATCACCCTATCTCCATATTATATCTCTACTATTATTGTTAAATATATAAACTTAAATATTCATTACTTTTTATTATAATTGAAAAAGCAATATAGATAAAATACTCTAATAAGAATTGAAATTGGAAAATTGGTAATTGTGGTAAAATTAATTCTTTAAATGGATATATAACTGGCAATAAAGTGATAGTTATATGGCGAACACTGTTCGCCGCTACAAAATCAATTGTAAATTTAATCTGTATACTTAAGAATTTGTATTAACAAGTTATTTCAGCAAAGGGCTTCGCGTTGTTTCACAATTCTCCATTGTCTATTGTCAATTTTTAGTTGAACAAGTATGAATTTTATTACAATTTAGTATATAATCTTCATTGATTGGTAAATATAAAACAATTATAAATATCATTAGTAGGCTAATAAAAAATCTTCAGTCAGTCTATACTATAAACACAAATATTATGGCTAAATATTTATAGATATTTTCTTTATATCAATATAATGCTTAAGCAGTAAAGGTTTAGCAATTATTAGCATAAAATAAGATTAGTAATAAAAAGTAAAATTTTTTATTAAAATTTGCATAAAATTATTGACTAGGAAATAACTTAGTGATAATATATAAAAATGCTTAGTCAGCTAAATAGTTAGGAGGAAATAAATGAATTGTCATGAATCTGATTCACTATATCATGTTTTTTACCAAGTGATAAGATTACATTATTATCGTACTCATACGCAACTTAATAAAATAGGTCTATATCCTGGACAGCCCCCTATGTTACATGTTCTATATGTAAAAGATGGGCAAAGTCAAAAAGAATTGGCTAATAAGCTTGAAATAAAGCCTGCTACAATTACGGTAATGTTAAATAGAATGGAAAAATCAAAACTTGTGGAGAGACGTCAAGATCCTGAAGATCAACGGATATCAAGAGTATACCTCACTGAGCATGGCAGAGAAATTTGCCAAGAGATGAATAAAATTGTAAAAAGTATAGAATCAGAATGTTTTAGTAATTTTACAATGGAAGAACAAGTTTTACTTCGTAGGTTATTGATGCAAATGCGTGATAATCTTTTAAAGGTATGTGATAAAAAGGTAGATATATAATATCAAGCTAAATAAAATTTGATTTCACATATCTAAAGTCAATAAGTGTCAATAAGTTTTTTATTAAAGATACTTATTAACTTAATTTTACATGAAAAGTTTAATAGCTTTAACTGACTGGAGATGATTATTAATGATTAAGTTGTTTAAGTTTTTAAAACCATATGCAGCTTCTATAGCTGTTATTTTAATACTTATATTTTTTCAATCTATTTCTGAATTGTATTTACCAACTTTAATGTCAGATATAGTTAATACTGGAATAGTAAATGGAGATACAAACTATATTTTAAGAATTGGTGGATTCATGCTTCTTGTAGCAGCGGGAGGTACTATTTGTACAATTTTAGCTAGCTTTTTATCTTCAAAAGTTGCAACAGGATTTAGTAGAGATCTTCGAAAAAATATTTTTTCAAGAGTTGAAAGTTATTCATTACAAGAATTCGATAAAATAGGAGCATCTTCTCTTATTACGAGAACTACAAATGATATTACACAAATTCAACAAGTATTAGTGATAATGTTGCGTATGATGATTAGTGCGCCAATGATGTGTATTGGTGGTATTATAATGGCAGTATCGAAAGATGCAAAGCTGTCATTAGTTATTATTGTTGTAATGCCTATACTTGCTATAGCAATAGGTATTATTGGGAAAAAAGGTATGCCATTATTTAAGATGATGCAATTGAAAATTGATAAATTAAATCTTATATTAAGGGAAAATCTTACAGGAATTAGAGTAATACGTGCATTTAATAGAATTGACCATGAAAAAAAGCGTTTTGATAAAGCAAATTTAGATCTTACTAATACAGCTATAAAGGTTAATAAAATAATGGCTGCATTAATGCCAATAATGATGGTAGTGCTTAACTTTACAACAATTGCAGTTGTTTGGTTTGGAGGTATCCGTATTGATAATGGAAGTATGCAGGTTGGAGATCTAATGGCATTTATTCAATATGTAATGCAAATAATGTTCTCATTAATTATGGTTTCTATGATGTTTATATTGATTCCTCGTGCATCAGCTTCAGCTGTAAGAATTAATGAAGTATTTGATACTGTTTCTGAAATAAATGATGGAGATAACACTAAGGATGTTCATGATAAAAAAGGTTACGTTGAGTTTAAAGATGTTACTTTTCACTATCCTGGTGCAGAGAAGCCAGCTTTAAGTAATATTTCTTTTAGTGCAAAACCTGGTGAAACCACTGCAATTATAGGAGGAACAGGTTCTGGTAAATCTACTCTTATAAGTCTTATACCACGTTTCTATGATGTTAGTGGTGGAAGTATTTTAGTTAATGGAATAGATATCAGGGAAATGACTCAGGAAGAGCTTAGAGGGAAGATAGGTTTTGTACCTCAAAAAGCTGTGTTATTTACTGGTACAATAGCTGATAATATAAGGTATGGTAAGGAAGATGCTTCTGATAGTGAAGTTAAACATGCAGCAGAAATTGCTCAAGCTTCAGAGTTTATTTCTAACATGAAAGATGGATATGAATCTGTTATATCTCAAGGTGGAACCAATGTTTCAGGAGGGCAAAAACAACGTCTTTCCATAGCTCGTGCATTAGTAAGAAAACCAGAGATATATATATTTGATGATAGTTTTTCTGCTTTAGATTTTAAGACAGATGCAAAATTGCGTGCAGCACTTAAAAAGGAAACTGGGGAATCAACAGTGATTATAGTTGCACAAAGAGTAAGTACAGTTATGGATGCTGATAGAATTATAGTTTTAGATGATGGACAAATTGCAGGAATAGGAAATCATAAAGAACTTTTAAATAATTGTGATGTATATCGTGAAATTGTATCTTCACAGCTGTCAGAGGAGGAATTAGCATGAGCAAAAAAGGTATAGAGCATAAGCCAGACAATGGAGCAAAATTAGGTCATGGTGGACCTCGTATGGGAATGGCTGTAGAAAAAGCAAAAGATTTTAAAGGAACATTAAAAAGATTAATAGGATATTTAAAACCCCATAAGCTTCAAATTTGTGCTGTATTTTTAATGGCTATTTTAAGTACGGTTTTTAGTATTGTAACACCTAAAATAATGGGAGAAGCTACAACAACTTTATTTGAAGGTATTATGGCAAAATTTATGGCTATAAAGATGAATCAACCTGTGCCTAGCGTTGATTTTGATTATATAGGACGTATAATTCTTATTTTAATGGCTTTTTACATAATTAGTGCAGCTTTCAACTATGTTCAGCAATTAATTATGGCTAGTGTTGCACAGAAGACAGTTTATAATATGCGTAATGATATTAATAATAAACTTTCACGTCTACCACTTAAATTTTTTGATTCTCATACTCATGGAGAAATATTAAGCCGTGTAACTAACGATGTTGATAATATTAGTAGCACACTGCAGCAAAGTATTACTCAACTTATAACTTCTATACTTACACTTATAGGTATTATTGTTATGATGATTACTATAAGTCCAGTATTAACACTTATTTGTGTTGTAACTTTGCCACTATATATATTTGTAACAAAAGTTATAGCATCAAAATCACAAAAGCATTTTGCCAATCAGCAAAAATCTCTTGGTGAGTTAAATGGTCATGTGGAAGAGATGTATACTGGTCATAAAATTATTAAGGCTTTTGGGCATGAAGAAAAGTCAATAAAGGAATTTAATGAAATTAATGAAAGATTATATAATGCAGGTTGGAAAGCTCAATTTATTTCCGGGATTATAATGCCGCTTATGACTTTCATTAGCAATTTAGGATATGTGCTTATATGCGTTATAGGTGGTATTTTTGTTACTAAAGAGAGAATTAAAATTGGTGATATACAAGCTTTTATCCAGTACTCAAAACAATTTACTCAACCGATAGTTCAAACAGCAAATATAGCAAATATACTTCAATCAACTGTTGCATCTGCTGAACGTGTTTTTGAACTTCTTGATGAAGTTGAAGAAATTGAGGACAGTGAGTATAACAATGTTATAACATCTCCTAAAGGTGAAGTTAAATTTGAGCATGTTAAATTTGGATACAAAGAGGATGTTACACTTATTGAAGATATGAATATTGATGTTAAACAAGGTCAAACTATTGCTATTGTAGGTCCAACTGGTGCAGGAAAAACAACACTTGTTAATTTATTAATGCGTTTTTATGAGATAAACGATGGTAAGATTACCATAGATGGTGTTAATATTCAAGATTTAAATCGTGGAGATCTACGCAGCATGTTTGGAATGGTACTTCAAGATACATGGTTATTTAATGGTACTATAAAAGAAAACATAGGTTATGGACGTAGTGGAGCTACTGATGAGGAAATTATTAAGGCAGCTAAAGCAGCTCATGCTGACCATTTCATTAGAACTCTTCCAGATGGATATGATACAGTATTAAACGAAGAGGCTTCTAATATTTCCCAAGGACAAAAACAATTACTTACAATTGCCCGTGCTATACTTGCTGATCCTGCAATACTAATCTTAGATGAGGCAACAAGCAGTGTAGACACAAGAACAGAGTTCTATATACAAAAAGCAATGACAGAACTTATGAAGGGAAGAACAAGCTTTGTTATTGCACATAGATTATCAACAATCCGTGATGCAGACTTAATACTTGTTATGAATAATGGTACTGTAATTGAAAAAGGTAATCATAATGAGCTTCTAGCAGAAGGAGGCTTTTACGCAGATCTTTATAACAGCCAATTTACCAGTGGCAATATAGAAGAACAGGCTATGTAAATAAAATATAAATTAAATATATATGAAACTTAATAAAAAAAGCTGTGAACATTTTATTTTGTCTTTGTTCACAGCTTTTTTATTATAAAATTTTATTATGAAAATTAAAATCACGGATAAGTTAAATTTCCATTGAGGAATCCTATATGAGTCCAGTTTTAATTTAAATAAAAGATTTTGAACTATCTATATGTTTTTTATCAATATATTTGTAGACACGCTCACTATCATCACCAACATAAAGAACTGGATCTAGTTCTTTATAATCTAAATATCCTTCTTCATTTAAAAGTTTTGATGAAACACATCTACCTTTAATTTGAGCTAATATATTTGTAATACCATAATAATAATCCTTTTCTATTACGTCTGTTAATGTGCATTCAATAGATATTGGGCATTCTTCAATCATAGGTGCATTTATAATATCTGATTTTATTGGGGTTAAGTTCACAAATCCAAATTTTTTGCAATTATGTCCTGAAGAATATCCACAGAAATCTATTTCTTTCATCAAGCTTCTGTCTGGTATGTTTATAACAAAATCTTTAACCTTTTTTATTTGGTTTATAGCATAGCCCTTACTGCCAAAACCTAGACAAATCATATCTCTTAAAGTATAGGATGATGAAAGTGTAGTTACATTAGGAACACCATTTTCATCATAAAAGCTTACTAAAAAAACAGGAAATCCATAATAGAGTTTTTTATAGTTTACTCTTTGTTTTTCCATATAATTATCCTCCTATTAAATAAATTAATATAATATTTTCAGATCATTAGGTAAGTTAGTTTATAGTTAATTATATAGTAATTCATTTAATATTCAGTGATAATTATCACAGTTAAAATAGAATAAGTATATTGTTTATAAGCTTAATTATAAGGTTAAATACATTTCATATTGGGCAATATTATCTTTTTTAAAGTTCATATGTTTAAAAAATCCTTGTAGAAGATGGTTGTTAGGAAATGCAACAGCAACTTTTGATATAGTTAGCTTTTCACAGGCCATACTTAAAAGAGATGAAGCAATTTTTTTTCTTCTAAACTGATTTTTGGTCCATATAAAACTGAGTTTACCATCAGAACTAATGGAAAGAGAACTAATTAATTCATTATCGTAATATGCTCCATAAAAAAATGTATTATCACATTTTTTTATATACTCTATATGATTTTGCCAGTTAATGTGAATATCTTTTGTTTTATTTAATGCTTTTTCAAATTCAGATAGATTAATTTCCTTAATATTAACCTTTGGAATATCAATTTTTTTTAGATTTGATATATTATCAAATGAATAATAAGAAAGGTCATAAATTTTTTCATAGCCAAGTTTTTTATAGAAATTGATAGCTCTGTCATTACCAACTATAACTTCAAGAAATAATTGTTTACAATGATTTTTTATTGCTTCTTCTTTATGAAGTTCAAAAAGTTTATCGCTAATTTTTCTACCTCTATAATCGGGATGAATGGCTAAAGTTCCACATCGCATTGTTTTTATTTCTTCATATATTCTAATTCCTCCAAGAATAATTCCTACAGGTTTATTTTCCTCAAGTGCTATAAAGGAATGTTCTAAACAATTCCCCTCTGATCCCAAAAATCTAGTTATAAACATATCTTTAGATATATTAACCTTTATAATATAGTCAGAAAAGCCAATTTTAAAAGCCTCATAGATTAAATTTATATCTACATCACAACATCTTTTATAATTTATCATTGTTATATCCTTCCTTTACAATACTTTTTAAATTTTATTTTTTAAATTATAATTTAGTTTATAGCTGATATGAGAAATAAATGTATATTTTATAATTTTATCATAAATATGGTAAAAAATATAATTTTAGATATGCTTTAGATTTTGAGTCAATACTATTAATATATCGATAAAAGTATGATGTTTTAAATTTAAATCTAATAAATTAGTTAGTATTTTCTAAGTGTATTTTAATAAATGGTAATTAGAATATAAGGAGAAGAAGGTTAAGGCAATGGGAAAGAGGTGATTATATGGCATCAGAGTTTGCACATGAAAGCAAATCTTATGAAATCTTAAAAGATAATCAGATAAATTATGGACTTACGGATAAAGAAGTAAGAGCTAGAGTTAAAGAAGGTAAGGTAAATATTATTCCTAAAACACCGTCACGTACAATGTGGCAGATAATTAGAGCTAATTTATTTACTAGTTTTAACGCCTTAAATGCAGTTTTAGCTATAATTGTTATTGCAGCAGGATCTCCTAAAAATGCTCTTTTTGCAGGAGTTATAATAAGTAACACCATGATTGGTGTGATTCAAGAGGTTCGTGCTAAAGCTATAATAGAAAATCTTTCTCTTTTAAATATTACTAATGTTAAGGTGATGAGAAATGGAGTAGAAAAAGAAATTTCTATGGAAGATTTGGTTATTGATGATATCATAATTTTAAATCCAGGAGCTAAGATAGCAGCAGATGCAGAAATAATATCAGGCAATGAAATTGAAGTAGATGAATCTTTGCTCACAGGAGAATCAGATCCTGTATTAAAAAAGCCATCTTCCAAAATTTTATCAGGAAGTTTTGTTGTGGCAGGAGATGGATACGCTAAAGTGACAAAGGTTGGGGCAGATACCTATTCAGCTAAACTGGCAGAAGAAGCAAGAAGATATAAACTTATTAATTCAGAGCTTCAAACAGCAGTAAATAAAATATTTAAAGTGATAATTTGGCTTGTGGTTCCAATAGGGGTATTGCTTGTTGCAACACAACTTTTTTTTGCTGATAGAAGTTGGCAAGATGCAGTGATAGCAGCATCTTCAGGCATTATAGGTATGGTGCCTGAAGGATTTGTACTTTTAACCAGTGCTACTTTTATAGTGGCAGTTATAAGGCTTTCTAAGTGGGATACTCTTGTACAGGAACTTCCAGCTACTGAAGTTTTAGCTAGAGTTGATGTATTATGTCTTGACAAGACAGGTACTATAACGGAAGGTAGACTAAAGGTAGTTGATATAATGCCTTTAGAAAATAATAATATCAATGATATTGAAGAAATTCTTGCAGGAATAGTTCATAGCTCACCTAGCATAAATCCAACTCAAAAGGCCATATTGGAAAAATATAAGACTAAACCAGAATTAAAAATAAAAAGCAAAATACCATTTTCCTCTGAGAAGAAATGGAGCGGAGTTGAATTTGAAGAAAAAGGACCTTGGGTTCTAGGGGCTCCAGAGATGATTTTAAAAAATCAATATGATGAAATAAGATCAATTGTTGAAGAAGAAGCTGTAAAAGGAAGAAGGGTGCTTCTTTTAGCAAAAGTATCAGAGAATGAATTTAAAAACAAAACTTTAAATAGTGCAAAAAAAGCAGCCTTAATTCTTATTGAAGATATTATAAGAGAAGAGGCAACTGAGAGTTTTCAATATTTTGAAAAACAATCCGTTGATTTAAAAATAATATCAGGAGATAACCCTGTAACAGTATCTGCTGTTGCCAAAAGGGCAGGAATTAAAAATTCAGATAGATATATAGATGCTAGGAATTTACCAGAAGATAGTGAAAAGCTAGCAAAAACTATTGAGGAGAATACTATTTTTGGAAGAGTAACTCCTCATCAAAAGAAGGAAATAGTAAAATCCCTTCAATCAAAAGGACATATTGTTGCTATGACTGGCGACGGGGTAAATGATGTTTTAGCTTTAAAGGAAGCAGATTGTGGCATAGCTATGGCAAATGGGTCTGATGCTACAAAAGCAGTAGCACAACTAGTATTATTGAACTCAGATTTTAGTGCCCTTCCTAAAGTAGTAATGGAAGGTAGAAAACTTATAAATAATCTAGAGGGAGTGTCAGAATTATTTTTATCAAAGACAGTGTATTCAGCAATACTTTCTCTTATATTTGGGCTAATAATGTTACCATTCCCATTTATGCCAATACAGCTAAGCTTAATAGGATCTGTTGCTATAGGAATACCATCTTTCTTCCTTGCCTTAGCACCTAATAAAGATCGTGTTAATAGGGGATTTTTAAAAAGAGTTCTTCAAGGTGCAATACCTAATGGTATAGTCGTAGGATTTAGTACCCTTGCAATATTTCTTTTAGGCTATTTTAATAATTTATCAATAGAGCAATGCAGAACACTGGCTATAATGGTACTGGGGGGCATTAGTTTGATAATTTTATTAAAAATATCAAAGCCCTTAAGTGCTTTTAAGGCTTTTCTTGTAATGGCTATGGCTATGTTGTTCTCAGCATCATTTATAATACCTGTGGCAAAAGACTTTTTTATGTTTTATGATTCAGATAAAATATATGTTTTTATCTCTATTTCATTAATAATATTGTCATTACCTTTTAACTATATTGTCACTAATATTACCCAAAAAATAATTAAATAGAACAATTAAAATAACACTAGAAATTGTATTCTTGTGTTATTTTAATTTATCTTATATTATTCACCATACACATAATAATTTTAAAAGAGTTTTAAGATGGTAAAACAAAGGATTTAATTTGCTATTGGGTTATCTTATCCTATATTTGCTTTAAATCATTTAGAACAACGTGAAAATTTTATTCAACTACTTGATGAATTAGTTTATAATGTTTTGTATAATAATAAATTTGAGGTGAAATATTATGACTATAGATAGTATAGATGTTGCAAAACTTGCTGTGAAGCTTGCTATATCTTCTAGAGAAGAAGAAAAATCATTGGAAGCTGAATTAAGGCAAAAGGGAATTTTGACAGTAGCAGTAGACGTTGGTGGAAATATTAATAGCTCTATTCCTAAAATAATAGAAAGGGCATTAGTTGCTTCAAAAAGAAATGGAATAATAGAAGATTGTCATGTTCATGATGGTGCAGTGGTAGGTGCAACGAGAGAAGCAATTATGCAAGTTGCAGCAAAGGCAAATGGGCTTAATGTTGGTGGGAAAATTGGAATAGCAAGGTACAGAGAACATTTAAGTGTATGTATATTTATGAGTATAGGATTACTTCATTTAAATGAAGTTGTAATAGGAATAGGACACCGTTCAATTCCTAATATGTAAAAAATAATATTGACAATTTTAAAAAATAAACATAGAATATTAACAAGTCAATTTTTTGGCTTATGTAGTAAAATAGTAGTTATGTAGTTTGTAGTAGTATTTAGAAGGTTAGGTAAAATTAAATATCATTATATGTAGTAGATTTTAATTAGGTAAAATGGTAGTTTTGTAGGAGATATTAAAGTAAATCTATGTTTTTTTGTTATATAACTCTCCTAAAAGGGGAGTTTTTTATTTTAGCATCTTAAAAAATAACATATAAGTATGAAAGTGTATTTTTTATTATAATATGTTGTCAAAAACTGATGATATAAGCAATGCAGGCAAAAGACAACATATTGTTTGATATAAAATATTTGAGCACTTTTGATTTAGTGTTTTTAGATGTCTATAAAATTTATAAATATTTTGGAGGATGGTAGTATGGTAGCAAAAAGATTTAAAAGTGTTTTTGCAGTTTTATTAACTGCAGCTATTTTAGGAGGATGTACAAATTCTAATAATGCCCATTCTAGTGATAATAAGGAAATTAAAATCGGTATTTCCCAGTTAATTGAGCATCCAGGATTAGATGCTACAAGAGAAGGATTCATTGAAGGTTTAAAATCAAAGGGTTTTGAATATGGTAAAAATATAAGTATTGATTTTCAAAATGCCCAAGGAGATATTCCCACAACTCAAACTATAGCACAAAAATTTGTATCTGAAAAAATGGATATGATAATGGCTATAGCAACACCTGCAGCTCAGGCAGCCTACAATACAACAAAAGACATACCAATTTTAGTAACAGCAGTTACAGATCCAGTGGAAGCTGGCCTCGTTAAATCTATAAAAGAACCTGAAACAAATGTTACAGGTACATCAGACTATGTTTCAATAGATAAGCAATTTGAACTTCTAAAGGAAATTTTACCAGAAGCTAAAAAAGTAGGTATTATATATAATACCAGTGAAAACAATTCAGAAATTCAGGTGAATAATGCTAAGAATACAGCACCTAAATTTGGATTAGAAATTGTAACAGCAGGAATCACTAATGTAAATGATGTGCCACAAGCATTAAACTCTTTAGTTGGAAAAGTTGACGTGGTATACACTCCTACAGATAACATAGTTGCATCATCAATGCCTTTAATTTCTGCTCAATGCTTTAAAAATAATATTCCAATAATAGGTGCAGAAAGAGCACATGTTGAGTCTGGTGCATTAGCAACTAACGGTATAGATTATCATAAACTTGGTTTTCAAACAGGACTTATGGCTGTAGATATAATCAATGGAAAAAATCCTAAAGATATTCCAGTAGTAACTTTAGATGAAATGCAGCTAATAATTAATACTGATGCTGCTAAAAAATTAAATATAAACATCCCTGATGAATTAGACAATAAAGCAGAAAAAGTTACAGGGGGTGTTAATTAAATGGGACTATTGATAAATGTATTAGAGCAAGGATTTATATTTTCTATAATGGCTATAGGTGTTTATATAACTTATAGAATACTAGATTTTCCTGATCTTTCAGTAGAAGGAACCTTTCCATTAGGGGCATCTGTTGCAGCAGTTTCCATTATAAATGGTATAAATCCATTTATAGCATGTCTACTGGCCTTCATATCAGGAAGTATAGGAGGGGTTATAACAGGATTACTTCATGTAAAACTAAAGATAACCAATCTTATGTCAGGTATTCTTGTGATGATAGCACTTTATTCAATAAATTTAAGGATAATGGGAAAATCTAATATTCCTTTATTTGGGGAAAACACTATTTTTACATCAGTATCCAGCCCTATAGTCATAATAGCTGCTTCTGTAGTGGTATTAAAGATTATATTAGATTTATTTTTGAAAACTAAATTAGGATTTATTCTTAAAGCTACAGGAGATAATGAACAATTGGTAACGTCTTTAGGAGTTAATAAGGATGTAATAAAAATAATTGGACTTTTAATTTCTAATGGGTTAGTTGCATTATCTGGAGCTATAATGGCTCAATATCAAGGTTTTGCAGATGTAGGTATGGGAACAGGTATTGTAGTAATGGGACTTGCAGCCGTTATAATTGGAGAATCTATACTTAAGAAAATTAACATAGTAAAAGGAACTACTATGGCTGTGTTAGGCTCAGTAATATATAAAGCTATAATAGCTGTAGCTTTGGAACTAGGTTTTCAGCCTACAGACCTAAAGCTTGTAACAGTAATTATAGTAGTTATAGCACTATCATTAAATAATGGAAAATTCAGTTTTAAAATTAGAAAAAAATCAGTAGCAGGAGGTGAAATTCTTGTTACAGATAAATAATTTATATAAAATTTTTAATAATAATACAGTAAATGAAAAAGTTTTATTTAATAAGTTTAATCTTAATGTGAAAAAAGAAGATTTTATAACTATAATAGGAAGTAATGGAGCAGGAAAGTCTACCCTTATGAATATAATATCAGGGGCAATACCATTAGATGATGGAAGTATTATTTTAAATAATAAGGACATATCTACTATGCCAGAGTATAAACGTTCAAAAGTCATAGGAAGGGTATTTCAAAATCCATCATCAGGTGTATCACCTAATATGACAATTTTAGAAAATATGTCTATGGCATATAATAAAGGAAATAGATTTAATTTAACTAATGGCGTATCTAAAAAGAATATATCATTTTTTCAAGAAATGTTAAGTAATTTAGATTTAGGACTGGAAAATAAAATAAATATTAAGGTAGGATTATTATCTGGTGGTCAACGACAAGCACTTTCATTGATTATGGCTGTAATGAGTAAACCTCAAATACTGCTGTTAGATGAGCATACAGCAGCATTAGATCCTAAGACCTCAGAAAAAATTAATGAAATTACTGACCAAATTATAAGAGAACATAAAATTACAACTTTAATGGTAACACATAATTTAAGCCATGCTATAAGTATGGGAAATAGATTGATAATGATGCATCAAGGTAATGTAGTTTTAGATGCATGTGAAGATGAAAAAAGGGAGTTAACAGTAAATAAGCTGCTTTTCCATTTTGACAATCTTCAAGGTGAATCATTAAGTGACAGAGCTTTATTTGGTTAATATAAAATAAGGGGCAGAAGATATACCTTTTGCTCCTTATTTTAATATGTAATATTTTTATAAATCGTTGAAATTAATCCTATCAAACTAATTTCTTTAATTAATTTTTTTACCACCTCTGGAAAGCAGCGCGAAGCCCTTTAGGTAATGTAGTTTGAAAGTAAAAACATTAATATGATACTAATATTATAGAGATAACTAATGTTACTAAATTATCATCCAATGTTGCAGATGTAGTACCATATTATGATTACTCTAATATTATTTTAAATACATAATTTTGGTATAAACCTCAGGGATGGAAAATCCATAATTGAGAATGATCAATTCTCAATCATATAAATTATAACTGTTCAGTATTTAGTTTTTTACCATTTTATAAGGTATAAAAAATCCAATAATACCGCCAATAATGCTAGGAATCACCCAACCCATGCCTACATCATAAAGTGGAATCATATGCATAATTTTATGTATATGAGAAATTGTAAGTCCTAAATTTTCAACTACATGAAGTAAGCTTACTATAAATGCACATATCATAGAGAAAACATAGACATTAGGGTTTGATTTAATAAGTTTGTCTATAAATGATACTAATATCAGGATAATAGTTAATGGATATAGTATAAGTAAAATAGGTTCAGTTATTTTAAGAATAAGACTTAAACCTAAATTAGATAGTATAAAACTAAATAAACAAACTATTGCTACAATTCTTTTATAAGAGAATTTTGAAGATAATTCAGAAAAATAATTTCCAAAAGATGAAGCAAGACCTACTGATGTGGTAAGACATGCAAGCATTATAATTAATCCTAGTAATAATATGCCATATGTACCAAATAGATGATTCATGATATTTGTAAGTATGATAACACCATCTTTTGCTTTACCTAAAGAAATACTTGAAGCACCTAAATAAGCAAGTGCAAAATAGACAACTAATAAACTTACTGAGGCAATAATACCGCTGTAAATTGTATTTTTGGCAATGGATTTTGGATCTTTAATGCCAAGTTCTTTAATGGAATTTATAACGATTATAGCAACGATTAATGCTCCAACAGCATCTAAAGTTAAATACCCATCTAAAAACCCTTTTAGAAAAGGTGTACGAGCATATTCTTCAATTGGAGCTGAAAAACTGCCTATTGGTGAAATTATAGAAGCTATTGTTACAACACCTATCATAAATAATAAGGCAGGAGTCAATATTTTACCTATACGGTTTACTAATTTAGATGGATTTAAGGCTAGAAAATAAGTAATGGTAAAAAATATAAATGTAAATAAAATTCGTATAATCCATTCATATTGAAAACTTTGTGGCAGCAGAGGCATTATACTCATTTCATAAGATACTGCTCCTGTTCTTGGAATAACACAAAATGGACCCATAGCCATATAAATACTTATGATAAAAAGTTTAGAAAATTTAGGATGAACACGATTAGCTAATTTATTACAATCACCATCTGAAAAAGCAACAGCTATTATAGCTAATAGTGAAAGACCTACATCAGCAATGATAAAGCCTAAAATTGCAATCCAAGTATTAGTTCCAGCAGCTTGCCCTAATGCCGGAGGAAAAATCATATTTCCTGCACCAAAGAAAATAGCAAACAATAATAGTCCTATAGAAAATATTTCACTAATTTTTAATGAGTTCTTCATGAAAAGCCTCCTTTGTTATTCTGCAATCTAAATATAAGTAATTTTTATACTAATTTAATTATAAAAAATATTATAAGTTCAATTGAATATTTAAAAACTTCTTTAATATGGGTGTTATATAACAAAACATGAATATTCAAATACTTGTATTTTGATATGCAGTAAAATTTGAAACTTGTTATTTTAAGCAGTAAAAGTAATTATTTATGATTCCTTTTATTTTAATTTAAAACTTAAGGAAAATCAACAAGAATATTTAATATTACTATGGAAATATGAAATTTAGTAAATTAAATTAATAGTATTAATGACAAAAAAGTTACATGAAAAGAATAATATAAATAAAAAGTTAATTTGTTAACTTTTTTTAATCTTTTTTTAACCTTTTAGAGAAAAATAGGGATATAATCTTCTTAGATGATATTTATATAGAAATATTTAAATATGTTAACTATGAAGATGTTGCTAGAGGTGTATTATGAAAAGATATAGGAAAAGGAAATTGAGAATTGTTAATTTAAGAAGATTTTTAGCATCAGTAACTGTTATAGGTTTAGTTATGGCGGCTGCAATAATACCTGTAAAGAACTATGTATTTAAAAATGTTTTTGGTAAAAATACTGTGTCAGCAAAAAGTAATGATAATATGGATAAAAGTAAAGATGAAAGTATAAAAAGTGTTGAAGATGCAAATTATGAAAAGCAAAATCAGAAGAATTTAAATATAGATAAAGTTGATGAAGAAAAAGAAAAAAATAAAGATAATAATTCAGAAGTTAATAATAATGTAGAAGTTAAACCAGTAGATAATAAAGAGTTTTTTAAAAACTCTGTGTTTATGGGAGATTCTATAACAGAAGCCTTAAGTTTTTATGAATTTTTAGATGAATCTCAAGTTATAGCTCTTAAAGGACATACTCTTATTGATGCAAAAAATGATGTGGACAAGGTAGCTGAAGTATGTCCAGAAAAGATATTTATGCTTTTTGGAATGAATGATTTAGAAATGGGAATAAATGGTGAAGAATTTGCTAAAAATTATTCAGAACTTATAGACAAACTTAAAGAAAAATTACCAAATTCTAATATTTATATTAATTCTATTCTTCCTATTAGTGAAGAAGTACAAAAAAAAGAGCCATTGCTTGCTATTAATCGCATTGATGAGTTTAATAATGCTGTAATTAAAATGGCAAAAGACAAAAATGTAAATTATATAAATATAGCACCACTATTAGAAGAAAACAAAGATTTATATGAGCCAGATGGCAAACATACTAAATATCATTTTTATGAATTGTGGCTTGATTATATAAAAAATAATGTTAAATAAGCGCTTTTATTAATAAACTATATTTAATAATTACATAAATACAAACTCTAGATAAAATTTTATCTAGAGAAATTGGTCATGCAATAATTGGTGAAAGAGGTTGAAAGTCTTTAATTAATTATTCTACATATTTAAAAATTTAATATAAAAAGGAGACTAAGATTAATGTTAAAACTATTTAAAAAAATCAACAAGAATTTTTTTATTACTATGATGGTAGGTGCTATAACCATAGGAGCTTTAACTGGATGCTCCAGTAAAAAAGAAGAAGCAAAAAATATTTCAGCAGTAGAAATAGGAGAACAAATTAAGGCAACTGTTAAATTGGATGATATGAAAGAAGGAGATAACATCAAGCTTGAAAAGCTATATGATATAAAAGCTGATGATGTTGAAAATTTTGTTCTTTATACAGCTTCTACTAACCTTAAGGCTGATGAAATAGCAGTTATTAAGGCTAAAGATTCTAATAATGTAGAAGATATTAAAGAAAAACTATCCAAAAGAGTAGAAGAGCAGGGCAAGAGTTTTAAAGATTATCTTCCAGAAGAATATTTTTTAATAGAAAAACATGTATTAAAAAATAAAGATAACTATATTCTTTTAGCTATATCAAAAGATGCTGATAAAATAGAAGCCTCATTTGATGAAGCTCTTAAGTAATAATATGAAATTTAGACTGTTGCTTAGGAGGTGGACAAACTTTGGTATTTAGTAGTCTAATTTTTATTTTTCTGTTTTTACCATTAACTATTTTTATTTATTACATATCCCCTAGAAAACTTAGAAATTTAGTGTTACTTATAGTAAGTCTTATATTTTATGCATGGGGGGAACCGCTGTACATATTAATAATGATATTTTCAACAGTATTTGATTATATTAATGGACTGCTTATGGATAAATATAGAGGACGTAGGAAGATTACAAGAGCTGTATTTATAAATTCAATAGTGATAAATTTAGGAATACTTTGTTTCTTTAAATATTATGGATTTGTAGTTGATAATATTAACAGTATTTTTAGTTTAAATTTGAATGCATCAACTCTTCCCCTTCCTGTAGGAATATCTTTTTATACATTTCAAACCATGTCTTATGCTATTGATGTATATCTGGATAAAGTACCTGTACAAAAGAATATTATATCCTTTGGAGCATATGTTACTATGTTTCCTCAACTTGTTGCAGGTCCTATAGTAAAGTATGGAGATGTTGCTAAGCAATTAAATGAGAGAAAAGAAACCTTAGATAAATTTGGTGAAGGAGCAGAGCTATTTATAAGAGGACTTTCTAAAAAAGTACTTCTTGCAAATAATATAGGTATTCTTTGGAATGCAGTAAAATCAACACCTATATCAGAGCTTACAGTAATTTCTGCATGGCTTGGAATAATTGGATTTACCTTCCAAATTTATTTTGACTTTAGTGGGTATTCTGATATGGCATTAGGCCTTGGAAAGATGTTTGGATTTGAGCTTATGGAAAATTTCAACTATCCATATATTTCAAAAAGTGTAACTGAATTTTGGAGAAGATGGCATATTTCATTAGGGTCATGGTTTAGAGAATATGTGTATATTCCTCTTGGGGGAAATAAAGCAGGTAAGCTAAAGCAGTTTAAAAATCTTTTTATAGTGTGGTTTTTAACAGGATTATGGCATGGAGCAAATTGGAACTTTATTTTATGGGGATTATATTTTGGATTTTTCGTAACTATAGAAAAACTATTCCTTTTAAAATGGCTTAAGAAAGGTCCTAAATTTATAGGGCATATATATACTCTTATTATAGTTATTGTAGGTTGGGTATTTTTTGAATTTGAAAGCCTGTCTTCAGCTATGGGATTCATAGGAACAATGTTTGGGTTTGGTAAACATTTATTAATGAATAACAATACATTATATTATCTGTCAACTAATATAGTATTACTTTTAGTATTAGTAATTTGTTCAACTCCAATTCCAAGAAAAATTATTGTAAGTATAAGAGAAAGATTGAAGATGGTAGGTGCTATAATTATTCCTCCTATATATTTAATATTAATAATTCTTTCAACTGCTTATTTAGTAAATGAAACCTATAATCCTTTCTTATATTTTAGATTTTAATATGAACTTTTCATATGAACATGATAGTTGAAAGGGGTGTTTTTCTTGAATAGATATGACAAAGTATATAAATATATCATGTCAGCATTGCTTCTGTTATTTATAGGAGGTATAGTAATTTTAAATGTTTTAACTTCTGATAAAATATTTTCAGATTCAGAAAATAGAAATTTAGAGCAGTTGCCGAAATTTTCATTTAAGAATCTTATGAAAGGAAAATTTACTACAAATTATGAGAAATATGTTTCTGACCAATTTGCTTTAAGAGATTTTTGGATAGGGGTTAAATCAGATAGTGATAGAATTATAGGTAAAAAAGAAAATAACGATGTTTACTTAGGAAAAGACGGTTTCTTAATACAAAAATTTAATAAACCGGAAGATAAAGATTTAAAGGATAAAGTAGAGATAATAAATTCCTTTGATAATTTAACACCTAATGTTAATAAGTATTTTATGCTAGTACCTACTGCTACTAAGATATTAGAAGATAAACTTCCTAATTATGCTGCTGATAGTGATGAACTTACATATATTGACAAAGTTAAAAAATCTATAAATAATAATATAAATTTTGTTGATTTATATGATGCTTTAAGCTCAAAAAAAGATGAATACATATTTTACAAAACAGATCACCATTGGACAACTAAAGGTGCATATTATGCATATACAGAGCTAAGTAAAAAAATGGGTGTTGAGCCAAAAAGTGAAGAAGATTTTAATATGAAAAAGGTTACAGATGAATTTTATGGATCATTATATTCAAAAGGTGGTTTTAGACACATAAACCCAGATAGTATTAATTTGTATTTACCAAAAGATGATGAAGAATATAAAGTGGAATACTTAGGGGAAAATAAAATAAGGGACTCACTTTATGACATGAATAATATTAATAAAAAGGATAAATATACAGTGTTTTTCAATGGAAATTATCCATTTATTAAAATAACAACTAATAAGGGTGAAGGAAGAAAATTATTAGTTATAAAAGATTCTTATGCAAATAGTTTTATACCCTTTTTAACATCTCATTTTAGTGAGATTTATATGGTAGATCTTAGATATTATAGTGAAGGGCTTAGCAGATTAATAGAAGAAAATCAAATAAATGATATGTTAATACTTTACAATGCTAATACTTTTTTTGAAGATATATCTATAAAAAATCTATCTAACTAAATTTAAAAGTCATCTAGCATAATTATGTTAGATGACTTTTTTATGGTAAATCTAATTGTCTATTAGAGATTTAAATTCACATGAAAATAGGTCTTCACCAGCATTAAGTCTTGTTGAAAAAGGAACTGTACAAGTTATAAGTCCTTGTCCAGGAACTTCTAATGTATATTTAGCAGCACCACAGATTTCAGCATAAGAATCTGTCATTTTAGATATATACCAGTCTTTTTGTTCAAAATTTTTTATAGTAAAATTTTCTTTATTAATATTATCATTATTGACATTTGAATGAACATCTAGTACTTTATACATCTTTTGAGTATATACTCCGTATTCATCTATATTTTGTATAAAAGAATAACGGATATTTATATCAATTTTATAGGGAAAAGATAAATTAGAGTTATTAATATTTAAAATAGTATTACCGTTAAATGTTTTACAAGCTTCTTTGGTAATGTATTCCTCAGAAGGTGTTACTAAAGATTGTGATTTATAAGCAAGCTGTTTTACCTCAATCATTTGTTTATTTACTTTGGATTGATTTTCAATAGCAAATTTTAAAAGAAATTCTGCATCAATTAAGTCTTTTAGTGATTGATTTTTTAGCTCAACTTCATTAAAGTCAATTTCTATCCCTAAGTTAGTTGCTTCAACCATAAGAGAGTTCATTTCGTTAATTACTTGTTCTTTGTATCCATCTTCTATTTTTGAAAATAAATTTAATGTCCCGATAATAGTAAGAATCATTAATGAACATAATATAATAGAAATTCTTACTTTAATTCTTTTGGAAAACATTTTATACACTCCTTATTTTGGGATATTTGTATTTATATATAAATATTAACATAAAATATGCATAATACCAATACAATTTAAATACTTTAAAAAGACAAAATCCATTAATGGTGATATAATATTTTCGTGATAAGAGAGGTGATAATATGAGCGATATTGCAGGAAGTGGTTGCGAGGTTTTAATTCCATTTAATGAAAGAAAACCACTTAAGGAAATTGAGCGTAGTCTTATTAAAAAATACAGAAAAACTATATGGTCTAAATTTATTAAGGCAATTAAAGATTACAATTTAGTTGAAGAAGGGGATAAAATCGCCGTAGCTATATCTGGTGGAAAAGATAGCTTGGTTATGGCTAAGTTATTTCAAGAGCTTAAACGTCACGGACAGATGAATTTTGAACTAGAGTTTATTGCTATGGACCCTGGTTATCATAAAAATATTAAAGAATTACTAATTGATAATTGTAATTATTTAAATATACCAGTTCATATCTTTGAATCTGGAATTTTTAAAGTTGTAGATGATATTGCTAAAGACTATCCTTGCTATATGTGTGCAAGAATGCGCCGTGGTGCATTATATTCAAAAGCACAAGAATTAGGCTGTAATAAACTTGCACTAGGACACCATTTTAATGATGTTATAGAAACTACACTATTAAATGTTCTTTATGCAGGGAATTATAAAACTATGCTTCCTAAATTGAAAGCTACAAATTTTGAAGGATTGGAACTAATTCGTCCTCTTTATTATGTTGAGGAATGTTATATTCAAAAATTTACTCAAAATAGTGGTATATGGCCATTAAATTGTGCATGTATGGTAGCAGCTAAAAAAATAGGAAATAAGAGATTTGAAATAAAAGATTTGATTGCAGAATTAAAAAAGAATTTTAATGATGTAGATAAATCTATATTTAGATCAGCACAAAATGTAAATATGGATGCTATTTTAGGATGGCAGAAAGATGGAGAAAAACACTTTTATTTAGATTTTTATGATGAATAAAAAATCTAAAAACAAATCCTAGGAAGTTTTTTCCTAGGATTTGTTTTTTTATAGTAAGATAATTTCTTTGAATGTATCTTTGGACTAGCAATAAATTACTAGTTATGTGGCGAACACTGCTGACCGCTACAGAATCAATTCAAAATTTTTCAGTGATTACTGAGAAATTTTAAATTGTGTATTATGAATTAGAAAGAGGAGTTCGATGAACTCATTTTTATGTACTATATTCAAAATAATATATGTGCAATCATTACTATGATTGGTAAGGTTATTAAAGTTCTTTCAATAAAAATTATTATTAAATCTTTTATTGAAACAGGAATTTTAGATCCTATTAAAAGACCTCCTACCTCAGACATATATATAAGTTGAGTTACAGAAATACAAGCTATAACAAAACGAGTTAATTCGCTTTTAATAGTGCTTCCTATAACAGTAGGAAGAAACATATCTGCAAAGCCTACAATTAAAGTTTGAGATGCTTCTTTTGCTTCAGGGACTCTTAATAATTCTAACAAAGGGGTAAAAGGTAGTCCTAAGATTTTAAATATAGGAGTATATTCTGCAATTATTAAAGCTAAAGTACCTATTGCCATAACCACAGGGATAACACCCATCCACATATCTAATACATTTTTTATACCTTCTATTAAAACTCCTGCTGCTCCACTATTTTTACTAGCTTTTTCAACAGCTTGTTTTAATCCCCATTGAAAAGGAGTAAAACCCTGAGGGATATCTTCTTTAATGTTTTGTTTATTGTCATTATAATATGTATCTGGTTTTCTAGATAACGGTGGAATACGTGGTGTTATAATTGCAGCCACAATTCCAGCAAAAGAAACTGTTAGGTAAAAAGGAACAAACAAATGACCAAGATTTACTTGAGAGATTACAACAAGGCTGAAAGTTATGGATACAGCAGAAAAAGTTGTACCTATTACTGCTGCTTCACGTTTAGTATAAAAACCATCTTCATATTGTTTGCTAGTTAAAAGTACTCCAATAGTTCCATCTCCAAGCCACGAAGCAATACAATCTATTGAAGAACGTCCTGGAAGTTTAAATATAGGGCGCATTATTTTAGTTAATAACGTACCAAAGAATTCCAGTAGTCCAAAGTTTAAAAGTAGTGGCAGAAACAGACCTGCAAATAAGAATACAGAAAATAAGATAGGTAACAAACTATATAGGAGTAATCCTCCAGTATTTTCTGACCAAATCATTTCAGGACCTATTTTAAAGGCAGTACAAACTGCAAAAATCATTCCTAAAATTCTTGTAATAAACCATACAGGTGATAGATTAAACAATGCATTTAAAAAACTATTTTTTAAGATAAATTCAGGTTTAAATATTTTAGTTAAGATAGTTCCTGTTACAGTAACACATATAATACCAGTCATAACAAGTGGAAGTATTTCAACAAAGTAGTTGAGTACAGATTTAGATAATATTGCTACAGGTATAGTTATATCTCCTTTATATACAATAGGTGTCATAAAGAATAAGACTCCTATTAATGACGGAATAATAAAACGAAGCAAATCAATTGATGAATATTTTCTTTCATTTAAATTTTCCATTCAAAATCTCCTTTCATATGAAATTAATAATTATACAAATTATATTAATAATAATACAATACATGAGATAGAACAACCCTTATTTTAATTAATTTTAGTGGCTTGTATAAATAAATTTATAAAATGCATAAAATTCGCATAATTATACAAAATATTCATAATTGTAGATTTATTCAGCAGCTGTTTAAAATTTATATATAAAATTTTGTGAATAATTTCTCGATATTTTTACATTAAAATTTAAAAATTAAAAAAAGGAATCTAGTCTCAAGGATTGAATATTTGTAAGTTATAGAAGTTTTTATGAAGAGTAAATAATAAAGGGGGAGAATATTATGAAAAACTTTAAGAAAATAATATCTTTTATGCTGGTAGCATTTTTTACAATGTTTACTTTTGCGCCTAGTGCCTTTGCATCAGAAGTAGATGGAGTAACTAGCCAAGTTATAGAGGATAATGAATATCAACGAATTGTAACAGCAGCAGATGAAACTGGAAAGTATACAGCTACTTATAACAAATTAACAGGGAATTTAATTGTTGTAGATGATAATGGCGAAAAAATTGTAGATGTATATTCAAATATTAGTGTTGAGAATGATAATACAATACACTATTTAAGTGATGATGGTGGTATTGGTGGTTTAGGAGTTATTTCAGCAGCAGCAGTAAACGCAATTCCATATTATAAGGCTACTGTAAGTGCTAACCACAATTATATTGATGCTAGATAGAATGTAGAGTTGCTTATGTTATTTACTAAAGTTTTAGTAATAGAAGCTGTAGTGGTGCTTATATCTTCTGTGGCATGTTGTATAAAAAATAGAAAGACAAAATATTCTTTTCTTCTTATATGGCTAGCTATACTTTTAAATTTGGGCATGTTATTCCTAGTAGGAATGTCTCTTATGTAAAAATTTTAACTAGTGTAATGAACAAAAATATTAATGTGCTTATTGAAATCTTTCAATAAGTATGAAATTTATAGTTGTTGTTAAGTAGCTATGTGACTCTAAATACAATTGCTCCAGTAACTATTATTGTGAATAATATAATAAATACACTATTTTAAAGTTTTTTACACTAACTAAACAATAAATAAAAAATTGGTTAAAACTAAAACAATAGTTAGAGAAAAGGATAAAATCACTTTAGAATTGAGTAATTTCAAATTAATAAAATAAAAACTAAAAACTCTATTGACCCTCCTATTGTAGGAGGGCTTATTATTTAATTAGAGAGATTATAGGTTAAAAATTTTAATTAATTTTAAATTTACCAGGAAATATTTCCACGTAAGCTTTATAGAAAAGTTTATATTTTTAATTATAGTTTTCTCTTATCCTCAATGTGCACAAGGAGGCAAAGATATGATTAAAATAGGAGAATTCTCAAAGATAGGGCGAGTTTCTATTAAAACTTTAAGACATTATGATAACATTGGACTTTTAAAGCCTGTAAAGATAGATGATTTTACATTATATAGATATTATGATGTGGAACAGCTGTCAACTTTAAATAAAATATTATTGTTAAAAAATTCAGGATTTTCTTTAAAGGATATTAAGAAGCTTTTAAGTGATAACTTAACCAATGAAGAATTAATTAAAAAGTTAAAGGAAAAAGAAGAAGAGATAGAGGAAGAAATTTCAAAATCTAAAGATATATTAAAAGAGATAAATTTTTTAGTTGAATATTTAAATAAGGAGGACTGTATTATGGATAATTATGATATAGTTGTTAAAAAAGTTGAAGGATTTAAGGCAGCTTCTCTTAGAGATGTAGTAGAAAGCTATGGAGAACAGGGTAAATTGTGGAGTGAACTTAATCAACATGTATTTGCGAGTAAAGGTAAGCTAAGTGGGCCATGCTTTAGCATATATCATGAATACGGATATAAAGAAAAGAATGTGGATACGGAAGTGGTAGAGCCTATAGAATTTGATATACCTGAAAGTGACAAAGTTAAAGTAAAATATTTCGAACCTGTAGAAAACATGGTTTGTTGTATTCATAAAGGTTCTTTTAGAAGCATTGGCAAAGCTTATGAATTCGCATTAAAGTGGATTGAAGCTAATGACTATGAAATAGCAGATAATATAAGAGAGGTATACCTTTCAGGAGCAGGAAATTCTAATAATGAAGAAGATTGTATAACAGAACTTCAAATACCTGTAATTAAAAAGAACTAGATTAAAAGCGTGGATAAAATTCCACGCTTTTTAAATACGGTAAAAAAAGTAAAATTTTTATTATAATTGTTTTAAGTTATTATTTTAGAGTATACTAAAACTATGTAGTATGTTTAGGAAGGTGATATTATGCCAGAGATAAGTTTATTCTTTGGAATAAGAGTAACTATAAATTATAATGGTCATGTACCACCACATTTTCATGCAGAATATAATGGGGATAAAGCTATAGTGGATATAATCAATGGTAAAATACTTAGGGGATATTTACCTAAAAGACAATTAAAATTAGTTTTAGCATGGGCAGAAATACATAAAGATGAACTTATGCAAAACTGGGAGTTAGCTAAAAATCACGAACCATTATATAAAATTGCTCCATTAACTTAAGGAGGGATATCCAATGGAATATATGCCTGAAGTTATACAAGTAATACCAACAGATGATTTTACCGTATATATATATTTTGATGATGGCTCAATAAAGTTGTTTGATGCAAAAGAATTAATAACTAAAGGAATCTTTAAAAATTTACAAGATATAAAAGTTTTTAAAGAATGCTGTACTGTATTAAACGGAACTTTAGCATGGGATTTACAAGGCAATTTTGATGAGACAAACTGCCTTGATGTTGATCCATTTGTTTTATATGATGAATGTATAGATGTTGATGAACCAAACCATTTATTTAAATCTAAAAAATAATTTCTTTGACTAGCAACTTTATGTTGCTAGTTTTTTTGTTAAGAAGTTATGCTGTAACTTTAAAAAAGATTAAATTGTAATTTCTCAGCAACTGCTGAGAAATATCCATCGTCAATTTTCAATTGTAAAAAGGAGTTCAATGAACTCTTTTTCTATGTGACATTAATGTAACTTACTATTAGAGCAATTATATATTAAAATATATTTAGATAATTTTATAGCTATTAAATTGTAAGCGTCAAAGTTTTAGCACCTTTAATATATTTAAAAATAGTATTAAAATATCCTAGTAAGGCAAAAGTAGGCTTTACTAGGATTAATTTATTTCTTATCTTTAATTTTCATATTTTCAGGAATCTTATCAGACCAAGGCATAAGATTCTCTAAGCTTTCGCTATTCTTTGAATCTATCTTTGATAGATTATCAAATAGATAGACTAAGTACCTTTCTACAACTAAATTATTAGCCTTGGCGGTTTCAACAATACTATAAATATTGCTACTTGCAGTGGCACCTTTAGCAGTGTTAGCGAATAAGAAATTTTTTCTGCCTATTACAAAAGGTTTGATAGCTCTTTCAGCAGCATTATTATCAACTTCTAAACAGCCGTCTAGTAACACATTTTTTAATCCAGGCAAATGCTTTTTAGCATAATCAAGAGCCTTACCTAATGGACTTCTTGGAAGAGCATCTTTTATTTCTCTTTCAGCATAGTCAATAAAGTTATCTATAATTGGAGCTAGTTTCTCAGCTCTTATTTTAAATCTAATATCACAATAATTTTCATCACTTGAATAAGATTCTCTAAGTTCTTTTTCAAGCTTATAAATTTCCGCACAATAATTAAACCCTATTACTCCTCTAGAATTTTTTAGGGCTTCTTCATCTAAATCTACTATTATATTATGAAAATATCTTCTTATGTGAGCCAAGCAATATACTCTTGTAGCTCCGCTAACGGAATTGTATCCATTATATCCATCCGTTTGGAGAAAACCTTTAAAATCTCCTAAAAAATTCTTAGGGCAAGAGCTTGATCTAGTACTCTGATAATCATACAAAATTACTGGCTTTGAATTGGTGTTACTCATATATAACCACATATACTTCTTAGATTTAGAATCTTTGCCATTATCATTAATTACTTTAAGAGTAGTTTCATCGGCATGAATATAATTACGGCTAAGCAATTCCTTTTTCATATGGTTATATATAGGTTCTAGAGCTGTCGCTGCAGACATAGTCCAATTGCATAATGTTTGCCTTGAAAGAGAAGCACCCATCATATCAAAGTAAGTTTCTTGCCTATATAGCGGCATTGCATGTTGATATTTAAGTATTAGGGTATGTGCAATTAACTCATTTGAGGCCATACTATTATAAAAAATAGTTTTAGGTGCTTCTGGTGAAACTATTTTACTTTCACCAGTTGCTTTCTCGCATGTTTTACAAGCGTAGCTATAAATAACATGCTCCTCAATTATTAATTTAGCAGGAATGTATTTAACAATCTCTTTTCTAGATTTAACTCCGATAGGAGTAAGCTCTTTACCACATTCTCTGCAGTTAAGCTCTTCACCTTCTAATTTATGTTCAACAACAACTCTTTCTAAATTAGCTAAATTATCTTTCTTTCCAGTATAATTGCTTTTCTTAGCTCTTTTATATGTAATTTCCTCTAAAGTAGGTTCTTCTATCTTTGAATCACTATGTTTTTCAGCCTCGTTAAAAAAAGATAATTGATTAACATCTACTTGTTCACTGGATGCTCCAAATATCTTTCTATTTCTATTAGATATAACGCCCTTTAAGATTTCTAACTCATTTTTAAGATTTCTTATTTCTTTATCTTTTTCATTAATTTCATTTTCCATTTTTTCAATTAATGCTTTTGTATTTTCATCAAGCTCATTAGTTAAAAATTCGTGATTCATAATTACCTCTTTATCTTTATTTGATAAATTAATTATACCACAAAAGCCTTGAAAAATAAAGGGTTTCAAGGGTTTTGTGGTATAATTTTTATTAATAATAATTGCTTTGTTTTACAGGTGTAAATTTAGACTTTGTTCTAACTTCATATCCTTTTAAAAGCCAACGTAATTCCTCTACATTCACTTTTAATGCATCGTCAGCTGTCGCTGGCCATTTAAAGTGATTAGTTTCTAAACGATGATAATATAGCCAAAACCCTTCATCAAAGTGAAGAATTTTTAATTTATTCATTTGTTTGTTACAAAAAACAAATAGTGCTTTATCAA
>NZ_JACSQB010000036.1 GCF_014836835.1 Clostridium faecium | reverse complement strand
AGCTTAATTGAGTCATATAATATACCAGAAGATGTATTGTATGATTTTTATAAAATTGTTATTGATTTTTATTATAAAAATTACCGTTATGAAATGGCTGAAGTTTATATATTGGAAAAGTTAGATTTATCATCAATTCAGCAAAATAAGTTAGAATATATTGAATCATTGCTTACTAAGATGAAAATATATATAGAATTAAACAAAAGTTCTAGTATATTATGTCTAGGAGAATATATATTAAAATTTATGAACAACAATAAAATAGATGATGAAACCTATAAAAAAAGAATATATTTTAATGTAGCTCTATCTTGTAAAAAGTTAAATGAGAGTAAAGAAGGATTATATTATATAAATAAGCTTAAATCGTCGGATTTTCAGTTTACTGAAAGTGAACTTAGTGATATAACACTTTTAGAAGGAACTCTTTATAGACAAAATGGAAACTATGAAATTGCTGAAATAAAGCTACGTGAATATTTAGAATTAAGTAAAAAAATGAAATGTAATAGGAATATAGTGCTTGGTTATAACGACTTAGCATATTATTATCGTTCGTTAAAGGATTATGGGAGAGCTAAGTTTAACATTGATAAGGCTATATATATCAGTGAAAATAATAATATTGACAGTGAATTATTAACAATTGTTTTTCATGAAGCGTTTTGTATTTATATGAAATTTGATGAAGAGTTAATGCTTCATTATTTTAATAAAACATTAGATAAGGGAATTTTAACAGGTAATACTGAGTTATTACTAGATGCAATAAACAGAATATTTGATTATTTTGAAGGAAAAGGTACTAAGGATAAGAATTTAGAAATATTAAAGAATATAGATGATAAAACTAAGAATTATGATAAGAAAAATGAGTTAGGAGAAGTCTATGTAAGGGCATTTAGTTATATGAATTCTTAAAAATAACGAGTTATGGAGGAGTTAAGTATGAAAAAGAAAATAGGTATTATAGTATTAATGGGATTAGTAGTTGTTAATACATTTTACTCTACTATATTTACAAAGGAATTAAAAATTAATTCTAATAACAAATCAATGGCTACATTTTCAGAAGGCGATCCTAAACCATGGTAATAAAATAAGAGTTATGCAATTTATAGCATAACTCTTATTTCTTCTATAGGGAATTATAAAATTATAACTCTATTATCATGTAAAATCTAAGAGTATATGTTCTATACTGAAAAGCATAGATTCACTGATAAATTGGAAATTTGTCTAATCATTTAAAATCCATAAAGCAATTTTGCAAACCCTAATTCATTAAAGAGAAGAAACCGTCCCATAAACATTACAAACATATATATAATAGGTTCCAATTTACAGCAATCACATGATTTAAAGTTACTTTTAAGTACAGAAATAAAGATTTTATATATGCCATATCCAATGAGTCCGCCTAGCGTATTTAGTATTAAATCATCAATATCAGTACTTCTATTGTTTAATAATTGAGTAACTTCTATAAACATTGAAAATGAAAAACTTGATACGAGAATATAGAAAAGTTTATCATATTTTTCCCATAAAAAAGGAATTAAAATACCAAAAGGAATAAAAAGCAATATGTTTTGTAAATATGCTATTATATCAATTTTATTAGAGAATGGTATAAAGTTTATTTTTGATCCTATTTTAAAGGGATAATGAAGTATATCATACAAAGTGCCTGCTCCTGTAAAATAAAATACGGCAATTATGTAAATTGCAAAAATAATAGTAATTCCACAATGGAATTTTGATGTTAATATGCCCTTACGTTTCTTCATATTATTGAACAACAAGAAAGTTATAATAAAAGGAACAAATGCTGTCAAAAATTCATATCCAATAAAAAGCAAGCTATCCATAGAATTTACCCCCGAATTCTTATTTATATAATTAATAATTGTTTATAACTATATGATTTAAGCCATATTTACTATATCATAAATTGTCATATTAGACAAATTTTGAGTAGTGATGAGAAAATGAAAAAAGAAACTATTTTATCAGCTAAATCTTATATTGAAAATAACTTTAAAGATTGTGAAAGTATAAAAGAATATTTTTAAAGAATATTATAACAAGAAAATACTTTATTAATAGAGTTCATGGTAGTTATGACGATGAATAAAATATTCAAATGAGGTGGTTATTGAAATGAGTACCAAGGTAAGCAATAGCATAATGTGAAATTAAATGTTTAAAAATATTTTGTAAATAAAGGATTATATCCTTTAATGTAGAATTACATTATAAGGAATGTAAAGAAATAGAATAATTGGGTGAGTTTTTGTAGAATTATCAGCAAGTGAAAGCAGCAATTTTTATGTTAGGTATAAAAAGGGTGAAAGAAGATTTTTTAAATAATATCAAAATTGTATGTTAAGTTTTGGATTTCTTCCAGAAAAGTGAGGAGAATTACAATGTATTTTGAAAATCAAATTTTACATCCAGGAGAAAAAATAAAGAAACTAAGGATAATGCTGCATGCTGCACAAAAAGAACTTTCAAGTAAGAGTATAAGCAGAAATTTTATTAGTGCAATTGAAAATAAGCGAGAAGCATTAAGTGTTAATGCAGCTAAAGTTATTGCATATAATTTAAATAGAATAATAGATGAGGGGGCATATACACTGCCACATATAACTCCAGAGGAATTACTTTTAAGTGAAGAAGAACAAGCTATAATAATTGTGAAAAATAGGATAAAAGAGTTGGGTAAATATGAAGATGATTCAATAGAACAGTTTAAATTAAAAGTTAATAATATTGAAAGCTTAATTGAGTCATATAATATACCAGAAGATGTATTGTATGATTTTTATAAAATTGTTATTGATTTTTATTATAATAATTTTTGTTATGAGATGGCTGAAGTTTATATATTGGAAAAGTTAGATTTATCATCAATTCAGCAAAATGAGATAGAATATATTGAATCATTACTTACTAAAATGAAAAAATATATATAGTTAAACAAAAATTCTAGTATATTATGTCTAGGTGAATATATATTAAAATTCATGAAGAATAATAAAATAGGGCTCAACACTAAAATGTGTGCTTGACAGGTTAACCTGTCAAAACATGGCGTTCATCTGCTGTATTATCACTTACAGGATAAAGGATTATGGATGCTTTTTCATGTGTAAATTATGTAATTGATTGTCAAGCACAGTTTCTAGTGTTGAGCCTAAAATAGATAACGAAACATATAGAAAAAGAATATATTTTAATGTAGCTCTATCTTGTAAAAAGTTGAATAAGAGCAAAGAGGGATTACACTATATAAATAAACTTAAATCAGAATTTAAGCTTACTGAAGGTCAGCTTAATGATATAACACTTTTAGAAGGAACTCTTTGTAGGCAAAAAGGAGATTACAAGCTTGCAGAAATCAAGCTACGTGAATATTTAGATTTAAATATTCAAGTAAAATGTAATAGAAATGTAGTAATTGCCTATAATAATTTAGCATATTATTATAGTTTGTTAAAAGATTATGGAAGAGCTAAATTTTACATTGATATGGCCTTACAAGTTAGTAGTAATAATATTGACAATGAATTATTAGCGCAAATTCTTCATGAAGCCTTTTGTATTTATATGAAATTTGATGAAGATAAGATGCTTCATTATTTTAATAAAACATTAGATAAAGCATTTTTAATAAGTGATAATCGAACAATACTAGATTTAATAAACAGAATATTTGATTATTTCGAAGCAAAAGATAGTAAGAATAGAAATTTAGAAATATTAAAGAATATAGATGAAAAAACTAAGAATTATGATAAGAAAAATGAATTAGGAGAAATCTATGTAAAAGCATTTAGTTACATAGATTTTCAAAAATATTAAAGCTCAATTTTTAACTATAAATAAGTTATTATAATAATTATATTATTTATAAATAATAAATATTAGAGGATTTAAAAATGAAAAAAAGAATTGGTATATTAGTATTAATGGGGTTAGTAGCTGTTAATACACTTTACACTACTGCATTTGCAAAAGAATTAAAAACTATTAATAAAGATTATTCTAATAATAAATCAATAGCTGTATGTTCAGAAGTAGATCCTAAACCGTGGTAATAAAAGTAAGAGTTATGCAATTTATAGTATAACTCTTATTTTTTCTATATGAAATTATAAAATTTTAAATTTGTGGATAACTTTATGAAGTTGGAAAATACATAGTCTGCACAGTAAATATGGAGGAAAGAAAAATTAGAGTGATTGATCTAGGAGGATTATTTTATGTGCAGAATATAAGAAAGCTGATAACTTTATGTTGACAACTTCATTAACGTGTGCAATTGATTATAATATCACTGGCCTTAAGATTTCATCGATGTACATAGTAAAGGTAATTAATCATGCGAAATACTATAATTTATTATAATGAAATCGTAAAGAATGAAGTATTTAAAATATACTTGCTTTTGATGGTTTTATTTTACAATTTTATTCAAATTGTAAAATAAAATGCCATACCAAATTGCAATAAAACAATAGCAATAGATAGAGCTTATATATGTAAAAATAAGAGCAATAAAAGCCCGAAAAGTTACATTTATAGATGACTTTTTAAGAAGTATACTATAACACCAAGGAGGTTCTAGACTTAGAGGGCATCTTTTTGTATCCCCAAGAAATGCTGACATGGTTGTGTTATTAGAGAAAAGAAATAGATTGAAATCAAAGACTCTGAAGGCTTTTAAGTGATTATTAATGTGTATTTTGTGTTTCCTCATACTTAGGTTTGGGGGAATTTTTGTTTAGTAATTCTATTGTGTACACGAAATTGGAACTACTATGCAGAAAGGAAATGTTATTTGGAAGAAATGCTCAAAATGCCAACGTTGAAAAATGAGAATCTAAAGAGAAGATTATGACAATGCAATGGGAAATATGAGGTGAAGGGAGAAGTTAGGCGTAAGAATAAACTTATAGATGAGAAGTATTATTTAAAGTAGTTGTTAGTAGTTTTAATGCGTTAGTAGAAAGTAAAGAACATTTTACTAGAGGGGTGGAAAGTTGAAGATAGTGATGAGCTTAAGAGATATAGGGCTAGGAAGTTTATTACGATTATAGGAGAGGGAATAGTTATTGATGAGTTCACTATAGATTTATATTTTAAGATGATTGAGAAGATTACAGTGTTTGGAGATGAAAAGGTAGTTATTGGGATGTTGCATGGGACAGAAGTTGGGTACATAATTGAATAGTTTAGGTAAGATAGAATCCAGTTGGTGATAGAGGTTATATTTCTAATTGGTTTTTACTATATTTGTCAGGGGGTGACAAAAAATGCCGAAGAATGCTTAAAAATGTGTGAAATCAACAGGTGGACAAGTTTATTAGGGTGATATACAATAATAATGACACATATTATCAAATGAAAATAATTAGCGTCCATTATGCTAATATTTCCATAGTTTTCTCCAGAAAGAGGCATAGTTTAGGCAAAGCGTTAATTATAATGTTATTTACAAATAGTGGATATGATGAGTGAGAGGGACAGTGAAGAAAGATTATTATAACGAATTAGTAAGATTTTGAATTTTTATATAGAATTAATGTGCAATAAGCATTTTTCTTGTTTCTTATTATTAAGCTTAATTAGCATAATTATATAGAATGAGTTTTAATACTTTGATTTTATGTGGAATATATAAACTTAGTTTATAGTTTATTATATCATATATTTTACAACCAAAGCATTTAATAAATACACTATAGTAGATCAGCTATTAAATGTTAAGGGATAATTTAATTTATTTTGCTTTTGTAATTATAGAATTTCTGTCACAACCAGTCAGTGTAAACGATATAATTTAAATGTATAATTAGTGAAAATAAAATGTACAAAATTGTACGCTCCTATATATCAGGATAATTGTTGCATAGAAAAAATAATATATAATACTAACTTAAGAAGAATGATTATATCTAAAGATAATAAGAAGAAAACAACATATATTAAAGAATTTAAAGCCTCAGAGAACAACCTACAACAGACACCATCACAAGTATTTTTGAAGAATTAGAAGTTTTAGAACTACAATACATCAATGGATTAAGACAAGTGAGAAAGATAGCAATAAATCATCAATTAATCATCAACCAGCTGACTAATAAACTTCCAAAGATAAATTTCATGTAGTTTTTGAAACATCAACATATTCATAGATAGAATTTGCAGAATACTGTAGAAGAAAAGGTAGCTTTGTTGATGAAGCAAAGGCCTGGAAAGAACAATGCCTAAAAGCTAACCAAGCTACTATAGAAGATCTAAAAGAATTAAAAGAAAAAGTAGGGTCAAAAGATACGGAAACGATGTCATTGAACCTAAATTGAAATTAGCCAATGAGATATTCAAAGCTTTGAACAAGAATCTATACGAAATATTTGAACTAGAGGATTAGCGGGATGAGATATTGTGTTATCTATGATCCAGCGATGAATAAGAATGACGACTGAGTTTAAGGTTCTGCATACAAGAGATATTATACAAATAAATTAAAAAAGGGATGAATTTAAATGTTTAAAAAATTATTTTCAGTAGTGTTGTGTTGTTCATTAATCTTAGTTCCTTGGAGTTCTACTTTTGCGGCATCAAGCACAGATGCTTGGTCAGTAGGAACATACTATAAAGATGGATATATATCAGGATTAATTGGTTCAGTAGATACAACCGATGATGCGATAACAGCTGCTGATTTCTATGGTAGTATGGGATATAAATCTGCATATTCAACAAGTCCAACATATCAAATTATGAGAGGAAGATTCTCAAATAACAATTATCGCATGGAAAGTGCAGTGCAATTTTATTCTGGTCATGCTAATAATGAATGCATAGCATATAACTACAATAATTCAGGAGGAGACTATAAAACAGGAGTTTATTATGGCTCTAATTACGATAGCAGTAAAGGATATAAGTATGCAGGTATTAAGAGTTATAATCTAAATAGCGTAAAGTTAATTACATTTGCAGGCTGTAATACAGCAACTAATGGAGATGATAATATAGTTGCTGCAGCACATAATGCTGGTGCAACTACTACGATTGGTTGGACTGAATCTATTGGATCAGGAAGTCATTCAAATTGGCTTAAACGCTATAATGATTATTTGAACAAAGGGTATACCGTAAGCAAAGCAATAAGCCATGCAGATTCATTTTCATATTTGGATAACAAGGTAAAAAAACACAAAGTTTATGGAAATAAAAATTTAACTTTAACATCAAGTAAGAGAGCTTTAAATAACGACTATCCTGAAAGAGAAACTTTTACAATCAATTACAATGATGAAGCCGAGGTTTTTGATAAAATAAAGAATTTCAATACAGAGTTCAAAATTGACAATTATATTGTTGAAGAAATCGTGAATGACTCAGGGAAAATTTATGATCTTTATCTTCTTAAAGATGGCTACAAGACTCTTGATGGGTATACTATTATTCTGACAGAGGGTAAGGCAGAAGTATATAGAAATAATTCATATGATGAATTATCTGAAACGATTATTCCTAAAAATATAAATTCACTCTCTTATTTGGAGAGTGATGTATTAAATAATGTTCGTATGACAACTGGAGATGAAGGTAATTATAATATTTTAAGCAAAGAAATAATATTAGATGTAAGTAATAGTCGAAAAGTGATGTATTATAGAATTGAAAATGTACTAGATAACGGAGCAAAAGCAGTGATTGAATATTATGAAGAAGTCTAAATTTTTTAAACTATTTGCTGTGGTGGCTATTGTTGGACTAGTATCTGTATATAAGTTTATAGAAACCCATAGCAAAAGACTAGTTTTGGAAACATTTAATAATACCAATGAGGTAGTTATTGAAATGAGTGCCAATACTATAAAAATATCCAACAGGGATGATATAGATAAGCTAAGAAACCTTCTTGATGTTGGATCTTGGAATCAGTTGATTTATTATAACAAAAAGTCTTTTCCTGTGATTTCTATAATGTTTGATGAAATTGATATAGGAATTTATCAAGATGAAGATACTGTCAATGTAAGCTACGGGGGCAAAATTAATCATTATAGGATAAAGAGAGAAATAAAAAATGAATTGGCTGAATTTATTAAAGTTCATTGATGAATTGTAATTTATTGGCTTGAAGCAACCTTATAAATTGTCTCATTAGATTAATTTAAAAAAATTCAAGGGAAGTCATTTTGACTTCCCTTAATTCGTCCTTTAAGATCATTCTATATTATAGTATATTTATATAAATTACTGAACATTTCCAAAAAAATGTATAGTCTTCTGATTTAATAGTTTTCTTAATTCCACTAAACCAGCCTTCATCACAATCAAATTTTAATTTACGACCTACTTCTATAGAAAACTCCCTGTAAGCCATACCTCTTGTAGTAATAATATTTCCATCTATTACAAGAGGTACTTTTACTAGTAAAAAATACCCTGTAAGTTAACACAGTCTCTTTTCTGTGTCTATCTTACAGGGCACAGTTTATTCTCTTTGGTCTTTCTCCATCATGATAGAGAGAATAGCTCGGTCTGTTTCAACCATGCCAGGATTGCTAACTTGTCCCATGTTTCGTATAACTTGTTCCGCTGTTACATCGCAGATTCCGTCTGATGGCTGCAGCGCTACGTCAGACATAGCTAGATAAGCGCACATTAATGCTGCATTTGTTGCAGTAGCTAGCTTTAAGGCACAACCAATTTTGCCACCATCACATATCATACCAGTTAAATTTCCACTCATGTTGATAATGGCATTGGCAATTTGGCAGTCATTTCCGCCCATCAGCCATACCATAGATGCTGATGCTGCTGTAGCAGCTGATACGCCGCAACCACAGGTGGCAGACAGCTTTCCTGTAAAAAGTTTGATATAAACGTTCAGAGTGTGTGAAAATGCCAGTGCTTTTACCAGTTGCTCTTTAGATGAATTTAAGTAACGGGCCATTTCAGCTACAGGAAGAATAGCTGTAATTCCATGATTACCGCTACCAGCACTGCTCATGACAGTGTAGGGACAGCCGCTCATACGACCTTCAGCGCTGCTGGCAACACGGAGCATAGTTCGGCTGAATAAATTATTTCCCATAATATCTTCAGTCATTTTTTTCTGTAGGGCAGAAGCTATGCCAATTCCTAGAGAATGCTCCAGACCATAGTCTGCCAATTTTTCATTCATATCAATACCATTCAACATGAAGGAAAGCTCTTCTTCACTACACTGGTCAATTAACTGACGGATTTCTACTACGGTCATAACTTTTAATTGCTGATGAAGGGAATCGTCAGAATTGGCAGAGTATTCTTTCTGAAAAAGTACATCATTATTTCTTTTGGTAAAAATGATATTAGAATGAGTGCCACGGATTTCACTGATGCCAATTCCTGCAGTGGTGATGATTTCTGCTCGTACGTATAATTGAGTTTCGTCATGTTTAATTACTACTATGACTTGGCTATCTTCTACAATTTTTATGGCTTTCTTGCTTATCTCTGGTGTGATGTCTTCTAAAAGTTCCAATTTTTTCTCAGGATTTCCCATGACAGCTCCTAATGAGGCAGCATATTTAAGACCTACGCGGTTGAAGCCAGGTATGCCTACAGACATTCCGTTTTTATAAATTCCAGGGTTAACCTCTATTTTAATAGAAACAATTTTGCCTCCTATAGCATTATAGGCGTCTGCTGCAGCCAGTGCTACACAGACAGGTTCAGTACATCCAAGGGCAGGAACAACCTCCTGCTTTAATAAGGCTAATAAATTTTCTTTTGTTAGCATTGGGAAAATCTCCTTTCAAGGTTTGTTTTTTACTTTAATGAAGCAAAGAATATGCCAATGTTATAATTGGAGAAAAAGAGAAGATTAGAACTAGAAATAAAGGTGAAATAATCAAAATATATGGTTAAAATGGTCAAATAAAATATTTTGACCATATACATAACCAAATAGACCAATTAAAATAAAGTGTAAGGAGGAAAAAAGAGCTGAAAAAATACAAATTTTTTTGAAAACTGACAAAAAAATTTTTTTGGCATGTTTTTTGCTCATTATATTTAGCATCAACTGCAAACAACAAGGACAGTGAAGAAAGGAAGATTTATTATGAAATATGATTTTGATGAAATCATTGACCGCAGTAATAACCGCGCTGCAAAGTATGATGAACGGATGAAAAAATTCGGTACAAATGAAGTGATTCCACTGTGGATTGCGGATATGGATTTCAGAACTGCTCAGCCAATCATCGATGCTTGCAAAAGGAAAGCTGAGGAAGGGATTTGGGGCTATACTTCCAGGCCTGACAGCTATTTTAAATCTGTACAACAGTGGCAAAAAAGGAAAAATCAATGGGATGTTGATGTGTCTTTGATGAGTTGGAGCTTGGGGGTTGTTCCTGCATTATCCTCAATTGTCAAAATTTTCAGTAATGCTAGTGATAAGATTTTAATTCAGACTCCAGTTTATCCAGAGTTTTACGATGTTACAGAGGCTTGGAACCGAGTAGTGGTAGAAAATCAATTGATAGAAAAAAATGGAGAATGGCATATTGATTTTGAGGATTTTGAAGAAAAGGCAAAAGAGTGTAAGATTTTTCTTTTATGTAATCCTCACAATCCACTTGGCATTGTATGGAAGCCAGAAGAATTAAAACGAATGGCGGAAATTTGTATTGCAAATGATGTGCTTTTAGTGTCAGATGAGATACACTCAGATTTAATTTTCCATGGAAAGAGGCATACTGTTACAGCAACACTCTCTAAAGAAATTGCAGAAAAAGTTATTACTTGTATATCTGCAACTAAAACTTTCAACTTAGCAGGTCTTCAGGCTTCTACAACTATATTTCCAAATGAACAGATGAAGCAGAAGTTTGATTCTTTCTGGATGAATATGGATATTCATAGAAACAATGCCTTCAGCTCAGTAGCCATGGAAGCAGCTTATAATGAAGGGGAAGAGTGGCTGACACAACTACTTGATTATGTGTCAGGAAACTTTGATTTTATTAAGAAATATTTTGATGAAAATATTCCGAAAATTAAGCCAAATGTTCCAGATGCTACATATCTGGTTTGGCTAGACTGCCGAGGACTAGGCATGACCAATGAAGAGCTTCGTGATTTTATGATTCATAAAGCCGGTTTAGGCTTGAATGAAGGGTGCAGTTTCAGCCGTAGTCTTTCTGGTTATATGAGACTTAATGCAGCATGTCCACGTTCTGTATTAGAAAAGGCTTTGAAACAATTAAAAGAGGCAGTTGATAAATTATAAAATATAGTGGGTAGCGTTTTTGTGAAATGCTAGGAAGGAGAAGGTATGGATAAGAAGAAACTATGGAAGCATTATAAATCTCCTCTTATTTTACTTGGGGGGATTATTACGGGTGCTATACTAGGTGTTGTTTTTGGAGAAAAGGCAACAGTATTTGCGCCTTTAGGAGACATTTTTATTAATTTAATGTTTACTATAGTAGTTCCAATGGTATTTGTTTCAATAGCAACTGCTGTAGGAAGTATGCTGAATATGAAACGTCTTGGTAAAATATTAGGAAGCATGGTAATGACCTTTATAGTAACTGGATGTTTCGCAGCAATTCTGGTTTTGACAGTTATCAATATCTGGCCGCCTGCAGCAAATACTGCAATTACAATGACAGGTGCAGAGATGCAGGAGAGTACAAACATCAGCTCTATGATTGTAAACACTTTGACAGTTAATGATTTTTCTGGTCTTATGAGTCGTGAAAATATGCTGCCAATCATTGTATTTGCAATCATTTCCGGTTTAGCTGTATCTGCCTGTGGCGGGGAAAACAGTCCTGTAGGTAAGTTATTAGGAAACTTAAATGATGTCATTATGAAGATTGTAGAAATGATTATGAAGTCAGCTCCTATTGGATTGGGTGCCTATTTTGCAAACTTAGTTGGTGAGTTTGGTCCTCAGCTAATTGGAGATTATGGACGTACAATGTTGATTTATTATCCGATGTGTCTTGTTTATGGAGTGGTTTTTTACCCAGCTTATGCATATTTTGCTGGAGGAAAGCTAGGAGTAAAGAAAATGATTCAGAATATTTTCAATCCTGCAATTACTGCATTTGCAACACAAAGCTCTGTAGCTACCTTGCCTGTTAATATGGAATCCTGTAAAAATATTGGAGTACCTGAGGATATTTCTAATATTGTTCTGCCTCTGGGAGCTACCATGCATATGGATGGTTCTGTACTTTCATCCATAACTAAAATTGCTTTTCTGTTTGGTGTGTTTCAAATGCCATTTACAGGGGTGGGAACCTATGCAATGGCCATTGTAGTAGCAATTTTAAGTGCATTTGTACTTTCTGGTGCTCCTGGAGGAGGACTTGTAGGAGAAATGCTAATCGTTAGCTTCTTTGGTTTTCCAGGAGAAGCATTTCCAATAATTGCTACCATTGGGTTTTTGGTGGATCCAGCAGCTACCTGTCTCAACTCCTCAGGTGATACTGTTGCATCCATGATTGTGGCACGTTTGGTGGAAGGCAAGGATTGGATGCTAAAGAGAGGAGAAAATAAAATAAAAGGAAATAAAGAAGAACATATTCTTATGAAGATGTAGGTATAACCATAAATATAGAATATACCACATTTAAAAGAAATAGTTAGACTACTTTTTCTTTGGAATATATTAAGATTTTGAAACTTTTAATGAAGTTTATGTGAAATGTTTCATACCAAATTCTGCCCATAGTTGTGTGGCAGTAAAGGTCCTTCAAAAGGGTATATTATGTGAAATTAAAGTAATCATTTTAAAATAAGGAGAAAATAATATGAAAGTTACTGTAATTGGAAGTCATCTTTGTCCAGATACCTTAGCTGCATTAAACAAGCTTTCAGCAGCTGGAATAGATATTGATTTTAAGGATATCCTATCCTGTCATGCAGATTTAAAGGAATATTTAAAATTAAGAGATACTAATGTTCTTTACAATGAAATCAGAGGAACAGAAAGCCTAGGAATTCCATGTTTTCTTTTAGAGAACAATGAGCTAACTATGGATATGAAAAAGATTCTAGAGGATTAAGAAAAAGATTTAGAATACATAAAAAGAAAGGAAGAAGAATTATGAAAATTATTGAAACAACAAAAGCTCCTGGAGCTATTGGACCATACTCTCAAGGATATGAGGTAAACGGAATAGTTTACACTTCTGGTCAAATTCCAGTTAATCCAGAAAGTGGAGAAATACCAGAGACAATTGCAGAACAAGCAAAACAAAGCTGTGAAAATGTAGGTGCCATTCTAGAAGCAGCAGGCACTGGATTTGAAAAGGTTTTTAAGACCACTTGCTTTTTAGCAGATATGGGGGATTTTGGGGTTTTTAATGAAGTCTATGCAAAATATTTTATATCAAATCCTGCTCGCAGTTGTGTGGCAGTAAAGACACTTCCAAAGGGTGTATTATGTGAAATTGAAGCAATTGCTGTAAAATAAGGAGGAAACAATATGAAAATTACTGTAATTGGAAGCCATCTTTGTCCAGATACTTTAGCTGCATTAAATAAACTTTCAGCAGCTGGAATAGATATGGATTTTAAGGATATTCTATCCTGTCATGCAGATTTAAAGGCATATTTAAAATTGAGAGATACTAATGCTCTTTACAATGAAATTAGAGGAACAGAAAGCCTGGGAATTCCATGCTTTGTTTTAGAAAATAATGAAGTGACCATGGATATAAAAAAGGTTTTAGAAGGTTAAAAAATACTTGGAAGATATATTAAACTTAACGCAGATAATTAGTGTAAGCCATAGATTGGCTGTTAAAGAGACAAAATTAAAATAAAGAGAAAGGGATGTTGCATGAAAACACATGGTGTGATAACAGTGTTTGCAACATCCTTTTATAATATGAATAGAATGAGCTAAAAATAATAATTTATTGAATAAGTTTCCTTATACACTAAGATATAGTCTATGGACTGGAATATTTAAATTGAAATATAAAAAAGGGCAAATTGTATTCACTTGTTATTTAAGTTATAATATAGATAGTAAATATAAGAAAATGAGAGAAAATAAGAGCAATAAGAGGAGAAAAGAGAAAATATGAGGAAATATGGAGGAAACATGAAAAAAACCATATCTGTAGTGGTTCTAGATTTCAAAGCTGGAGAGTTTTATGTAAAAGAAATCAATGAACTCTTTGGGGAATATGTGGAAATAACTTTATACAGTGTCAGTGATGGATCTGCCATGGGAACGTTACCAAAAGCAGATTTATTTGTGATTTCAACAGATGCATATGGTTCTGCAGAAGAGGTGGCTCGTCATGTTCCTATAGATAGTCTGACTATGGCAATTGAAGTTTCATACCGATGGAGTACGCTGCAAAAACTCAGTATGATACCAAAGGGGACTCGGGCACTTTTTGTAAACTTGACAGATACCATGGCACGGGAAGCTATTGCACAGCTACAGCAGCTAGGAATAAACCACATTCGTTTCATTCCATTTTATCCAGGAGGTGTTTTAAAAGAACCAGTGGACATGGCTGTAACGCCAGAGGAGGAGAGATATGTACCTGAGGGCATAAAGAAAGTTTTAAATATTGGACACCGCTCCTGTACTTCAGGGATGATGATTGAAATTGCTTTGCGATTAGGACTTGAAGAGTTGCTAGAGACGAAAAAATTCCAGAATTATTTTAATGAAATGGCAACAAATAATTACAGCTTTGACCAGATATATGCCCGTTCTAGAAGAATGGAAAGCCAGTTCCATATTTTGATGGAAATATTGGATGAGGGGCTGGTAGGTGTTAATGAAAAGGGTGAAATATTTGCATGCAACAAGAAAGCTTGTCAGATTGCAAAAATTGAGAAAAATCTTGTCCTTGGCAGATGTGGGGAAAAAGTATTTCCTTATATCCCCTTTTATAGTGCTTTGAAAGATAAGAAAGAAATTCCACCTAAAGTGATTAAATTGGGAGGTGTAAATGTAAGTATTGCAGTTATACCAGTCTTGAGACAGAAGGAATGCATTGGTGCATTTGCTACTTTGCAGGAATTTAGTGAACTGGAATCCAAACAGAATGAGTTAAGAAATCAGCTACTAAAAAAGGGCCATTGTGCAAAGTACACCTTTGATGATGTAATTGGAGAATCAGATTGTGTCTGCCGCACGAAAAGAATTTTAAAAAGGATGGCGGCTACTGAAAGTCCAGTTTTAATTGTAGGTGAGACAGGAACAGGGAAAGAACTATTGGCTCATGCAGTGCATTGCGCATCTAAGCGGAGTAATAATCCTTTTATCGCCATTAATGTGGCAGCTATGCCAGAAAATCTTCTTGAAAGCGAACTTTTCGGTTATGAAGAGGGTGCATTTACTGGAGCAAAAAAAGGAGGACGTCCTGGTCTCTTTGAATTTGCTCACGGTGGTACTTTATTCCTCGATGAAGTAGAAGGAATGAGCCAGGCCATGCAGGTAAAACTTCTAAGAGTTTTGCAGGAAGGCGAAGTTATGCGTGTAGGTGGTAGTGGAATTATAAGCATTGATGTGAGAATTGTTGCAGCAACTAATGAATCACTAGATCAGAAGGTGGAAGAAGGAAGCTTCAGAAAGGATTTATATTATCGCCTTAATACTTTGACAGTTGTAGTACCAACTTTACGAGAACGAGGAGAGGATGTTTTTCTTTTGATGGAACATTTTAAAAAGGAGCTTCAAGGTGACTTTCAGTTATCAGGAGAAGTAAAAAATTTTCTCCGACAGTATTCATGGCCAGGAAATATAAGGGAATTACATAATACAGTGGAATACTTTCTTTATACGGGAAAACAGGTCATTGAGATGGAGGATTTACCACCTACAATTTTCCGTGACCGGATATGCAAATCAATGAATATAGAGAAGAAAGAGAGAGTTCAAGAGGTGGTTTCACCTTTCTGGTTTGTTTTAGAACAGCTTTATATGGCAGCAGAGCGAAATGAGTTTATTGGAAGAGATAAATTGATGATTAAAGCAAAGGAGGAGTATCTTTTAATATCTCAAAAGGAGATTCGGGATATTTTAAAGGATATGGAGGAAAAGGGCTTCGTAAAAATAAGAAAAGGAAGAGGTGGCAGTAGAATTACCTTAAAAGGAAAGGAATATTGGCAGAACCGACATATGTATCGTTAATGAAACAATAAAAAAATTAACAGATTTAGATATTAAAAAAATTCAATTAATAAGAGAAGCAATTGAATAAGTAAATATATTTGAATATTTAATAAATTACAATAGTAATTACCAGATTAATTGTAAACTAGCTTATTATTGGGCTAGTTTTTTCTTGTTAAAGATTAACTATAGTATAAAAAGATATTACTAGGTTTATGATATGATCTTATATTTAAGCTATTATAGAAGTCTTCATAAGGAAAAAAAGTGTTTTTATTAAAGCTGTAATATTAAATTGATACCATTATTCATGATAGAAAAGCCAAAGATTCTATTTGTAGTTTGTAAAAAATAGGGAAATAACGCAACAGTTAAAAAAAGGAAGATGTTGTTGTATATTTGGGATTTTAGACTTATCATAGGGGTTTTATAAGATTGACTGTAATATAATGGTATGCTATAACAAAGACATTAACAACTAATAAAACATTATAAAAAAGAAAATTAGCTAAAAGGAGGTGATGAAAATATCAATAAAGGATTAACAAAGGAATATCCTAAATATAAATGCTGATTAAAGCCATATATAATTAAAGTTCATTTAATAAAAATGCATTACTAAAGGTTGTCATTAAAGATGAAGTATGTGAGTAAGCAGCATATGGCACTTAGGTCAGTGGGACAAGCTATCATACAATAAAATTAACACCCTTCAAAGAATAAACAAACTAACATTCTTTAATGTGTCGTTAAGAATAATTAACATGAGGATACTCCAATTCAAGTATCAACTTAATCAAAATAAAATAAGTTCTATAGCCTAGCTGCTGACTACAGAATTTATAATGTAAAGGAGCATGGATATGAAAAAATCTTATTTTAAAAGGTTTATGGCATCTATTCTTATGGTATTTACAATTTTAAATTTTACTTCAATTTCTACTGTAAAAGCTGTTGATAATAGTGATGATGCAGTAATTGGGAATGAATATCCCATAATTATGGTACATGGATGTTTTGGCTGGGGAAGCAATGAGGCAGCTGGCCTCTATTACTGGGGAGGACAGGAAAGTCTGACTAAAAAGCTTACGGAAAAGGGTTATACTGTATATTCTCCATCTATCGGACCTGTTTCAAGTAATTGGGATAGGGCCTGTGAGCTGTATACGTATATTGTAGGGGGCACAGTTGATTATGGTGAATTCCATTCTAAAGAATGTGGACATGCAAGGTATGGACGAAGTTATCCAGGTGTGTACAAGGAAATCGGAACAGAAGATTCTTCAGGGAATATTAAAAAGGTTCACCTAATTGGACATAGTATGGGTGGACAGACAATTCGACTATTGGCACAGCTTTTAGAAAATGGAGATCCTGATGAATTGGAATTTACTAAAGATGGAAATATCAATCCACTTTTTACTGGCGGAAAATCATGGATATCCAGCATTACATCTATAGCTACTCCACATGATGGAAGTCAGGAAGCACATATAAAATGTGATATTGAGCCTCTTACACATCAATTTGTTGCAGCCATTGCTGCAATAAAAGGCAGAAAAGTTGAGTTAGGTGAGTTAAATTACGATTTTCAATTAGATCAGTGGGGACTTAGAAGAAACCCTGGTGAATCCTGTTTAGACTATAGCAATAAAGTAATTAATAGTGAAATTTGGAAAAAAACCAAAGATTTAAGTGTATGGGATTTGTCACCAGAAGGAGCTCGGGAATTTAATTCTTATGTTAAAGCACAAAGTGATATCAATTATTTTTCAATTGCATGTGTAAATACTCATGAAGATAAATTAACTCATTTTCAGGTACCAAATAAAAATATGAATCCTATTCTTGTAAAGAGTTCTATATTCATGGGTATGTATACAAACAATAAGAGTGGAGAAGTTCCTATAGATAAAAGTTGGTGGAGAAATGACGGAGTTGTAAGTGTAATATCAGCTATAAGTCCTAAGGTTGGTTCAACAGATCAAATGATTGATTATAACGGAAATTCTGTAAAAGGTACATGGAATTATCTTGGGGAATTAGATAACACAGATCATATTGAAGTTTGTGGAATGAAATATGATCGAGAGGGAATAGAACAAATGTATTTTAATGTGGTAGAAATGCTTTCAGCTCTTCCTACTGAATAATTCATAAGACAATAAACTATACACTAAAACACCAGACTTTAATTTTGCATTATGATAGTAGAAAATGGAGGTAATGATGCTATGAAAAATGGATATAAGACAGCACAGGTAGCAAAGATAATAGGTATACACCCTAATACAGTGAGATTGTATGAAAAACTAGAATTGATACCTAAACCTGAAAGATTATCCAATGGATATCGAGTTTTCTCAGATTTTCATATTGCACAATTTAAGCTGGCTAGGACAGCCCTTAAAGTTGAGGTGCTGCAAAGTGGTCTTAGGAAAAATATGATAAATATTATTAAATTATCTGCTAAAGGTGAATTCCAAAAGGCAATTGTATGTACTAATAATTATATAGACCAAGTGAAATTAGAGCAAAAAAATGCAGAAGAAGCAATAGAAATTACAAAAAAATTACTCTCTGGTATAGAGGATGAAGGGAATGACATAGTTTTCACAAGAAAACAAGCTGCAGAATACTTAAATGTCACCATAGATACCTTAAGAAATTGGGAGATGAATGGGTTAATTTCTATAAAAAGAAAGGAAAATGGATACAGGGTATATATTAAAAATGATATTCAGTTATTGAAAATAATACGTTCTTTACGGCTTGCGAATTACTCACTTGCAGCAATTTTACGGATGATAAGCGCAGTATCAAAGAATTCAGAAATTGATATACGAGAAGTTATTGATACTCCAAAAACTGATGAAGATATTGTAACAGTATGTGATAAACTTCTTACTTCACTAAGTAACGCAGAATTAAATGCAAATTCTGTTTTAAATCAACTAAAAATCATGGAGAAAAGATTTAATATAAATCCTACAGTATAACACCAGACTTTGTTCTGGTGTTATTCTTTTTATATATTAAATAAGGAGGTTTTTAATGATGGAAACAGTTAAAATTCATGATTTATGTAAATCATATGGTGATATACAAGCTGTAAATAAGGTCAGCTTATCCATTAAAAGTGGAGAAGTATTTGGATTACTTGGTGCTAATGGAGCAGGAAAAAGTACAACTATAGAATGTATTTTGGGTACAAAAAAATTTGATAGTGGTTCAATTTCTATTTTAGGAATGAATCCACAAACACAGAGAAAAGGATTATATGAGAAGGTTGGAGTACAATTTCAAGAATCAAGCTATCAAGACAAACTCACAGTAGCAGAACTTTGTGAAGTTACACAAGCTCTTTATAAACAGCCAGCAGATTATAAGCAGTTATTAAAACAATTTGGTCTTTTAAATAAATATAAGAGTCAAGTGAATGAATTGTCAGGTGGGCAAAAACAAAAATTATTTATTGTACTTGCTTTAATTCCTAACCCAGAAGTTGTATTTTTAGATGAATTAACCACAGGACTTGATACTAGAGCAAGAAGAGATGTTTGGAAAGGGCTCCTAGATTTAAAAAAGAAAGGCATTACTATATTTTTAACTTCTCACTTCATGGATGAGGTAGAAACATTATGTGATAGAATTTGTATTCTTAAAAAAGGAGAAAGCATTTTTTATGGAACAGTACAGGAAGCAATTGTAACAAGCCCATATGAGAAATTTGAGGATGCATATTTATGGTATACAGGTGAGGAGGAAGAAGATAATGAAAGCATTTAAAACAATGTTGAAAACAGAACTGAAATTATCTTTAAGAGGGATGGATATGTTTATTTTTGCAATTTGTATGCCAGTAGTGGTGACAATTCTTATTGGTATCATCTATGGAGATAAATTAGCATTTGATGGTGCATCATACACTTTTTTAGAGCAATCATTTGGAGCTATTACTACAATTGCAATATGTGCAGGAGGGGTTATGGGATTACCACTAGTGGTATCAGATTATCGTCATAAAAAAATTCTTAAAAGGTTTAAAGTTACTCCTATAAGTCCTGCTATGATTTTAGCAGTTCAGGTAGTAGTCTATGCACTGTATGCTATTGTTTCACTTATACTCGTTTATGTTACTTCAGCAATTTTCTTTGACTTTAGATTAAATGGTTCTTGGGTTCAGTTTTTGGTTTGTTATTTCTTAGTGATGAGTTCTATGTTTAGTATAGGACTTATGATAGGAGGAATTGCACCTAATTTAAAGATAGCAGGCGTTGCAGCAAGTATATTATACTTTCCTATGTTGATTTTTTTGGGGGCAACAGTGCCTTATGAAATTATGCCAGCAGTACTTCAAAGGTGTTCAAGTATACTTCCCTTAACTCAAGGAATAAAGCTTTTAAAAGCGGCTTCACTTGGGTTAAATGTAGATAGTGCAATGGTTCCAATACTTGTGATGATTGGTTTTATGATAATATGCACTAGTATAGCCATTAAATTTTTCAAATGGGAATAATGGCAAATATCAGATTTTTAGTAACGGTATCAATAGCTGTTTTTAAAGTGGTGAAACTACTATTAGGTATCATTTAAAAATACCTTACCCTATGGTATAATTTTATATATAAATAAAGCTCTAGGGGGTGGCAATTTGGCTCAGCAATATACCAAAAAAATTATTCGTGAGGTATTTATAAAGATGCTGAATGAGCGTCCACTTAACAAGATTACAGTTAAGGATATTGCTACAGCATGTGAGATAAATAGAAATACTTTTTATTATTACTACACAGATGTATATGCACTTTTGTCAGAAATATTTCAAACAGAACTTCAGACAGTAATTGATGAATATAATGATACACTTTCCTGGGAGGAGAGTTTTATTGTGGCTGCTAAATTTGCTTTAGAAAACAAAACAGCCATTTATCATATATATAATTCTATGCAGAGGGAAGAATTAGTTAATTATATATACAATGTATCAGGAAATGTGATGATTCGTTATGTTGAAAAAGTAAGTGATGGTATCCAAACTTCTTTAGAAGATAGAAAATTAATTGCTTCTTTTTATCAATGTGCCCTTACTGAAATGGTAATGCGCTGGATTGCCACTGGAATGAAAGAAGATCCTGATACTATTATTAGACGAATTGGGTACCTCTTTGATGGAAATATTGAGTTATCCCTTAAGCGAAGTGCTGGTTTAAATAATTTTTAATAAAAATAAATATGAAATTTCTTTTATGTCAGACAGTTTGATATAAATGCCTAAAAATTAGATAAATAAACTGCGGTGTTCGAAATTCGAACACCGCAGTTTATTTATCTAATGAAAAGCACATAAAAAAATCATATTATAGATTTATAGAAATCTTACAGATAATAAATATTCACAAAAATAAAGACTTTTATTATTTATTACATCATATGGGTATATTAATAAAGTGAATATAGAAGAATTCCAATATAATTGTAGGATTTAAAAAGTTATTAAATTGGGAAAGAGGGAGATTAAATGAAATTAAAGACACATGATGATAGACTTACTCTTACAAATGGAAGTTACCATGCTTTAGTAAATGCAAGAAAACCTAAGGGAATTGAAGATAAAAAAGCTTATTTAATTGGTACTGGAATTGCATCTTTAGCTGCTGGATGCTTTTTAATTCGTGATGCTCATATGGAAGGCAACAAGATTACATTCTTAGAACAATTAGACATTCCAGGAGGATCATTAGACGGTCAAGTTCGTCAAAATGCTGGATATGTAGCACGTGGTGGACGTGAAATGGGTCACCATTTTGAAGTTTTATGGGATTTATTTAGTTCATTACCATCTACAGAAGATCCTAATATGACTGTTTTAGATCATTTTTATTATACAAACTACGATGATCCAAACTTTAGTAATTGTCGTATTACTAAAAATCGTGGTGAGCGCTATGACAATGGAAAATTCAATTTAGGTCAAGATTTAGCAAAAGAATTAGCTGCTTTTGTAAATATGCCAGATGAAGAACTTGAAGATAAAACTATTGAAGACATTTTTTCTGAAGAGCTTTTAAACACTGATTTTTGGACATATTGGAGAACAATGTTTGCTTTTGAAAACTGGCATAGTGCTTTGGAAATGAAATTATATATGAATCGTTTCATTCACCATGTTGATGGACTTCCAACTCTTTCTGCACTACAATTCTCAAGACATGACCAATATACTTCATTTGTAAAACCTATGGTTAAATATTTAGAAGACCATGGTGCTAAATTTGAATATGGAGTTACTGTTGATAATGTAGAATTCTCAATTTCAGATGATAAAAAAGTTGCAAAGAAAATAGTTGCAAGAGATAAAACTGGAAAAGATATTTCTATTGATTTAACAGAAAATGACTTAGTGTTTATTACTAATGGTTCTATGACTGAAAGTTCAGGATATGGTGATGATAATACTCCTGCACCATTTAATAGAGAACCACAAGGATGCTGGAAGTTATGGAGAAACATAGCTGCTCAGTCAGAGGAATTTGGAAGACCAGATAAATTCTGTACAGATACAGAAAAATCTAATTGGGAATCTTGCACAGTAACTTGTCATGATGAACGTGTTCCAGAGTATATTGAAAAAATTACAAAACGTTCCCCATATGGCGGACGTACTGTAACAGGTGGTATAGTTACAGCACTTGATTCTTCATGGTTAATGAGCTGGACAATAAACCGTCAAGAACAATATTATGGACAGCCGGAAAAAGATGTTGTAGTTTGGGTATATGGTTTATTCTCTGATGTTCCAGGAGATTATATTAAAAAATCTATGAGAGATTGTACTGGTAAGGAAATCACAAAAGAATGGCTATATCATATAGGTGTTCCTACAGATAAAATTGAAGAATTAGCAGAATCATGTACTGCAGTTCCAGTTATGATGCCATTTATAACATCTCAATTTATGCCTCGTGCAGCTGGAGATCGTCCATATGTTGTACCAAAAAATGCAGTGAACTTTGCTTTCCTTGGACAATTTGCTGAAACATTAGATGATCCAGGCCGTGATACTGTATTTACTATAGAATATTCAGGACGTACAGCTATGGAAGCAGTATATGTTTTAACTGGAGTTGAAAAAGGAGTTCCTGAAGTATTTTCTTCAAGATATGATATCCGCTATTTATTAAATGCTGGTGTATGTCTATTAGATGGAGAAAAACCAAAACTTGACTTACCACCAATGGCTAAACGTAAAATTTTAAAACAAGTAGCAGGAACAGATATTGAAAAACTATTAAAAGAATATGGAATTATTTAATGACATTTAAAATTAAATAATTTGATTAAAATCCCGAATTTTAAAAAACTCGGGATTTTACTTTATATGTATAGATATACCATCTCTAAATCTAATCTGTATACTTAAAAATTTGTATTAATAAATTGCCTTAACTTATATTTATTGACGATTGCAATGGACAATTATGGATACTTCTCTTATTAGAAGTATTAAATTTATATGATATCATACGAAGGAGGAAACTTCTGTGAAAGACAAAATAGATCTCAATCAAGGGTATATTCCTACTATAGGAGAAATGCAAAGCTGGTATGAAGATGATTTGAGAAAAGAAGCATTAAAATCATCGAAATATGAAAATAATAAAAAAATAGAAGAACAAGGAGCCTTTTTTAAAGCTTTTCGAAGATTTGAAGAAAGGGATTATAAAATTCCTAGTGACTCTAAAAAAAATAATGTTTATTATGAAAAATATAGAGCTTACGTAGAAGAAGAAACAGAAAATAAGGGCAAAAAGATAGAAGAAATTGAAAATTCAATTGAATATGAAAAGTTTTTTCTCCGCTGGGAAAGAAGAGTCAATAGTGAGAGTAATAACTATAGTCATTATGGCAGTAATTCAGCTACAAGATATAGAGTTGACTGCATAAGAGCTTTAGAAAAAGAGCTGGAGACAATTTTAGAAAGTTCTCCAGAAGCATGGGAATTTTATTATAAACGTCAATTGATAAGTGATATAGAAACTCAGCACAATCAGCGTTTAGTAACTGTACCTTACGTAGTTGAAGCAAAGCAAAAAGTAATAGATTCATTAAATTTAGGGGTGCCTGTATATATTGTAGGACATTTGGGAAGTGGAAAAACCCAATTAGCAACTGAAGCAGCCATAGATTTTACTATTCAAAATAGAATACAAATAGAATTAGAAGATAAAATGGAACAGTGGTTTTCTAAAAATCCAAAGGCTACAGAAAGTGATGCTATTAAAAAATTTAGAGAATTTAATGAAGAAAGAAAATTATACTATAAAAATATTTTAACTAATGGAAGTAAAGAAGAAGTAGAATCACTGCAGCCACTATTTATATCAGGGTCTCATAATTTGACTTATGAAGATATGTTTGTAGAGAAAACTCTAACTCTCAAGCATAGTTTTTCTAAAGGGTCTTATTCTGATTATTTAAATATGATTATAGGAGATTTTTATCAGTGGATGGATGAGCATAAAACTAGGCTAGAAAAGATGACTGATGAAGAACAGTTACAGCTCAAGATTCAAATATGGAAAAGTTTTTCTGATTTATTAGTAGCCAGCAATAGTGCTTTTGGTACTGAAATCAAAAAAATAGAAAGAGAAATTTTAATTGCAGTAAAAGAAGGCCGTCCTGTAATTGTAGATGAATTAAATACAATTGCCATGCAAAATTTAATTGCTTTAAATGATATATTGCAGCGTCATGCAGGGAATACAGCTTATATCACAGGTGTTGGTCCTGTTTTAATTAAACCTGGTTTTGGATTTATTGGTACAGGAAATTTGTCAAGCCAAATGGTTAATTACGAAGGAACAAATGAGTTAAATCCAGCATTTAAATCACGTTTTGTAACTATTGAATATAATTATGTACCTCAAAGAACAATTGGCTCTTTAGAAAATCAAGAGTTCCCAGAAAAAAATGAACTTTTTAGAATAATAATAACAAGATTAGCTGATGGAAATGGAAACATTCATCTTCCTAATTCTAAAAGGACATTAGAAGAATTATTTAGATTTTCTCAGCTTTGCAGAGTTACTCAAAATGTTTTTATGGGTAAATGGAAAGATGATGAAGCACAAAAAGATTGTGGAGCAGATGAATTAGAGCTTAGAGAATCTGTATTATCAATACGTAATATTTTACATGTTTTAGATAATTGGAATATGGGTGAAGAAAAAGACTTAAGCAAAGCTTTGTGGGATGGATTTATTAGTTCAATCACTTATGCTGATGACCAAAACTATATTCTCTCACAGGCAGTACGTTTTGGATTTTTCCCTATGGAAGAAGGGTGGAAGGTTGAACCAAAAGGTATAGGAGAAGCAACTACAACATATGATGAAATTCGCACTCGTCCATATCAATATGTACGTCCATTAATAGAAACTTTAAGTTATTTAGATGTAGTTCATCTGGTATTTGGAAAAGGAACTCCAAGAAAAACTTTGCCAAAAGGACTAAAAGAAAATTTTGAAGCTGCTATTGATGATTCATCGCTAATTGATGCAAAAGAATATGAAATATTAGACCAGCAATTAGCTCATTTAGAGCATTCAAAAGATTTACTTGAATACTTGGAAGGCAATGGAGGAGAGAAATGAAAATAAATTTGTCAGTTAATGCCAAGGAGTTTAAGAGACAAGTTGAAAATTTAAGACAAAAACTAAATGAATGTCAAGCAAATGGAATTTTAGATGAAGGTTTTAAAGAACAATTAAATAAACTTTTAAAAATGGAAGAGGAATTATTAACTGACTTAATTCCTTACTATAGGGTTTATGCAAATCATATTAAAAAAACTTCAATGAAGATAAATCCAATAAAACAATTGGGTGCTTTTAGTTTTGATAGCTTCCTTCAAACTGAATTGAGAATTAATAAAAATCTTTTTATTGTAAGTAGTATAGATAAAAAAGTTCAATTTTTTTATATAGATAGCGTAGATAATTTTTCTAATCATAATCAAATTGAAATAGAGTGGAGCCCACCTATTAAAGAAATAAAAGAGACAATTTCATTCATGTATAAATTAAATGAGAAAGAAATTTTACTTTTGGGAGTTAGAGGAGGGTGCTATTTAATTTCAAGTGATAATTTTGATAAACTTCCTAATGTTAATGGAGAAATTAAAGTTCAAAGATTTAAAATAAATCAGGATTTTAATGGATTTGGAAGATGCATATCAATTAGAGATGGTTTATTTGCAGTGGAAAATGGGGAGGAAAAACTAAATTTATTTGAAATAATAAAAGAAAACAATGAATATAGTTTGATTTTTCATAAAGATATATACTGTGTTATTTCAAATTGGACCATAGCAGAAAAAATAGATGAAGATTATTTTGTAGTAGGAACAAAGAGTGGAGAATTATATTTTATTAAATATGATAATAAACAATTTACTATTACAGAAAAAATTGATTTTTTAAATGAAGAAATAAGACAGATTAGATGTTTAGAAGAAGAAAATGAAGATAAAAAATCCCTTATAGTAATAGGGAACAAAGGAAAGCTTAAGATAGTTTCTTTATATGAAGATTTAAAAAATATAAATATGGAATTGAATGATTTAAAAGGTAATTTGTTTGAGGTTCAATCTAAAAGTGGTACAGCTGTAGTTTTGAGTGAAGATGGACTAATATATTTGCTTGAAGAGAACTTTGAGAATTGGTATCTAAATGAAGATACAGTTATTAAAGATGTATTTTTTACTAATGTCCTTAAATTAGATGTTTCAAAATATCTGCTTATGGATATAGACGGTAAATTAAATCTTTTATACATTGAGCGAATTGATACACCAAAAGACCTGTGGAATCTGCCACTGTATTAAGGCATCTTCAAAAAATAAATAAGTCAATATGTTTGTCTATTTTGTGTTGTACTGGGGCAACAGAACCCTTAGCTTGACTTATTATTTATTTTTATATGCCTAATAGGAGGGATGAGTATGTTTAATTTTGATGAGCAATCACTAATTGAAGAATCTAAAAAACACCTGGAAGAATTTTTACAAAAAGAACAACGCTCATTAGCTACATTTACAGGAGATTCTAGTTTAATGTATATTCCTGATTCAAAACTACAAAGATTTATATTAAATCCTTCCAAGGGAATTTTATACTTGCCACTGGAAAGCTTTCTAGATAGAAAATTAGATTATAATCAAATTATGTGGCATATTTACTATGAACTAGCCTTATATCCTGATTGGAAAAAACAAACTAAAAAATATTTAGATAGAAAAAAGGATTGGCGGAAAGAAATTGATCACATGACTAGCTATATTATGGCTAGGATAAAAAAAGAAGGACTAGAAAATGACCCTGCATATCAGTCTAAAATTATTTCTAATTATGTAAGAAAAGAAATTATTGATTTGTTACATCTATTGGATAAGCAAACAGCATTTTTAAGAGTTTTGCAGATGTGTCCTATATATAGGGATGAAGAAAACTTTAAAAAAATTCTTTTATATATGAAAAAAACAGGTAAGACTATTGAATCAATTTCTAAAATGCCTAGACATAGAGCTTTTGCAAATAGCTTTTTTATTATTGAATTATATAAAATAGAGCCTAAAATTGAAGACTGTACTCTAAATCCATTTGATAAAAAAATTTTTAACCAGCCTTTTTTTGATTTTATTCATTATCAATTAATTAGACAGATAAATGATGAACAAGGAATCATAGAGAGAGATTCTCTTATTCGTTCTTTTATTTATCCAACTTTTCAGAAATTATGGAAAGAAGAAATTGATGAAATGATGTTTTATAAATCAAAAGCACAGGAAAAAGAGCAGGTTAAAGGAAGTGAAAATCCTTTTGAACAGTCAAACTCAGATGAGATGAAAGATTCACTAGAATCTACTGATGAAGAAGTTGAAAAAATTTTAGAAGAAATGATGGATCAACAAGATCAAATAAGTGAGAGTGTACAAAATGCCATGGAAGGCAAAGTAAATTTAGAAGCTTATGGAATTAGCCAATCAGATCAGCAATTGTTTCAATTTTATTCAAATAAAATGAAATTAGAAAGAGAACAAATGAGCCAATTTTGGAAAAAGCTTATAGGAGATGCTAAAAAAGAAGTAAGCGTAAAAAAACATGGTCAAATAAAAGGAAAACTGGATGTGAACAGTTTTATTAGCTTTTATCCAGATTTTGTAGAAGCTGAAAAAAAGGGAAATTATAAGAATCTTCCCATTTTCAATAGATATTTATTAGAGACTAGGGCAGATATATTGCCTGAAAGAATAGAAATTTCTTTTGTTATAGATAATTCAGGATCAATGAATCCTTCAAAAATTGAGGCAGCTAGAAAAGCTTTAGCAGTGACTTTGCTGTCCATAGATGATTTTAATAGATATTTGAAAAGCAATGCAGAACAATTGAACCAAAAAATAGAAGTTTTAAGTGAAACTTGGTTTTTTGGTAGCAAGTATTATAATGTGAAAGAATTTAATGATAAAAATGTGAATGAGAAAGAAAAAAGTGACATAATTCGCTCAATTGTAAAGTTAAATGCAGCAGATGGAGCAACAGATGATGGAAGCTGCCTTAAAGAAATATCCAATAAAATTACATCCATGCAGGAAAGTGAACTTAAAAAGGGAAAACAAATAAAAATAGTCTTTGAAATTACAGATGGTGCATCAAGCTTTCCAGGATTAGCAAAAGAAGCTGTACAAGAATTATTATCTAAAAATGTTGAAGTCTATGCATTTCAAATAGGAAAAAATAGTGAAACCAATGAAAAAATTTTTAACTTTGTATGGAACGAAGGATATAAACAGCCACATGGAGTAATTATTGGAGAACAAGTAGAAAAACTGCCTAAAGAATTACTAAAAGTAGTAAGAAAAAATATGAAGTCTATTTTTAATAATTAGTTTGCTAAGTATAGTTAACAATTATATTGGATAATGTAGAAGTGAAGACTTTACTGTACACAATATTTTACTAAATTGAGGAAAGAAAAATATTATATGTTTATTTTTAAAGTAATATAATTGGCTAAGGGATGTCTAGCAACTTTAAGTTGCTAGTTTTTGTTTTCCACCCCTGGGGAACAGCGCGAAGCCCTTTAGGGTTGCCCTGGGGTGCAGTATAGTTTGGAAGTAAAACTAGTGACATTATACCAATATTATGGAGAGAAGCAATTTCCACCCTGGGGAACAATAGCGAAGTCCGTAAGGATTCCCCTGGGGTGCAGTATAGTTTGGAAGTAAAACCAGTGACATTATACCAATATTATGGAGATAAGAAATACACCTAAATTATCATCCAATACCGCAGATGTACCACCACACCTTACTGCACCCCAGGGGCTGTATAGAAAATAGTTGCAAATTTAAGTTTTGTAGCTGTTTTTTTATTTTGGCTAAAATTTATAGATTTTGTTACAGACCCCAGGGGTGAAAGAGAATGTTTAGCCACTGCTGAGAAATGTCCACAATTGTGAGTTTTCAATTGTAAAAGTTGATTGTATAGGAATAAAAATGATATAATTGGGTTCAGCAATGACACTCTCCTTTTGGATAGTATTACGTTGGAAGTGAGCTTAACTATACCAACAAAAGGGAGGCATTATTTTTTTGTAAAAAACTCTGCAACCCTTGATATATAAAGAGAAAATCTAAAAAATAGTGTGGAAAATTTTGCACTAATGAATTGATTAGAGGAGGATACATTATGAAAATTTCAAAGAGTGATGCGTTGATATGGTTTGATTTTTTCTCTCAATTACCTGAGGAAGAGATTAATGCAAAATATGAAGAAATCATTTATTCTACCTTTGCACAAATTGAGGCAGTCATCGATGATAGAAATGATAAATTAATGTCAGAAATTAAAGGTTTAAAGACTTTGGAAAATAGAACTTATTTTGTGGGAAATGAAAATAAATTTTCAAAGGGATGTCGTTCTTGTCTTTTAGGAACTGGATTAAGTGCAATTAGGAAAACAAATAAATGTAATTTAGAGTGTAGATTCTGTTACAATTATGGACAACTAGAAGATATTCCTCCTATTGGAGAAGGTATGTGGGAAATTGGAGGTACTAAATTTTATGAGAAGGATATTGATTTACTTCTTTCCATTCATAAGAAACCTACAGGCATTTCCTACGTTTATTTAGAGCCATTTATGGAAATTGAAAAATATTATTCAATTATAAAGAAATTTAGTGATGCAGGGATTCATCAACATATGTACACCAATGGAACCTTAGCTACAGAAGAAACATTAAAAGCACTAGGGGAAGCTGGTCTTAATGAGCTACGTTTTAATTTAGGGGCTTCTAATTGCTCAGATAAAGTTATTAAGAATATTGGAATTGCAAAAAAATACATTAAAAATGTTGGTATTGAAACTCCAATGACTCCTGAGTTTTTTGAAGGATTTTTTAAGAAAAAGCAAGCAATCTTAGATACAAAACTAGATTTTATCAATTGTGCAGAATTACATTTAAATGAAAATAACATAGATAATTATTATGGGGAAAACATGTATATTTCAAGACAGGGATACATATCTCCAATTTGGAGTAGGGAATTAACTTTTAAATTCATGAAAATAGCCGATGAAGAAAACTGGAATTTAGCAGTTCATGATTGCTCAAACTATACAAAATTTGCTAGAGGTTTAAATTTAACCAGCAAAGAAGGTAAATGGTTTGGTGCTAATGATTATGCCTGCGAGTTTTCTAGGATTCCATATGAAGCATTTTTCCCAATACTAAATGATGATAATTTCCAATTCTTAAGTGAAGAGGAATTACCTGAGGATTATAAACCAGAATTGCTAAGTTATTAGAGTGTTAGTAAAAGGATGTCTAAAAAGGCGTCCTTTTGCTGTTCAAAAATTAATTTTGATAACTAAAAGTTTTTTGATAAGTAACTCTAAATGGACTTTTTATTAATTTAAAAAAGGAGCTACGCATTAGCATTTTAAAAATGCTAATGCGTAGCTCCTTTTTTGTACTATTTTATAAGAAATTTTAAGGTCAATTAAATCAGCTTCAAATATAATTTATAAGTACATAGAAGGTGATTTCTCAGTTAGATTAGATAGTGAAAAAGAAGGAATATTTTCGCAGTTTTTAGGAGCCATTAATGAAATGGCCACTATGTTGTACACTCATCTTGAAAAAGAAAAACATATGAAGAATTTATTAAAGGGAATAATTTCAGATATTTCTCATCAATTAAAGACACCTATTGCTGCATTAAAAATGTACAATGAAATTATAATTGATGAATATGATAGTGCTGATACAATCAAAAAATTTACTATGAAATCCAATCATTCTATAGAGCGAATGGAATTATTGGTATTAAATTTATTAAAGATGGCAAAATTGGACACTGGAATTATGGATTTTGAAAAAAGAAAAGAAAATGTTTTATATATTATTCAGGATGCAATTGAACCTCTTGAAATACGAGCTGAAAATGAGGGAAAGAAAATTTTTTATAGTGATGATGAAAATATTTCATTAACATGTGACCGTGGCTGGATTATTGAAGCAGTTGGAAACATAGTTAAGAATGCACTAGATCACACAGTAGGGGGAAATATGGTCCGTATTAGCTTTATGGAAAACCCTATTTTCATAGAAATAAAGATTGCAGATAATGGAGAAGGAATACATCCAGAAGATGTACCTAATATATTTAGACGTTTTTATAGGAGCAAATATTCAAGAAATCATGATGGTGCTGGACTTGGATTATCACTTGCTAAGTCTATTATAGAAGCTAATGGGGGAACTATAACAGTTAACAGTAAATTAAATGAAGGAACTGAATTTACTCTTACATTTATAAAGCTTACAAATAAGTAAGGTTAGATACACTTTAGAGTAAGAGTAAATTGCTATTCTACCAATGAGGGAAGGTGGAATTAAAAATGGACATATTAGAAGTAAAGAATTTAAGTAAAGTATATGGAAGTGGTGAAAATAAAGTTCATGCTTTAAAGAATGTTTCGTTCAAGGTTGCAAAAGGAGAATTTGTTGCTATAGTTGGTGAATCTGGGTCAGGGAAAAGTACTTTATTAAATGAAATTGGTGGATTAGATACGCCAACTTCAGGAAAAGTAATTATTGATGGACGAGATATATTTTCATTAAAGGAAAAGGAGTTAACTGTATTTAGACGCAGAAATATAGGATTTGTTTTTCAAGCTTTTAATTTAATTCCTGAACTAAATGTAGAACAGAATATTATTTTTCCATTATTATTAGACTATAAAAAGCCGGATCAGCAATTTGTAGAAGAAATATTAGAAATATTAGGGTTAAAAGATAGAAGAAATCATCTGCCTAATCAGCTTTCTGGTGGTCAGCAGCAGAGAGTGGCAATTGGGAGAGCATTAATTGAAAATCCAATGCTTATTTTAGCAGATGAGCCTACAGGAAATCTTGACAGCAAAAACAGCAATGATGTGATTTCTCTATTAAAATCTATGTCTAAGCGTTATCAACAGACCATTTTAATGATTACACATAATGTTAATATAGCTTCTGCTGCAGACCGTATTCTACGTGTAACAGATGGTGAACTTTCAGAGCTTGGAGGTGCTGTGAAATGACACACTATCTAAATTTGGTGAAAGAATACAATAAAGTTCATAAAAAAGAAAACAAAATGACTCTTATAAGTATCATAATTGCTGTATTTCTTGTAACAACTGTTTTTGGCATGGCGGAAATGGAGATAAAAGCTCAACAAACTACTATGATTAATGAATATGGTAATTGGCATGTAATGATGAAAGATATAACAAATGAGCAGGCAAAGTTAATTTCTGCTCGTCCAGAAATTGCTTATGCAGGATGGATTTTTGCTAGCAGAGGTTATACTTTAAAGGGAAAATCCATATATCCAAGTGGAGTGGACGAAGAAATGGCTGAGCAGTTTGGTATACAAGTTCAAGAGGGAAGTTATCCTATTGAGCCAAATGAAATATTAATTAACATTTCAGCAAAAGAACGTCTTAAATTAACTATTGGTGATGAGATAACAATTAATGGTTCTGATGATGAAATAGTTACATTTAAAATTTCAGGATTTTGTAATGATGTATCAAGTTTGCTCAAATCTGATGGTTATGGTGGTATTTTAACTCCAGAAGCAATGCAGGCTAATTTCCCAGAAAATAGTTTTCCAAAGAGATTTTATATCCAATTTAAACCTCACAAAAATATGCAAAATACCATTACAGATATTTCAAATGAACTATCTATTGAAGAGGATAAAATACAGCAAAATATATACTTGATGGGGGCATTAGGGCAGAGTAATGATAGCTATATAGTTCAACTATATACTATAGCAGCTTTTCTTTTTATATTGATTTTAATTGCTGCAGTTTTAATGATAGCAGGTTCTTTTAACACAAAAGTTATGAAGAGAATTAGATTTTTTGGACTTTTAAGGTGTATAGGAGCATCTAGAAACCAAGTAAAAAGATATGTATTTTATGAAGGCTTGAGATTTAGCTTTAAAGCTATTCCAATTGGGTTAGTATCAGGAACAATAACTGTTTGGATACTGAGCGCATTTTTAAGAAATGTAAATCCAACATATTTTAGTGAAATGCCTATATTTAATGTAAGTTTAATTAGTTTGATATTGGGCGCAGGTGTAGGATTTTTATCTGTTATTTTAGCCTCTTTTTCCCCTAGTAGAAAAGCATCTAGAGTATCTCCTTTAAGTGCTATTAATGGAGAGATAAGTAGAGCAAATAGTCAAATATATAAAAAGCCTGTAAATATAAAAAATAAAAAAGTTGATATTGCTATGGGGATGCATCATGCCTATATGAGAAAAAAGAATTTATTTTTGATGGTAGGATCTTTTTCTATAAGTATTGTTTTGTTTTTGTGTTTTAGTGTGGAAATTGATTTTTTAGATCAGGCCATTAAGCCGGCAAGACCTTGGACGCCAGATTTGTCTATTATTAGTAAAGATAATACCCAATCTATTTCAAATGAAGTGATAAATAAAGTTATAGCTAATCCGGAGGTTAAGAGGGCATATGGAAGAGCTTTTTCTTATAATATTCCTGTTACTGTAGGTGAATCTAAAGGAAGGATTGATCTTGTTTCTTATGAAAAAAATCAATTTAAATGGTCCACAGAGCAACTTGTAGATGGAGATATTAATACAGTTTCAAGGGGCATTGGAAATGTACTGCTTGTGTATTCAGAAGATTTATCATGGAAAGTTGAAGATAAAATTAAAATTTCCACGGTAAATGGAACTAATACAGTCAATATAGCAGGAATATTAGCTACAAGTCCATTTGATAAACAAAAAGGCAATGAGATAGTTATATGTAATGAGGACACTTTTAAGAGTATTATAGGTAAATTTGACTATACCATTATTGATATTCAGCTTAATAAAAATGCAAATGAAGAAAATGTAAAAGCTATTCAAAGTTTAGCCAAAGATTATATTTTTTCAGATCAACGGAGCAGTAATGAAGAAGTTAGAGCGGTAAGATTTTCTTTTTCTATTTTTATATACGGATTCCTTGTATGTATTGCATCTATAACTGTATTCAATATTATAAACAGCATGAATATGAGTATTTCGGCAAAGATGAAAGAGTATGGATATATGAGAGCAATTGGCATGACTACAAAGCAGCTTAAAAGAATGATTACTGCTGAGGCTGCCACTTATACTATTTGTGGATCCATTGTAGGATGTATAATAGGACTGCCACTTCATAGATTAATTTTTATGCAATCTATAACTACAAAGTGGGGGCTGTCTTGGAAAGTTCCTATTAATCAATTGATGATTATAATTTTATTAGTGATAATAGCAACTTACGTATCAATTATTGGTCCAATCAATAAAATAGGAAAGTTAGATATTGTTGAAAATATTTCTGAATATTAAATAGGTTAAGGAAGAATCTTTTAGCTAGCAACTTAAAGTTGCTAGTTTTTTCATTATTGTAGGGGAGAACAGAGTTCTCCAGTTTTTCTTTCTCCCATAATTTATTATTAGCACAATAATATATGGGGAAGGTTGTTCAACGCTACAGACAATAAATTGTAAATTTTCAATTGCAAAAATAAGTCCAACGAACTCCTTTTTATAAAATTTATCTAAACTATTTTAGAGAAACTTTATAAATTCCTTATAATTAAATGTTAGATTATATCCAGTAGCTACTAATAATTATTTGGTAAGGAGAAATTAAAATGATGTTACAAACAAGTAAAAAAGGATTTACAGGATTTCAAATTAAATTATTAGCTCTTATATTTATGCTGTTTGACCATATCTACTATTTTTTTGAATTCACAGGTAAGGTACCAGTTGTATTTTCTTGGATTGGCAGATTATCTGGTGGACTCTTTTTATTTATGATGATAGAAGGATACACACATACTTCTAATAAGAAAAAATATTTTTTAAGGATTTATTTAATATCAATTGCAATGGGAGTTATCAGATTCTTATTGGAATTTATTCCACAACTTCGAAGAGGTGATGGTTTTTATGCTATGAATGGAATACTATCTACCTTTGTTATACTTATGGTTATGTTTAGGGGGATTGACTATTTAAGAGAAAAGAAAATAATTAATGGAATACTATTTTTAATAGCACCTATTGTTGTACCAAATATTATTGGACCATTTTTAGCTTCTATTCTAACAGGTTCTTTAAGAATTTACGCAAATATTTTATTTTACACAGTTTTACCAGTGTATACTATAGTTGAAGGTGGCATTTACATTATTGTATCTGGACTTATACTATATATTTTTAACAAAAATAGAAAAGTACAGATAACAGTTTTTGGATTATTCCAGTTTTTATGGATGACTATATTACCAATTCTATTTATAAAACCTATTAGTTTAAAACTTATGTTTACAGATTATTATGAATGGATGGGTGTTTTTGCTGTAATTTTTATGTTCTTATATAATGGAGAAAAGGGTAAATCTATGAAGAAACTATTTTATATATTTTACCCAGCTCATATTTATATATTATATGGATTATCTATTTTACTTTATAATTTAATAAATTAATTAGAAGTATGCAATAAAATAATTGTGATGATTATAGCTATTTATGATGTAAAGAAGGTATAGTGATTTTGTAATTGTTTGTTCTTTTATGTTATTTATAAAAATGAGGTTGATGGAAATATTGATAATATGATTTAGAAATAAAATATTTTAATTTATGATTTTAAAATATTGTTAACAAAATAGCAATAAATCTAACATAAAATTAAGATAATTAGTCTTTTGACATAAATTATCAATAAAGTATAATAGTTGTAGCGAACAATGGAATAAAATAAAATAATTTCTATTTTATTTTTGGATGTATAGAACTTATGGGGTTGAGCATTATAGAAATTTGCAAAGAATACAATGTAAAGTATAGAGTTGTGTTGTAACAAATGGATATCTATTAGACAAAAAACTATATTAAGATTGTTAGAGTTAAAAATTAATAATTTTCAAGTTACTATTGATGGACCAGAGTATATTCATAATCTCCAAAGAAAGCATAGTGATAATATAAATACTTAGTTTTTGCATAATAAAACTTTAAATGAAAGAGAAATTAATGATAATAAAGAGATAATTCCAATAGAAGAAATAGAAATAAAAGAATTTTTTTGATTTTGATGGTAAAATAGTTAAAATTAATTAAGATTTGTATTTCAAAAGTGGGAAAAAATATGCTATTATTGGAGAAAGCGGTTGTGGAAAATCAAGTTTATTAAAAGCCATAACTGGGGAATTTGATAATTATAGTGGCAATATAATTATTAATGGAAAAATAAAAAATTTAGATACTCTTATGTTTTACGATATCGCCTATGTAAGTCAAAATACATACTTATTTAATGATACAATTAAGAATAATATCCAGATGAGTTTGGTATTAAGTGATGAAGCAGTATTCAAACTTATGAAATTAGTGAAGCTTGAAGATTTTGACTTAAATTATATGATTACAGAGAATGGAAAAAATCTTTCAGGTGGACAAAAACAACGTATTGCTTTAGCTAGAGCTTTGGCTAGAAAAAGGGATATCATAATTATGGATGAGGCAACAGCAAATCTTGATTATACTACTAAAAATTTTATTGAAAATCTAATTTTAGATACAAATTCAATGATTATAATGGTTTCTCATAACTTAAGTGATGAAATTAAGCAAAGATTGGATGAAATTATAAATATCTCATAATAATAGTTAAAATAATTTAAAATGAAAATATAAATTATAAGGACAAGTAGAATGTCTAGTTCTTAATGGATATTATTATAAAAACTACTTATTGAAACATATAAGTAGTTTTTTATACTTTTTTTTTATAAAGTATTATAAAATATTGGGATGAAGTTAAGGTTATTTGTAAGCTAATAAAGAGCTAAAGCGTGAGATACAGCAAAAAATCTTGGCTGTAGAAGCAGAATCCTTATTGGATTAATTATAATAATAAAATTTTGAAACAACGTGATTTCAAATTTCATAAGAATAGCAATTTAGAATATAAAAAATTTGATATTAAAAACTAAGGGAAAGAATTTTATTTAGACTATACTGCCCCGTTTTTTGTAATTAAACATTTCATATAAAAATTATATAAATAAAAATAGTTGTTAAAATTAGACCTAAAAATCCAACTCATTGTCTGTATATGCACAGCAGGTCGGAATTGGTGAGTCTGTATCATAGGCCTGGCAGGCATCATGGTAATAATCAAGCTTTCGGTCAATCAAACGAAGATGTTTTTTTAAATCTTCAATTTGTTTTAAAATATCTTCTTTATGTTTTATTAACATATGGTTACGGGAATGGAGTGTATGATTACCTTCATTTTGCCAATCTGTGAATTGCTTTATTTTCTTAATAGGCATTCCAGTATTCTTAAGACAACATATAAGTGAGAGCATTTCCATATCATCCTTTGTAAAAATACGATTACCTGATTTATCCCTTTGAACATTAGAGAGCAGTCCCACCCGATCATAATATCTTAATGTATATACTGTTAAATTCATTTTTTTAGCGGCTTGTGCTATTGTATAATTCACGTTTATCACCTCAAATAGTTTTTTATATATTATATAACTTACACTTAACTCTAAGTCAAGGATGATTATGAAAATTGTTAAGTGTAAGAGTATACTTGCTGTATCTTAGGAAAAAAATATGAATATGAAAATTTTTTTACATACACTATTGACTTACAGTTAAGTGTAGGGTTTATACTTGCCCTATAACAGAGAAAGGGGTGTGAATTTATGAAAGTAATAGCTATTAATGGTAGTCCTCGTAAAAACGGTAATACAAGTCAGGCACTGAAGGTTATGGCAGATGAGCTAGAACAGCAAGGTATAGAAGTTGAAATTATTCAAATTGGTCAGCTAAACATTCATGGATGCATTGGCTGTGGATACTGCCGAACTTCAGAGGAAAATCACTGTGTTTTTAAGAATGACATTGTCAATGAGGTTGCAAAAAAAATGCGTGAAGCAGAAGGTTTTATTCTTGCATCCCCCACTTATTATGCAGGAATAGCAGGAACAATGAAGGCTTTTCTGGACAGGGTATTCTACACCAGTTCAAATTATTTCAAATACAAAGTTGCAACGTCTATTTCAGTTGTAAGACGTGCCGGTGGTGTAGATGTAGTACATCAGCTAAATAACTATCTTAACTTAGCCCAGACAGTAATATCGCCATCTCAATACTGGACAATAGCATATGGTTTGGAAAAAGGGGAAGTTCATCAGGACAAAGAAGGTATTCAGACCCTTCGCAAAAATGCCAAATCAATGGCTTGGCTCCTTAAGATAATTGACGCTGAAAAAGAAAAAATACCTGTTCCTGTAGAGGAAGACCGTGTTATGACAAATTTTATACGATAATAAATCAGAAAGGAAAATAATTATGAAAGAAAATTTTTATACATTAAGCAACAACTATAAAGTTCCCAATATAGGATTTGGTACATTCCGTACGCCTAGTGGAGAGGAAACAGAGCAATCCGTAATAAATGCAATCAAAGCAGGATATAGACATATTGACTGTGCTGCTGCTTATGGAAATGAACAAAGTGTTGGTGAAGCCATAGGTAAATCTGGTGTGGCACGAGAAGAATTATTTGTAACAAGTAAGTTGTGGAATGATGACAAAGGGTATGAAAAAACCTTAGCTGCTTTTAATAAAACTTTAGAAGATTTACAACTTGATTATTTGGATTTATACCTTATTCACTGGCCTATTGCAAAAGCATCCAAGAATAACTGGCAGGAAGCAAACAGTGAGAGCTGGAGAGCATTGGAGGAACTTTACAACCAAGGTAAAATCAAAGCAATAGGAGTTAGTAATTTTCTTCCACACCATTTAGAACCATTGTTAGCAACTGCTAAGATTAAACCTATGGTGAATCAAATTGAATTCCATCCTGGAATGTTGCAGGAGGAAACTGTAGCATTTTGTAGACAACATAATATTTTAGTAGAAGCATGGGCTCCATTTTCAAATGGACAGATTTTGAATCATCCAGTATTAAAGGAAATTGCGGATCAATATAAAAAATCCGTAGCTCAGCTTACCCTACGCTGGATTATTCAAAAGGGAATTGTTCCATTACCAAAGTCTGTTACACCAGAGAGAATTAAAAATAATCTTCAGGTATTTGACTTTGAAATTAGTGCACAAGATGTTGAGAAGATTGACAGACTAACAGATTGCGGAAGTTCAGGGCTTCATCCGGACAAAGTAGATTTCTAAGAGTATCTCATATATAAGGGACGGTTCATAATTATATCTTAAGTAAATTTAGATTATAGTAATAAACCCATCAAGAAAAGGTCATCAAGAATCACTACTTCAAGTCATAGTTAAAATATCACCATAAAAAATAGTCTATCTTTCCTGTAACTCTATAACTTTATCAAGAGATTTAAGAATTCTACAGCAATTAGGATATAAAACTCTAGAAGTATGACAAGTAGAAATGCTTCCACTGACAATATATGTGTAGTGCATGATAAACATAGAGAGGAAATAGGCTAACTTTAAGGATTTTAAGTAAGTATTAAAGTGTGTTTACTAGATGGAACTAAGTTAGAAATAGAAAATAAATAAGTATAATAAGAGACCGCTAACTGAAAGTAAAGTTTTTCATTAGCGGTCTATATATTTATATATTTTTTATAATTTGTTTAGGCGAGAATTAGAGACAATGTGTAATGATTCTTTAAAGCGATTGGTATTCATATTGTATAGTAGCTGTTGCATATGAGCCCAAGCATACTGTAGTTTGGCTTCATTAGTTGATAAGGTCATTTCACCTGACCATATACGATGATGAATATTTCTAAAATCTGGTTTTTCCATATTTGGGTCAATGGTTTTTCCAGAGGAGCCTAATAACATAAAAACAGTGAAGTAGAACATGTGTACTATTTGTCTCATAAGAAAAAATTTGGCCATTGTATATTCATCTACTTCTTTTTTAAAATACCTTTGAAGATAATCTACTTCATCATTATCATCTCTTACTACAAAATTTGCAACAACAGCTAAATCTACATATCGATCATTTAAAAAAGAAGCTTCCCAATCTATAAGCCAAGTTCTCTCACCATCAAAAAGAATATTTTCAGGTTTAAGATCATTGTGACATGAAACTAAATCTTTATCATCACGAGGGTAAGCATCTGAAACAAGTGAGTATAGTTCAAATAACTCTTTTGTGAAACTTTCAGGAAGGATATTTGCAGCCTTGAAGTTACGAATAAAATTATCCACAGTATCAAAATAATTAACTAGCTTAGGGAAAGGCGGTAGCGAATGTAATTTGTGTAATATATCAGCTAGTTTAACCTTTGCTTCATCAATTGAAAGTGGTTGAGCTTCAATAAAATCAGTAATTAATATTCTATCTTTTATGCTCATGTACCATATGCGTGGAGCAATACCTGCTTCCTCAGCAATTTTCATGCAAGTAAACTGGTGGGTTGGGTCGTTAATAGCATCTGTAGCAGTGATAATACGAAGTAAATATGGGGTACCTTTAACAACAATACGAAAAACAAGTGCAGAAGAGAGACCAGCTGTTAACATTCGTATATCTTCATATTCATCAACTCCAAAAGCGTTTTGTAATGATTTTTTAACCATTATTAGTTTTGTTTGTGGAATCATAGTATTTCCTCCTCTAATATATATAAATTATTAAAATTTTATTAGTATTGTATAATTTATATTTTAGTTGTAAATTGTATTTAATATAGTTATTATATTTTAACAATGAGGTAAAGAAATAAACAGTCTATATTTGTATATATGGTTATGTTATAATTAAAATGGGGAAGTAATAGAATTACTTATAATGATAGCTATTTAATGATTTAAAGTTTAAATAGGTTATACTAAGTAGGACAAATAAATTTGGAACGAGGATATAATAAAAATTTATATAACATATTAATCCTCTGGATGTAAGTGAGAACTATTTTATAACAGGGCCAAGAGCCTGGTTATTGTGTAGAGAAGGAAGGCTTAATCCTGAGTTGTTCGGCATTTTCAAATGGTGGGGATATGATTATTTAAGATGTAATCTAATCCTTGATGCTAATTCATTACTAAAGGTTCCCATGCAGCCCTGGGATATGTGGAAAGGGTACAAGAGCCTTCCAATAGAAGAATGGACAGAAAAAGATTATAAGGTTATGGATGAACTATCTATACTTGATTTAAATGTAGATAATAACTTTGAGGCCTTATACGAATATGTTCAAACTAATGATAAAATAAAAGTACCTAAGGATTTAAGTGAAGCTATAAATAGTCTGGAGTAAGGTGATGATTGAATATGTCCTATTTATATTCTATAGAAAAGGCAATAAATTATATAGAGAGTCATTTATATGATGACATTGATTTATCTTCTATCGCAAAGGAAGCGGGCTATTTTCTTTATCATTTCCATCGTATTTTTAAAAGTGTAGTAGGAGATTCAATTAAAGACTATATCAGAAAAAGAAGAATAACGGAAGCAGCAAAGGAATTGGTATATACGGACATGTCTATTGTGGACATAGGTATAAAATATGGCTATGAATCAAGGGAGGCATTCAGCAGAGCTTTTGAAAAAGTTTATGGAAGAAATCCCTCTGAAGTAAGAAACAGCAAATTGCTTTATTTTATAAGGGAACCAATGAATTTTGATTATATGCTGTTTAAGTATAAACTAATGAAAGAAGGATTAGCTCCTTTATATAGGAAACTTCCAGAAAGATATGTAGTAGGCCAAAGGACAAAAGTGAAGGCAGATGGGAGCAACCTCCAAGATATACCACTGCTATGGCATAAGTGGAATAGTGAAAAGGAGAGCGAAAAAATAATAGAGTGGAAGTATATAGATGAATGTATGGGCATTTGCATATTTTCTGATGGAGATGATTTTGAGTATATGATAGGTCATGAAGTTAATTCCACAAATTATGTTCCTGAGAATATGGAGATATATAAATTGGAATCTTCGCTGTATGCAATTTTTAGAATTCTTGGGCCTATAACCGAAAGTGTACAAAAAACTTGGGATTATATATATTCGGTATGGTTAATTGAATCGGAATATGAGCATGCTGGTATTCACGATATTGAATATTACTATTTTAATCAGGGAGAACTCTCTGCAGATCTTTATGTGCCAGTAGTCTCTAAAAATATAAAATAATTTATATCCCATATAAAAACATTGTAAAACCAAGTGTAGAATTTTATAAAAGGAAAATTGATGTATATAGCTGAAATGAGTGAAGTAAATTTTTGTTATTTTACCAAAATGGAGCATAATAATATATTGATTAGAGTAACTGTTTTATTACAATTACTCTTTTTTTATTCTATAGGAAATTATAAAAAATTAAATCTGTGGATAACTTTAAACAATATACAACTTAAAGTAATGCACAATTCACAATGGGGAGGAATTTAATTTTTAGCAAAATAATCTCTTTAATTGACTTTTTATTAGCAATACAATTGGTAGTTTTCCACCTCTGGGAAACTTAATAAATGGAAAATTGAGAATGGACAATTGACAATTATGGTGGAAATTAATATTGAAAATTAATTTCTTCAAAAATTCTCCATTGTCAATCATCAATTTTCAATTGGCGAAGGGTGCAGTATAGTTCGGAGCAACACTAATAAATTTAACTAATATTTTTACTAGCAATATAATTGGTAATTTCTTTGTAGGGGCGAACAGTGTTCACCAGTTATTCTTTGAATATGTAACATCATCAAATTCTGTAACCATAATTATATGTATGATTTAGGTTTTATGGAGAACACTGTTCTCCGCTACAGTTAATTAATTCTAAATTTTTCAGTTACTACTGAGAAACATTCACTATGACATTGAATTTTAATATATTTTCTACAATATATTTGTTATAATATATATATAACAAATATAACATATAGAATGAATCTAAGAATTTAAAGGTGGTGATGATTTGATTAAGATATTATTTGATAGTGAAACTCCAATATATATACAATTAAAAAATGAAATTATTAAAGCTATTGCAAGAGGTGAGTTAGAAGATGGGGAGGCTCTCCCGTCTATTAGGGACTTAAGTGTAGATATTGGGGTGAATCTTCATACTATTAATAAGGCTTATAATCTTTTGAAAGATGATGGGTACTTATCAATAGATAGAAGAAAAGGCGCTATGGTAAATGTTAATAAGGATAATAAGAAGGATTTCTTAAATTCTATAGATGAGGAAATAGAAGTTTTTTTATGCAGGTGTATATGTAAAGGAGTCAGCAAAGAAGAAATAATTAAGTTAATCAGTGATAAATATGATGATATTAAATAGGTAGGTGATTTTTGTGAAAGCAGAAATTTTAATGTTTTTAATTATAATGATAATAACCTATATTCCTCTTTTATTTATACAGAAATTTTCTCAAAGAGCTGTTTTTTACGGAGTTAGAATCCCAATAGGTTTTGAGAAAAAAGAAGAACTGATGAAAGAAGATAAAAATTATAAAAAAAATTTAAATATGTGCTTTTTAGTAACTTGCATTTTAAGTATATTGATAGGAATTAAAATAAGTGAAGAATATTGGCCAATTATACTTATATTAGGTGTATTTTTAGTTATATTTGAGGGAAGCATATGCTTTTATATGGTTAATAAAAGAGTAAAAATCATTAAAAAAAGAGAAAACTGGGGAGATTTATTAACTGATGAAAATGTAGTAGTAGTTGATATAAAAGCTAAGAATAGAAATTATGAAAAGTTAAGTAAGTGGTATTTTACTCCTCCAATTTTGTTGTTTATGTTAGTATTTTTTATGGCATTAAGTAACTGGAAAAAGGTAGAAATTATAGGATTAATAAGTTTTCTCTTTGCAATAATTGTATTATTCTTTAGTTTTCTATCAATTAACAAATCAAAGCAAAACTTAAATGGAGGAAATGTTAAAGATATAAGAGTTCAAAACATGAAATTTAGAAGGATAATGTCTAAATTTATAATTTTGATTACTTACGTTATATCCATACTTTTTACTGTAACAAATTTGGGAAATATGAATTTAATATCACATGAAAAAGAGTTTGTTATTACAACAACTATGATTATATTTATTATAATTTTATCAATTGCATTGATTATCTATAGCTATAAAGCAGGGCAAAGTGGAAAGAATATTGCAATAGAAAAAGATGATGGAGATAAAGATACATTAACTATTAACAGAGAAGATGACGATAACTATATTTTTGGTATGATTTATTATAATCCAAATGACCCAGCATTTTTTGTGGAAAAGAGAGCAGGGGTTGGGTGGACTATAAATGTTGCACGTCCTATGGGAAAAGTAGCTATGGCTCTTACAGCATTATTGATAATAGGAACTATTGTGATGACAGTTTATACCTCTACTTCAATGAAAGTTAATTTACAAATAAGAGAACAAGTTGTAGCTATTAAAGGTATGTACTCTGAAAATATAAATGGAAAAGATATAGTACAACTATCCTTTGAAGAATCTATTCCTCCAATAGCTGTTAAACAAAATGGAGCAGCCATTGGAAGCAAAAAGTTGGGATACTTTAGAACAAAAGATGGAGAAAAGGTTAAATTATTTATAGAAGATGATAAAAATTCAGTAATTAAAATAGCTACAAAGGAAAAGACCATTTATTTAAATTACGAAGAGGAGGAAAAGACAGAAGCTCTCTTCAATGAGTTAAAGAATTTAAAAGATAAGTAAGTATATAAAAAAGATTCTACTGAAGAAATTTCAATAGAGTCTTTTTTATTGAAATTGTGGTTTTAGATATTTACCATAAATATTGATTCACAATTATATTTGTTATATAATATATATAACAAATATAATAATATAGAAAAGAGGAGATTCGTTTGGTAAACTCAGCATCAATAATTTCTGCGGGAATATCTGGAGTTATGTGCTTTTTATTTCCCATAATTGTACTGATATACTTTAAAAAGAAAGAAAAAATAAGTTTAAAACCTGTTATTATAGGTGCTATTGTTTTCTTTATTTTTACACAAATACTTGAAAAACTTCTTCATATGGTTGTAATAGGAAATAATTTAATTAAGAATCCTATAGTTTTTTCCATATATGGAGCATTAGCAGCAGGTGTATTTGAAGAAGTAGGCAGATTTATTGCTTTTAAAACAGTTCTTAAAAATAATCATCAATGGAAAGATGGCATTGCTTTTGGCATAGGCCATGGTGGGATAGAAGCTATGATTATAGGTGTAGTTTCAAATGTACAATTTATAATATATAGTAATTTAATAAATAGGGGGGGATTTGATACTAGTATAATTGCAAAAGTCCCTGCTTCTAAAGCAAATCAACTTTATCAATTAAAGGAAATATTTATACAAACACCTCCTAGTAATTTTATAATTAGTTTTGTAGAAAGAATATTTGCATTTGGGATACAAATAGGCTTAACAATGATAGTTTTATATGCTATAAAGTACAGAAAAAATATATACTTGTTTATAGCAATATTAATACATGCAATAATAGATTTTCCTGCTGCACTATACCAAATGAAAATAATAAACTTATTCATTGCAGAGAGTATAATATTTCTATTTTTTATAATATCATTGATATATTTAGGTAAAACAAAAAAAATCTTTACCGATCAAGTTATATGATTCGATAGCTATTAAGGTAAAATGATAATCCTCATCAATGTGCTTAAACATTAATGAGGATTATTTTCATATTGACTCTCACATGATGTCAGGGTATACAGTGGATTTATGGGAAAATAAAAATCATGTGGAGGAATGAATTATGAAAAATTTTCAAGTAAGTCCTATTGGAAAAATTAACATCAATGAGGAGAAAATGTTTATTGAAATTAAGCCAAAGTATATTCCAGCTCTACAGGCATTAGATGGGTTTAGCCATATTAGTGTAATTTGGTGGTTTAGTGACTTTGATAATGAAAAGGTAAGAAATACACTTGAAGTAACACAGCCATATAAAAAGTCTCCAGATACAATGGGCATATTTGCTACAAGGTCACCTATTCGTCCAAATCCTATTGCCCTGACTGTAGTGCAAGTTATTCACATTGACTATGAGAAAGGTATCATTCAAATTCCTTATATTGATGCCAATGATGGTACACCTGTACTTGACATAAAACCATATACACCAAGCCTTGACAGAGTTGAAACTCCTGGTGTACCAGAATGGTGCAGCCATTGGCCAAAAAGTTTAGAGGAATCTGGCAGTTTTAATTGGGAAAATGAATTTAATTTCTAGTTTTATATGTAGGTCGATAGAGGAAGTATAAACTATCGACCTTTTTTGTCATATCAAAATATAAAATTTAAAATTTAAAGAGGGAGCTACTAAAAGTAATAAATATAAAAATTGTTTTATTTATGATTTTGTCTAATAATATTGAGATGTGTATTTGGTTATGAATAAAGTATGTTGAAGTTTAATAGAACAAGCACTATAATATCTCGATATAGAGGTGATAGTAATGTTTAAGATAGGTGAGTTTTCTAAATTAACTCAAGTATCAGTTAGAATGTTAAGATATTATGATGAAACTGGTCTATTAAAACCTGCAAAAATAGATAAATTTTCTGGCTATAGGTTATATTCTACAGAGCAAATTCCTACTCTCAATAAAATTATTTTTCTACGGGATATAGGATTTAATGTATCAGAAATTGCAATTGCTATTAATAACTGGGACAATGCTTGTATTACAAATCAACTTGAAAATAAACGATTAGAAATTGAGAATATCATTAAGGAAGAGCAGTATAAATTAAGTAAGATAGAACTAGCAATAAAAGATATTCAAGAGGAAAAAATGTCAATTCACTATAATGTTACTATTAAAAGCATACCTAGTTATAAAGTTCTTTCTTTGAGAAAAGTAATTCCTGATTATTATGGGGAAGGTGAACTTTAGAAAGAAATGTCTGAGTTTGTAGATGAAAATAATATTTCAATATAGAAGAAAAGGATGTACAGAACTTATTTGAAAGATTATATAGAACAGAAAAATCTTGTGATAAAAAAGAAGGTACTGGACTTGGGCTTGCAATTGTAAAAACAATAATAGATTTACATAATGGTGATATAGATATTATTAGTTCCAAGGGAAAAACAGAATTTAAAATAAAATTACCATGCACGTAATTATAAATGCAAAAGATATAGAAAACTTAAATAGAGATGAAATATCAGTAAAATATAAAGGAGCCAATTGCTATTGTAATTGACTCCTTTGTATTTATATGCGTTATCTTCTTTTATAAGCCTACATAACTGTAAATTTCAACAAGCTAAAGCATATGAAAAGAAAGAAGGTTTAGCTTATAATCCAATTAGAAAATGCTTTATATAATATCTTATAAATAAAAATATGAGAATATAAAGAGGGGATAAGATATTTTGTAGAAAAAACAATATTTAGAGTAAAACGTATCATTTTGAAGCAAATGAAAGATGATTTTGAAAGACAAGCATATGAATACTATTACATAAATTGAAAAAAAGTTATTATATATAATATATATGTTAAATAGTAAAAAAATACAAAAAATATAAAATTAAGGCATGATATTTAAGTTCATAAAGGATATTATTATTCATATATATTCATTATGTATATGGAGAAATCCTTTTGATATAATTTGAAAAATTAAATAAGAAAGGGAGAAAATAAGTATGAGTATCAACAAATTAATGAATTTAGAAACTTATGAATTGGAATCTATTAGGAAATTTGAAAGTCTAGTAGTAGCTTGTGGAATTACTGACGGATGGGGAAGCTGTGGCAGTAACGCTCAGTAAATAAATTAGTATTTGAAGTTTATAATGTAATATTCATAAAAGGGGTATTAAAGTGAAAAGGGAAAATTTAACTTTAAGTAAATATTTTTATTCTAATAAAAATATGTTTTTTATTAGAATAATTAGTGATATTATTGCAGCTATTTCTATGGTAATATGGTCTCTTTTTATGAAGGGATTAGCTGATGTTGCTATGAAAGGGAATTTAAGTGAAATAAGAAACTTAATACTATTTGGGATATTTTTCTTAATATTTTTTTTTGTTGTTAATAATTTTCAGTGTTATTGTAATAGAAATTTTATAAGAAAAGTTAATTGTCAAGTTAAAATAGATGTTTTTAATGCAATTTTATCAAAGGATATAAATGATTTTAATGAAACTAATAGTGGAAAATACATATCTATTTTAAATAATGATATTAATTCAATTCAGGAAAACTATTTTAGTAATATACCTATTATTATAGAAAATATAATTACTTTTTTAGTTGCTACAATTGCATTATTTGTTTATGAACCCTTAATAGCTATAGTTACTTTAATATTAGCTTGTGTTCCGATGATAATTCCTATGATAGTTGGAAAAAAAATATCTGATCAACAAAAAAAATATTTTGATTTTTTAGAAATATATAATACTAAAATAAAGGATATTTTTAATGGATTTGAAATAGTTAAAAGTTTTAATGCTGAAAATGAAACGAAAAAACTATACAAAGGTTCAGCTTATGATGTAGAAGATTCTAGATATGATTTTAAAAAATCTCAAGATACATCAATAATTGTGCAGTATACACTAAATTATTTATCAGGAATAATTCAATTATTATTTTCCATATATCTTGTTTTAATGGGCAAAATTACTTTAGGCATATTTTTAGGGACAATGCAAATATCAAATTATGTCACAAATCCCATAAGACAAGCATCTGGGCAATTAGTTAATTTAAAATCGATGAAATCTATAAAATTAAAAATAGAGCAGATTCTTAATGAATCGAATGAATCAAATGTTAAGAGGCAGTCATTAATTAAATCTACGCCAATTAAAATAAAAAACCTAAACTTTGGATATGATGACAAAAATTTAGTTTTAAAAAATATCAACTTTACTTTTGAAAAAGGTAAAAAATATGCAATTGTAGGTAACAGTGGATCTGGAAAATCTACATTAGTAAAGCTTATTATGAAGTATTATGAGGATTATGATGGAGAAATTATTATTGATAAACAAAATCTTAAAAGCATCGATAAATCTGACTTATGCGATAAGTTTGCTATGATACATCAGAGAGTAATAATATTTGATGATACTTTAAAAAATAATATTACAATGTTTAAAGAGTACAGTAATGAAGATATATTGGAAGCTATAAATGACTCAGCACTACAAGATTTAATTGAAAGCCTGCCAAATGGGTTAGATACAAAAGTCCAAGAAAGCGGAAAAAATTTTTCTGGAGGAGAACAACAAAGAATATCAATTGCACGAGCTTTTTTAAAAAACACATCTGTAATAATGCTTGATGAAGCAACATCAAATCTTGATAATGAAACAGGTTCAAAAATAGAAAATATAACTATTGAAAAAGATAATTTAACTGCAATAGTAGTAACGCATAAATTGGTTAAAAACATCTTAATAAAATATGATTGTATAATTGCATTAAATCATGGAGAAATTTCTGAATATGGCTCTTTTGATGAATTAATGAACAATAAAGGGTACTTTTATAGTTTATATACAGTAAATAATTAATTTTAATTAAACATTTATTATTTTAAAATAAAGTGGGGAATTTTAAAGTTATGAAAATAGTTGATAATATAGATGCATTTTTAAAAATTTTAATGGATGAATGTAAGCCTAGAAGCATTGAAGAGGTTTACTTATTAAAAGGAGATTTTAACTATAAAGATGAAAGCGTTAATATAATTGATTTTGTTAATAAAAATGAATATAATGATTCAGATAATTGTGATGAATTACGTGCCGATAAATATTTTCTATTAAATAGTATTAAAAATTTTAAAGAAAATGGATGAGCATATATTCTTATAAACAAATATTCATGAAGAAAATAATATTTCAAGGCAAAATTTAATAAGCATGCTAGAAGAAGATTTTTCTATACCAGTTTATTTAGCAGAATGTACAAACTTAAAATTTATACCTAAAACACGTGCAAATATTAATATAGATTTTATTAAACGTATAGATAATGCTATGATAAGTAGTAATAACGAGAATGTAGATAATATAGTATTAAATCTAATAGGCAAGGTCTTAGGTATTGTAAATAATAAAGTATTTAAAAATAATTTATATTGCTCAGCAGGATACAATACAATTAGTATTTTAGGAAATGGAGATTATTATCCATGTCATATGTTTGTTGGAAATAAAAATTATAAAATTGGCAATATACTAGATGACGAAAATAAATTGTCCTTTAAGGATATTTTACAAAAAAATAATGTAGAATTATGCAAACAATGCTGGGCAAGTGAATTTTGCTATAATTGCACATGGAAGATGATAAATGATGACATAGGTTCATGTGATGAAAAAAAAGCTATTATAGAACATATTATATTATCATATATAAATTTAAGTACGGAAGATAAGGAAAATTTAGTAGAAAGATGCAGGCATTAAAATGATTATTAAATTTTTTCAAATTTAATAATTTAACGATATTGACACTACTTTATATGATGTAGAATTAATAAATAAAGTGGTGTCAATAATTATATTTAAAAATATAAGTGTTATAATGTGAAAATAATGGATTAACAGAGTTTGGAAGATTAAAATTATTATTGGATAAATATTATTTTTGGAAAATATAAAAGGTTACTCTTGTAGGTTTATTACATAATATTCTAGTTAAACTGCAATTAAGAAGTTATCTAGATTAAAATATGGTTTCTGAGGAAGAAAACTATATTTAATTTTATCTAAATAAGCTTTTGTATATTGTTTTCAGACACCACCTAATACATGTTATACTTTTAATTTTCACTTATCTTCTTGAATATTTAATGTATAATAATAAAACTATTTATGGTCCATCACGAAAGGATGTAAAAATTCCAATATATCAAGATGAAGTTCCAGCTATGCCTTATTGGGTGTTAAAAAAGTTATATTAATAGAAAAAAGTATTGAGCAAATCCCAGGTCAATACTTTTTTCTATTTAATATATTTAAATTTCAATGATCTCTTTTTGTCTTCCTAAAATATAGCTTACATCACTATTAAATTTTATTATGGAAATTAAAATTATGCGTAAGTTAAATTTTTATTGTAGAACCCTATAGTTAACCAAATCTATAAAACAGCAGTTATTAAAAGTATTAACTGCTAATTTTCATTGATATCATATCTTGATAAAGTTCTTGGGCATATTCGTTCAAAAGACGGATTGTGTTTCTCATATCACTTTCTGTAGTATCTGGATGAAGTGCACAAATCCTCAAAACTTTTTTGTCGTTTAATTCTGTAGTAAAGACACCTGCATAGCCGTTATCAATGATTGCTTTAGAGATATTTTGATTAAGTTCATCTATTTGTTTTTCCGTTAATCCAGATGGAGCAAAACGGAAATTTACTATGGCAAGCTGTGCATGAGAAATGATTTCCCAATCTTTTTTCTTTTTCAGTTCATCCTCTGCCCATTCCGCAAGTTGAAATCCATGCTCTATTGCCTCACCAATGGCGTCTGATCCCATCACTTGTAGAGTAAACCATAATTTCAGGCCGCGGGCTGGTCGCGTAAGTTCCATTCCCATATCTCCATAGTTTACTTCTCCTTCTTTTGCTTCTAAATCCTTAAGATATTCTGGATGGGTACTAAAGCTGTTAAGCAGCGCTGATCTGTCCTTTACTAGAACCATACCGCAGCCATAGGTTTGAAATAGCCACTTGTGTGCATCCCAACTGATGCTGTCTGCAGCTTCGATTCCTTTGAGTAGATGCTTATATTTCTTCGTTAACAACACAGAAGCTCCATATGCACCGTCCACATGCATCCATGCGCCATAGTTTTGGCATAAAGATGAAATATCTTCTAGTGGGTCAATACTTCCTGTATTAGTACTTCCAGCACTTGCAATTATAACAAATGGAATAAGACCAGCTTTTATATCTTTTTCAATGGCGTTTTTTAATTGTTTTATATCCATTCTGAACCATCGATCAGTAGAGATTTTTCTAATTCTAGAGTTTGGAATTCCAATGATTCTTAAACCTTTTGCCACAGAACTATGAGTTTGATCAGAAACATATGCAACACCTAAGTGTTGGTTTTCTTCATTTAATATGGTATCACGGGCAGCAGTAAGTGCTGTCATATTTGCCATAGAACCGCCAGATACAAATAGTCCTCCTGATTCTTTTGTGTAACCTGCCTGACTGCATAGCCATTCAATTAATTCTTTTTCAATACAGCTTGCAGTAGAACTTGTTGCCCAGCTAGCAGCGTGAATATTGTAGGCTGTTGTCATAACATCACCTAGCCAGGATAGCATTGAGGCAGGGCCTGGAACAAATCCAAAAAATCTTCGATGATTTACCTTACCTCTGTATTTATAAACATCTTCCATCATTGTGGTTACAACTGTATTTATAGGACATCCTTTAGCAGGTATGCCAATTTTTTTTAGTTTTGCAATTTGATTTTCGTCTGCTTCTTCCATAATTTTTTCAGTGTCTAATTTTACCTTGTCTGCACAAAAGGCCTGAATAAAATCTTCCATTGCATGTTGTACTTGATTGTTTAATATCATTTCTTTTTTATTCATTTTATCGTCACCTTACACACCTAGTATATTTTGAAAATGTCTAAAAATTTGACATCCTTCATTAATTATAGTACCATGTAGGCGTGTATTTGTAAAATTCATAGATTTCATAATATATATTAAAAAAAATAATAGGTGATAAAAAATGGAATTTAGAAACATTGCAACTTTTTTGAGGGTGGCAGCAACAAGAAATTTTTCAAAAGCAGCAGAACAACTGGGTTATTCTCAGTCCACTGTTACAATTCAAATACAACAATTAGAAAAAGAACTTGGAACACAACTTTTTGAAAGAATAGGTAAGCAGGTTAATTTAACAAATCAAGGAGAGGCATTTATTCTCCATGCCAATGAAATTATGAGAGTTACTAATGCGGCTATGAACTTTGCAGTAAATGCTGATGTTCCAACTGGCTCTCTTCGTATTGGAGGAGTAGAATCACTATGTACTGCAATACTTCCAGAATTGTTACTGCAATTTCATCACCTTTGCCCACAGGTAGAAACAGTTATAAGAACTGCTACTACAGATGAACTTATCGATATGATTAAATGTAATGATATTGATATTATGTTTACATTAGATAAAAAGGTATATGGTTCAGAATGGGTTCGGGCAGTGCAAAAGGATGAAGATATTGTTTTTGTGACGTCAAGCCGTCATTCTCTGATAGATGGACAAAAAATTGAACTACAAACTATTATAAAAGAGCCATTTATATTGACGGAAAAGGGTGGAAGCTATCGTTACGAACTGGAAAGAATGCTTGCAGCAAAGGAGATGGAGATTAGACCTGTGTTAGAAATCGGTAACACTGAAACCATAATCCATCTTCTAGAAGAAGGAGTAGGAGTTTCCTTTCTGCCTCTATTTTCAGTAAAAAAGGCAATTAAGCAGGGCACGTTATCAAGGATTCAAACAGATATCCCAACCATTCAGATGTGCAGTCAGTTACTTTATCATAAGAATAAATGGGTGACTCCACAAATGCAGGCATTTATTGAAATAGTTCAAAATTTTTATAAAAGAGAATAGAATAATAGGGCTACGCACTAAATAATTAGTGCGCAGCTTCTTGTATGAAAAATAAATTCTAAACTCTAAGAATTGGGAACTTGTTGGTGTGACTACTCAAGTATGATAAATGAAGAAATTCTTTATTTTTGGAAATTAAATGGATACAGACTATAGTATCAGAGGAAAATGGATTTCTAATGGCAAGTGGGGAATCTTTGAAATGAGCAAAAATAAACATATATATTCAAATATCTAACCTTGATATAAAATGGAGATTAAACCCTTATGAATCTATATTTATAGGCTTTCGTGGAGCAATAAACTTAGTTAACTTATGACTCAATGAAATTTTAGAGCGAATAAATACTTAATCTATGTTTATTTGTTAAAATTTAAAGCCAATAAGGGTCTCTATTATTTTAAGAGCTAAAAATAAAAAGAAACTTATTATACACAATAGCTAAAGTATCACTAGAAAAATAGTCTACATCTTCTGTGATCCGCCAATCCTAGCAAGAGATTTAAGAGTTCTATATGAGCTAGGATATAAAACCCTAGAAGTATAACCAGTAGACATGTTCCTGCAGCTGATACACGTAGGGAGTATAATTCCGATTACGTATTGTGGAGATAGAAGTAAAAATTAGGGTTTAATGACAACATGTAGCGGTTTAAGAGTGATTTTAGGGGAAAGTTTAGTAAAAAGCACCATTTTTGGGGGCAAAATATAGATGGCATAGGGAAATTTTAGTGATAACAGGATAATAATGAAAGATTAGAAAGTTGAAAAGAGGAAGCAATTATTAAATATGTTAGAAAGAAATTTATCAAAATTCATATAATCTTTATCGCTGTTAATCGTTAATATGTTAAGTTTACTTGGCAAGTTTCCACTTTTACTTGATAGAAAACAATTCTAGCCTTTTGCATACTATATTTACAAGTTAACTTGAAGCAAAAAATATACGATTTTAGCTTCATATCAAGGCATAGAGGGAATAGAATCATACCATGGGCAAATGTTTAAGATGTATGACAATTTTAAGAATGAGTTTAATTTAAGTAATATGGATATTGTTTTAGTATTGAAAGATATTCTTTCGGTATAATTAACAGAGCCTCTAGCACTTCAAGCATATCTGCAACATTCAAGTTGGAGCGTAAGGGGGTGTTGGGATGGTCACTGAAAAACTCTTAGAGCAAAAGTACAAAAGGAGATTCAATATCATTTTTTGAGACTGATGCTGTTGCAAGCGGCTATACATATCGCCTTAGTGTAACTGCAAAAGTGACAAGAAATGGATTGACCGAAACAGTGAATGCTTTGCTAGAAGAAAAGTATTAATTATGAAATGAAATCCGAAAGGCAGAATCGACTATTTCAATTACTTTAGCTAAGGAGATATATGAAATGAAGGTTTATCATAAATTGTATTTCATATCGCTTATATTGATAGTTTTATTTCTAGTTATTTTCTTGTTAATAGCAGAGGGAAACTATGTAAAATATGACGATAGCTTAACAGTAAATTTCAAAAGTCATATCTTAAATTTACTGTTTTCAATTCTTCTAATATTTAATTTGATTTTAACTATAATATGTGTTTTGAGATTTGGAATTGATTCTTTTAACTATAAAGAAAATAATTTTTTTATAATTTTCTTAGATATATTACCAGTACTGTTACTACTTTGTATCTCTTCATTTAAGTTAGATAATTTGAGTAATTTTATCATTGCACCATTTAAGATTTTTTTGCAAGAAATTACTTATTTATTGAAACTTATTTGATAATAATATAAAAATTTAAAAGGGAGTTGAGATAAATGAAAAAAGTATTGAGAAAAACAATATTTTTAGCATTAACAGCGGTTATATTTATGAGCAATAACCTAGTTTACGCAGCTAGTAATGAGAATAATGGGGTGAATCAAGAGAAAAAAGCTCCAATTGTTATTAATAATATGCAAGATTTGGAAGAAATGCGTGCCAGAGACCTTAAAGAATATAATGAAAAAATGGATAATATTCCTGTTGAATTAAAGAACGATTTCAATAATTTTGAAGAAATCTTAAATCTTAAGAGAAGTAATAGTCTGTATTTTGAGAATGAAGAAGGAATTGAATTATATGTAGATCAGTTTATTTCAGTCTATCCAAAATATGCAGCAATGAATGAAGAAGAATTGACATCTAATATTAAACTACTTAAAGCAAATATTGTTGTAACTGCGGTTAGAAAATTTTTTAGTTCTAACGGATATGAATTAGCTTTAGATCTTTATAAATTTACATTTATATTATAATAATTATATTAATTTGGAATAATTTAATTTTTCTATTTAATTTAACATAATTATAGTGCATAACAAAAATATTCTATTAAATGTAAATATTGGATGCGAGATTATTTTAATTTTTAATAACTAGTATTTAAGTATTTATATAAGTTTAGAATATTAGAAATAAGTAATTCAAAGCTTAAGGAGGTGTAATAATGAGGTTTATTAAAAATATTATTTTAATTTTATCAGATGAATTAATATTTGATTTACTACATATTTAGACATTTTAAGTATATTTATGTGATATATGTAAACTATATCATATTTAGACGGAGGAATAAGATGAAAAACATATTTAAAATAATAACATCACTTTTTATAATATTAATAATATCGACTAATATTTCCTATGCAAGTGATTTTCCAGAAAGCAATAATTATGAAAATTTTATAATTGAATTCATATAAAAAACAAAAGGTAATTTTGATGAATGTACTTGGAACAATGGCTTTAATATTGATAACATAATAGAACTTTATGGCTTAGATGAGAACATAAGCGGGTATATTTATGAGATTTCTTCCAATGGAAATAAAGCAGGTTTTGTAGAAATCAATGTTATAACTGGACAACCTATAGTTGTAGGTTTTGCATTTAATGATGAGCATGCTATTAATAAAATGTTAGATAGTAGTAAAATAAATCAAATAAATAATAAAATTTATGATATGGGTAATTATGATTATTTAGTTAAGGAACGTAACACTACTCTAAATGAAAGTGATACAGAACTATATAATTTAAGAACTGGAGAAAAGGTAAAATCACTTTCAGAACTTAAAAAACAATATAATGGATTATTACAGACTAAGAAAAATAATTTTAAAAATGAACTTAACCAAAAAAATTATAGAGCAACAGCAACAGGAACTGTAAAGCAATATGTAACAAATGCCAATTATGATATTCTTGTAGATATGTATGATTTTATTGGGTTAAATATAGGTTCTTGGGCAGTGTGGGATCATTGTGGGCCTACAGCTGGTACTAATATTATTAAATATTGGGCGAAAAAAAGAGGAGTAAGTCAATTATATTACAGTGATGATACATGGGTATTTAAATCTTTATGTGTAAATATGAAAACTAATATTACTGGGGGTACAACAGTCAAAAATATATATGATGGACTTTGGAATTATGGCAAAAACACTAGAGGTGTAACACCAAGAAGTGGTGAGCAACTAATAGCTCCAGATTATTCAAAAGCAAAATCTTTAATAAATAAAAACTTTCCTTTTATAATGTCATTAAGCAATTATCCTAATCTTGGTGATAACCACGCTGTAACATGTTTTGGGTATTATGAAAATAATGGGACTAATTATTTAATAATTAATAATAGCTATAATAAAACTTGGACATTTCAATCATACAATTCTCTAGACATACTTGCATATTCATATGCTGAATGGACTGGAAAATAGGGGGAAAAGGCATGAATAAAAAAATAGGGTTAATTTTAGCTTTAATAATAGCAGTTGTTTTCTTATCTGTTAAACTATATCCAGTAGTTTTCTACGTGAGTATGGAACATGAACTAGGAGTCAAATTTTCTGAAATTGACAAAATTATATTAAGTAATGGTTTAACTGGTAAAAGTATTGAAATATTAGAAAAAAATGAGATAGATGAGATATTATCTAAATATAAGAATATAAAAGTAAAGAAAGAATTAAATCAAGAACTAAGGTTGGGTTTTCCACCAAGCATCACTTTGTATAAAAATAACCAAAAGGTAGGGGCTATCCATTCTCATGGTAGTGGTGCAAAAATTTCTAGAAAAAATAGTAGAGTAAAATATTATACTGCTACAGATGCACCAAGTTATGAAGAAATTAAAGAAATTGAAGAAAAATATGATTTAAATAAGAAGTAGAATAGGTAAAACATATATTTTTTTAATATATCTATGTATTCACATGTAAAATTGAATAAACAATAAGGGGAAAAGGATATGAAGAAAAAAATAGGATTAATTGTAGCCTTAATAATAGCAGTTATTTTCTTATCTGTTAAACTATATCCAGTAGTTTTCTACGTGAGTATGGAAGATACACTAGGGGTAAAGTTTTCTGAAGCTAATAGGATAGAATTATTTAATGGTTCAACTGGTAAAAGTATTGAGATATTAGAAAAAAATGAGATAGATGAGATATTATCTAAATATAAGAATACAAATGTAAAGAAGAATTTGGATCAAGAACTAAGGTTGGGTTGTACACTCTTAATCACTTTGTATAAAAATGATCAAGAGGTAGGTTCTATTGATTGTACGGAGAATTATGCAAAAATTTGTAGAAAAAATAGTGGAGTAAAATATTATACTGCTATAGATGCACCAAGTTTTGAAGTAATTGAAGAAATTGCAGAAAAATATGATTTAAATAAGAGGTAGAATAAAGGAATGAATATTGCTTTGCCATATTCATTCCTTTATTCTTATAGTTGAATTGAAGTTATAGAGATACAAGCTGGGATTTTAACTTATTCATGAATCTTAAAAATATTTTCATGCAAAATAAAGCATTGATTTTTAAGTGCTCACCAGCATGCATCACTATTTCAGGTTCCAAAATTTTAAATGTATAAGTTAAACTGTGATTTTGGAACCCTATAAAAGCTATTAATAGAAGAAAGTTACTTTTATAAATTATACTTTCAAGGTGCTATAAATCTAATAATAAATTCATGTTTTTATACTTAATAGTAAATTTGTCTGCTGCCATTGATGGTATCATTGATAGATGTAGTCAGCCATTTCACAGCTTTCATTGTGTCCCGTTGTTCAATATAATCACACAAAACAGCTGTGTTTTTGTGTAAAGATTCTAGGCCGTATAACCTACAAAAACGTTCCCATAATGATAAAATGGGAACTTTAAATGAGAAGAAAATTAGAGGCATCAGTGTGTTTCCAGAAAGAAAGGCAAGCTCATGCTGAAAACGAAAAGCTACTTCAGAAGCTTCCTCTGGAGATTCTGCCTCTCCCATTTGTTTTACATATCCTTTTAATATTGCAATTTCATCATCTGTAATCTTAGGAATACATAATTCTACCGCAAGACAGTCAAATGCAATTCTAAGCTCTAGAATAGAACGTATTTCTGCCTCTCTTAATATTCCACCATTATAATTCATAATGGAAATTAAAGTTTCCAAAGTTCCATTTCTACGATAATCAGCTACAAAGGTACCTACTCTAGGTTTCACTAATAAAAATCCTTTTCTGGCAAGTTCTGAAATACCAGCATTTACTACAGCCCTACTGACTTGCATGGATTCAGCAAGTTCTCTTTCCGAAGGAAGTTTTTTTCCTATGGCCAGCTTACCAGACAAAATCATACTCTCTAGTTCCTTAATAAATAATTCTTTTAATGATGGTGAACTCAATTTTTTAAATTCCATAAGGCTTTATCACTCCTTTAAACTGGCTGTGGTATGTGTATAAACCAATAATAATTATAGTACAATATTATTAAGCTTTCAAGAAAAATATAGAAAAAAAGGATTAAAAACCATGTAAAATATTGAATATAAAGTATATTCATGTTAATATTTTATCAAAGCTATACTTGTTATACTGGTATGACCAGAGGAATGAATATTATAAAATAGTCAGTTAACTATTATTCTATAGGAAAACTGGAATAAATAAGGAGGAGGGTTAGAATGTTTATATTTAATTATGAAGGTGGTGCAACTGTAATTTCTGTATGGCTTGTTTGGATGGCAGTATTTTTTCTATTATTTGCTTTAAATGAATTGACAAGAAGATACAAAGAAGTAGGATTTTTATTTTTTATTATTATGCCTATTATACTTTCTATTCTCTGGTTTACAGTATTAAGTGATACTACCTATACTGACTGGTTTCATCTTGCTAAGGTATATTCATCTACTGCAGGGTGTATTGGGTTTTGGTGTATTCGCCATCTACATGGGAAAAATAAGAAAACAGGTAAAGAATGGCGTCTTTCTGAAAGTCGTTTTGCACTTTGTTTTCCACCTTTGATTCTTGCAATTAATATTTGTGAGGCAGTAGTTCGGGATATTGAAGTAGGACTTAACTATACACAAGGTGGAATGCTTGCTGATGAAGCAATGTATGTACTTGGAGGTCCATGGAATTTTATGAATGCAGCAGCAGGTATCATAAATATTATTGCTATTAGTGGTTGGTTTGGCATATGTATACGTAAAAAGACTGAAAAGGATGGAAGTCAGGATATGTTGTGGCCAGATATGATGTGGTTTTGGATTGTAGCCTATGATATTTGGAATTTTGCATACACATATAATTGTTTGCCAGGTCATGCATGGTACTGTGGATTTGCACTATTATTAGTTCCTACTGTATGTGCATTTACTATTGGTAAAGGTGCTTGGCTACAACATCGTGCTCATACATTAGCACTATGGTGTATGTTTGCACAAACTTTTCCAGCATTCATTGATAGTGGAAAATTTGCTGTATCTTCCACATATAATACTACTGCATTGACTGTATGGAGTCTTGCAGCATTATTAGTTAATATTGGAGTTTTAGTTTTTATGATTTATAAAACCATAAAAACTAAAAGAAATCCATATAAAGATGAGCTTTATATAGATATGAGAAGATATCAAGAAGTAAAATCATTTGCTGAATAAAATGGGGGTTAAAATTATGGATAAATTTAGAGTTCTTGAAATTAAACAAAGTGTTTTTGAAGATAATGATAAACAAGCTAAACTTCTTAGAGAAGAACTAAAAAAGGAGGGAACTTTTCTTTTAAACTTAATGTCATCACCAGGTTCTGGAAAGACCTCAACTCTTACAAGAACAATTAATGCTTTAAAAGATGAAATGAATATTGGAGTTATGGAAGCAGACATTGATTCTGATGTTGATGCCCATACTATTTCTGAAACTGGTGTAAAGGTAATCCAGCTTCACACTGGAGGTATGTGTCATCTTGACGCATATATGACAAAGCAAGGTTTAGATGGATTAGGAACTGAAAATATAGATTTTGCTATTTTGGAAAACGTAGGAAACCTAGTGTGTCCTGCAGAATTTGACACTGGAGCATCAAAAAATGCAATGATTTTAAGTGTACCAGAAGGTGATGATAAGCCACTGAAGTATCCACTGATGTTTTCTATTGTTGATGTTCTTTTAATAAATAAAATAGATGTATTGGAATATTTTGATTTTGATTTAGAGGCATGTAAGGAAAGAGCTAAGAAATTAAATCCAAATATTAAAATTTTTGAGATTTCTGCAAGAACAGGTGAGGGAATTGATGGATGGGTAGATTGGCTACGTACTGAAGTGAAAAAGTGGAAAGAAATTTAATAATAGCATAATCTCTATTGGGGGGTAATTTTATGGTTAAAGAAAAAGTATTAGACCTTGCCAATCATATTAGCAACAAAAAAAGAGGAGCCAAAAATGAAATTAAGCCAACAGATCCAGAGTATATGATTCTTGAACCAGTGGTTACAGAAGAAATGGCAGAAGTAGCACTTTGTATGAAGATACGTAAAAAAACAACTGCAAAAGAGCTCGCTAAGCTATGTGGTAAATCTGTAGAGAAAACCACTAAATTATTATTTGATTTAGCAGTGGCTGGTGTTTGCTTTGTCAATGAAATTGATGGAGTAGATCATTTCTGGTATGATACCTGGGTTCCAGGTATTATGGAAATGATGGTTAACAACAAAGAAAATGTTGCAAAATATCCTCAAATTGCAGAAGCTTTTGAGGCATATGGAAGAGTAAGAGGACCAAAGACCACAGGTAATTTTCCTGTAGGGGTAGGACTTATGAGAGTTATTCCTATAGAAAAGGCCATTGAAGGAGAAACTAGAAGAGCATCTTATGAGGAGGTTTCCAAATATCTCAACGAAAACAATATTTTTTCAGTTGCAGATTGTTCCTGTCGTACAGCAAGAGAAGTTATGGGCGAGGGCTGTGGACATTTAAAAGAAGATATGTGTATTCAAATGGGCCATGCAGCTGAGTATTATATTCGAACAGGTAGAGGAAGGGAAATTACCCGTGAAGAAGCCTTTGAAATTATTAAAAGAGCAGAAGAAAATGGTTTAATGCATCAAATACCAAATTTAGATGGCTCAGGGAAAACTCATGCTATTTGTAATTGCTGTGGATGTTCTTGTCTTTCACTAAGAACTGCTGAAATGTTTATAAATGCGGATATGGTACGTTCAAATTATGTTTCAAAAGTAGATAAAGAAAAATGTGTTGCCTGTGGAGAGTGTGTTCAAAATTGTCCAGTTAATGCATTACAATTAGGACAAAAACTCTGCTCTAAAACACCGATAGTTGAAAAAATAGAAAGAAAAGAGACACCACGTGATACAGAATGGGGACCAGAAAGATGGAATCCTGATTATCGTACTAATAGAAAAAATGTAGTTGATACTGGCACCAGTCCTTGTAAAACAGAATGTCCTGCTCATATTGCTATTCAGGGTTATATTAAGCTAGCATCTCAGGGAAAATATACAGAAGCTCTTGAGCTTATAAAAAATGAAAATCCATTTCCAGCAGTATGTGGACGTATTTGTCCAAGAAAATGTGAATCTGCTTGTACCAGGGGAGATATTGATGAACCTATTGCTATTGATGACATCAAAAAATTCATTGCAGAGCAAGATTTAATTATGGAACGCCGCTATGTACCTAAACGAAGACATGAATATGGCAAAAAAATTGGGGTTATCGGTGCAGGCCCATCTGGTCTTTCTTGTGCTTACTATTTAGCTATTGATGGTTATAAAGTAACAGTATTTGAAAAACAAAATGAACTTGGAGGAATGTTAACACTTGGAATTCCATCCTTTAGGCTAGAAAAAGATGTAATTAATGCAGAAATTGATATTTTAAAAGAATTAGATGTTGAATTTAAAACAGGTATTGAAGTTGGTAAAGACATAACTATTAGTGAACTCCGAAACCAAGGATATGAAGCTTTCTATCTTGCAATTGGTGCTCAAGCAGGAAGAAAACTGGGTATTGAAGGTGAAGATGCACAAGGGGTTATTACAGGTATTGATTTCTTACGAAATGTAAATTTAGGTGACAACTCCAAACTTGAAGGAAATGTAGTTGTAATTGGAGGAGGAAATGTTGCTATTGATGTTGCAAGAACTGCTGTAAGAGTTGATGCTTCAAAAGTAGATATGTTTTGCCTTGAAAGCCGTGAAGAAATGCCAGCTCTTGAAGAAGAAATAGAGGAAGCTTTATTTGAAGGAATTACAATAAATAATTCTTGGGGGCCAAAGGCTATTATTACAGAAAGTGGTCGTGTTGTTGGTGTAGAGTTCAAAAAATGTATTTCTGTTTTCGATGAAAATAAAAGATTTAATCCACAATATGATGAAAAGAATACAATAATTGTTGATGCAGATTATGTATTGCTTTCAATAGGTCAATCAATGGAATGGGGAAATTTGATTGCAGGAAGTAAAATTGAATTAAATCCTAATAAGACAATAAAAGCTGATCCTATTACACTGCAAACAGGAGAGTCAGATATATTTGCTGGTGGTGATGTATTTACAGGACCAAGATTTGCTATAGATGCTATTGCTTTAGGCAAAGAAGCTGCAATTTCAATTCATCGTTATGTTCATAGAGGGCAGAGCTTAATTATTGGTCGTGATAGAAAAGAATATTATTCATTAAATAAAGAAGAAGCTGTATTTGATGGATATGATACTACTCCAAGACAGAAAGCAGGTCATGTGAATGAAGAAAATTTAATAAAAACTTTTAAGGATTTACGTGGTACATTTACAGAAGAACAAATTAAAAAAGAAACTGAAAGATGCCTTGGATGTGGTGCTACTGTTGTTGATGAATTCCTTTGTGTAGGATGTGGTCAATGTACTACTAAATGTAAATTTGATGCTATTTCACTTGTTAGGAAATATGATGGTGAAGGTGTAGCCTATGAAGATATGAAACCAGTAGTTATTAAACAGGTTCTTAAACGTAAAGGCAAGATTGCAGTTAAAAAGGTTAAGAATCTATTTATAAATAACTAGAGGAAGGCTTTTACCATTGTAAAAGATAGGTGATTAATTTGCATGAATTAGGTGTTGTAATTGAAGTTGTTAAGGTAGTAGAGAAAATTGCCAAAGAAAATCAATTAAGTAAAATTGATACATTGGTACTGCAGATAGGTGAGCTTTCATCAATGATTCCTATGTATATAGAGCAATGCTATCCTGCTGCAGTCGATGGTACAATATTAGAAGACACAAAGTTAGAAATTGAGATTTTACCAGGCAATGCTCTTTGTAAAGATTGCAATAAAGTTTTTAATCTCATTAAAAATAATAAAAAATGTCCAAATTGTGGAAGTATTCACTGGGAAATATTAAGCGGAAGAGAATTCTTTATTAAAGAAGTAGTAGCTTGCTAAAATAAAAATTTTAAGCCTTCTTTTAGTTACTTTGGTGACTAAAGGAGGGCTTATTAAATTGCAATGCGCTAATTGTCAATTTTTCAGATTGTTAATTAATATATCAAACTGTTAATTTATGTTTATATATCTTTAACTTTAGAGTAGTTTATCTATAATTGCTAGATATTGTAGAAAGGCTTGTATTTTTTATTTATGTATTATACAATAATATACAGTATAATAATATATTTACATTAAATATATTTTATAGAATTAATGTAAAATAAATATAAGAGGAGGTATTTGTATGGATATTAAAGAATTAACCAAAGGTCTTGAGGAGTTTATATCTACAAATGAAGTTGCAGAATCACTAGATACAATGGGAGGCACTTCTTTGCCAGGACCATTATATGGAATTCCGCCAATAGAAATATAGAAAAAAACATAAGTAATATTGGGAATGACTTAAGTCGTTCCCAATAGCTTGCTTAAGGGGGAGGAGAGTTATGAAATATAAGCCAATAACTGGTGTATGGGAAATAACCATGGGATGCAATATGCGTTGTAAACACTGTGGGTCAATATGTGAAAATCCACAAAGTGATGAATTAACGACGAAGGAAGCTTTAAATTTATGTGAAGAACTTGGAAAATTAGGTTTTAAACATATAACTTTATCTGGAGGAGAGCCTACCACAAGGGAGGATTGGCATGTTATAGCAAAAGGTCTTAGGGATAATGGTATTATTCCAACTATGATAACCAATGGATGGCTTATAGATGAAAAAATTATTGATAAGGCTATTGAGGCAGGAGTGAATACTATTGCTATAAGTATAGATGGTTTGGAAGAAACTCATGATTTTATGAGAAAGGCAGGTTCCTTTCAAAGATCTATAAAAGCTCTTAAGCTTATGGGAGATAAAGGAATATATTCTGCAGTAATAACTACAGTAAATAAAAAGAATATAAATCAGTTAGAAAATATGAAAAATGTATTTATAGAAAGTGGAGTAACTACATGGCAGCTTCAAATTGGTATGCCAATGGGCAATTTAAAAGAAAATTGTGAGTTAGTTCTAGATAATGATGGAATTGATACAATAATTGATTTTGGATATAAAAATTTAAATGATAATAAAATAAAAGTACATTTTGCTGATTGTATAGGATATTATAATAGAAAAGAAATGGAAGTAAGAAAGGCTTCTTCCAATAGTGATTATATGTGGCAAGGATGTGGCGCTGGAAAGCATAGTTTAGGTATTTTATGTAATGGGGATATAGTAGGATGTACTTCTATAAGAAATAAAGAATTTATTGAAGGAAATATAAGAAAGACTTCTTTAAAGCATATATGGACAAGTCCTGAAACTTTTAAGTGGAATAGAGAAATTATAAAAGAAAAAATAGATGGATTTTGTAGTAAATGTAATTATGGAGATGTATGCCTTGGTGGATGCTCTAACACAAGATTATGTATGGAAGATAGTATATACAAAGAAAATAAATATTGTTCATATTACATAGCCATGAATAGAAAAAAAGAAGAAATAAAAGTTATAAATGATGCAGATAATTTATTTAAAAATGCAGAAAAATTAGCAAAAATTGGGCAATTTCAATTAGCTGAACTTTTATTGGAAAGAGCACTACATTTAGAACAGGAAAATATAAAGTTTTTAAATCTTTATGCTTATGTAAATTTTATGCTAAAGAATTATACTATAGCTAAAAATATAAATGAAAAAATTCTTGAAATAAATCACGATGATATATATGCAAATAAAGGTCTAGGTTTAACATTATGTAAATTGGGTGAAGTTGAAAAGGGTATACAGTATCTTAAAAATGCTGTGAAACTTACGGATTACAACTATATGGAACCTTATCATGATTGTGCAGCAACCCTTATGGAACATGATAAAATAGAGGAAGCAAAAAGTATTTTAGAGGAGGCTAGACATATATCATTCGATTTCGTTAAAGCAAATAAGGAGTTATATGATAAATTAAATATATCTGCTATAGCAGAAGAAGAGGATTAAATAAAAAAATAAAGGTTAATCCTGAAAAGTGCAAAAGAAATAGATATGAGTACAATATTGACAGAATACTTTTTTAAATAGAGAGAAAAATAATTATAATATAAAAAATAACTGTGTAGATTATGCCGTTGAAGATTTTAATCATATTATAGATATAGTGTTTTAGTAAATACTCTGTGTAATAAAAAAATATTATTGCACAGAGTATTTACAATGTTCTGAAAATGGAGTATTATGTGTCTATATAGTTTATGTAATGTAGAAATAACTCATAGAGGGTTAAAAAGTCATATAAATAGTTTAATTAATGACTTAATTTTGTAAAATAATTCAAAATTTTGTGAAAAGAATTACTAATTTTAAAATTTTACTAAAAATTTTGTTTTAATAAAAATGTCATAGAAAGGAAATTTTCTTTGACTTAAAATGAGGGAGTATTATGAAGGGAGCAATAATTGTAGCAGCAGGTATGTCCTCAAGAATGGGTGAGTTTAAACCTATGCTGCCGGTGGGCTCTATTACAATGATTGAGCGGATTATTCATACCATGGAAACGGCTGGCGTAGATTATATTGTGGTTATCACTGGTAATAATGCGGAACAACTGGAAAATAAACTTCGTCATATGGGAGTAGTTTTTTTAAGAAATGAGGATTATGCTAATACAGAAATGTTTCAATCAGCTAAAATTGGATTGGAACATTTGAAGGATAAATGTAAAAAAATTATTTTTACTCCAGCAGATATTCCTCTATTTACTGCTGAAACTGTAAGAGTATTATTACAGTCAGATGCCATGGTGGCAGTACCTACTTTTAAAGGGAGAAATGGACATCCAATTTTATTGAATAGTAAAGTTTTAGATAATATATTATCTTATAAAGGAAATGGTGGTCTTAGAGGGGCCATTATGAATTGTGGTTATGATAAGACCTTAATTAATGTAGAGGATAAAGGAATTTTAATGGATGCAGATACTAAAGAAGATTATGAGGAGACGTTAAAATTTCACACTAATCAACTTTTTAGAGCACAGGTAAAAATAAAACTAGCAAAAGAACTACCATTTTTTGATTCTAGTTCTGCTAGTTTGATGAAACAAATTCAGTATACTGGCTCAGTGAGATATGCTTGTCAGAACTTAAATTTATCTTATAGTAAAAGTTGGAATATGATAAAAGCTATGGAAAAAGAACTTGGGTTTAAAGTAGTAAATAGGCAGCAAGGCGGTTTAGGTGGTGGATATACTACTTTAACAGAAAAAGGGGCTAAGCTTTTAAAAAGATATGAATGCTTGGAAAAAGAGATTAGTGAATTTGCTAATGAAAAGTTCAGAGAATATTTTCTTAAAGACATTATAAAAGAAACACAATAAAATATTTTTTTTAACAGCGAGTTGTATTAGAAAACAATTCGAAGTTTTTGAAGTAAAATTAAGTGCTTTTAGAAGAAATGTATAAGGAGTAATTGAGATGAATAAAAACATCTATGGACAAGTTCAACAGGCTTTAGAAAATGGTCAAAGAGTAAATATAATGACAACCTTTTCAGGAGAAGAAGGTATAATTGGTGAGGGATTAACAAAAAAACTTATATTGGATGACCAAAGAGAACAATCTATCACAGAACCTGTTGCTGTTAAAGAAGGAGAAACTATATCTTTTTATGAACCAATTGCTTTAAAGGATAGATTGGTTATACTTGGAGGCGGTCATGTTGCACTTCCATTATGCGAATTTGCATCTAAAACAGGCTTTCATGTAACAGTAGTAGATGACAGACCAGAATTTGCTAATCATCTGCGGTTTCCATGGGCTAGCAAAGTAATTTGTGAAGGTTTTGAACCTGCATTAAAAAAACTGTCTATAACTGATGCAGATTATATTACTATTGTAACTAGAGGACATCGCTATGATGCAGATTGTTTGAGATATATACTAAAGTATACTCAACCTTTTTATCTTGGAATGATAGGCTCTAAAAGAAGAGTAAAAGGTCTTTTTCAGATTTTAGAAGAAGAGGGATATGACAGAGAAAAAATTAGCAGAATATGTTCACCTATTGGGCTTGATATTGGAGCTGTTCTTCCAGAAGAAATTGCTATTTCTATTTTAGCAGAATTAATTTTATATAAACGAGGGAGTAATATTAAAAGAAGCAATAAAATTATAAAAAAGAATATTGTTACTTCTGATTTAGATTCTGATGTTATCACATATTTAGCTTCATTAAAAGAATCAGCAGCTGTTGTAACTGTAATGAACACTAAAGGCTCCACTCCACGAAGCACAGGGGCTAAGATGGTGGTGAATTCCTATGGAAAAGTGTATGGAAGTATTGGGGGAGGATGTGCTGAAAAAGATATCATAAACATAGCTATTCAAATTATAGGAACAGGAAAATATCAAGTAGTAAAACAGGATTTAACAGGAGATGTTGCTGAAAGTGAAGGTATGGTATGTGGTGGAATAATGGATATTCTTATAGAAGATTTTAATATTAATTGATTGGAGAAAAGGGTTATGAAATTAATAAAAACAGAGGATGCAGTGGGACATGTTTTATGTCATGACATTACTCAAATTATTCGAGGAGTTACAAAAGATACTGTATTTAGAAAAGGTCATATTGTTACAAAAGAAGATATTCCAGTATTATTAAGTGTTGGAAAAGATCATCTTTATATATGGGAAAACAAAGAAGGAATGCTTCATGAAAATGAAGCAGCAGAGATATTATGTTCAATTTGCAAAGGAAGCCATATAGAAAGATCAGAAGTGAAAGAAGGTAAAATTGAGTTAACTGCTTCCTGTGATGGACTTCTTAAAATAGATAATGAAAAATTAAAAGAAATAAACAGTTTAGGGCAGATGATGATTGCCACAAGACATGGTAATTTTCCAGTACAAAAAGGAGATAAATTAGCTGGAACTAGAATTATTCCGTTAGTAATTGAAAAAGAGAAGATGGAAAAAGCAAAGAAGATTTGCAAAAAAGAACCTATATTAAATGTACTGCCATTTTCTCGTAAAAAGGTTGGAATTATTACCACTGGTAATGAAGTGTACTATGGAAGAATAGAAGATACATTTACTCCTGTTTTAAAGGAAAAGTTGGAGGAGTATAATGCAGAAGTTGTAAAACATGTTATTTTAGATGACAACCATGAGAAAATAACCATGAACTGTTTACAAATGATTGATGAAGGTATAGAGCTTATCCTTTGCACTGGAGGAATGAGTGTGGATCCAGATGATAAGACTCCATTAGCAATTAAAAATACTGGTGCAGATATAGTATCCTATGGTGCTCCCGTACTTCCTGGCGCTATGTTTTTATTATCCTATTATAAAAATAATGTGCCAATACTTGGACTTCCAGGATGTGTTATGTATTCTAAGAAAACAATTTTTGATTTAATTCTTCCAAGAATTATGGCAGATGATAAGGTCAGTGCAGAGGAACTTGCTGCATTAGGACAAGGAGGATTATGTCTATCTTGTCCAAGCTGTACATTCCCAAACTGTGGATTTGGAAAAGGGGTGTAAATATGGAGTTTACACATTTTGATTCTAATGGTAATGCAGTGATGGTAGATGTTACTGAAAAATCAGACACTTTACGAGAAGCAATTGCAAAGGGTAGCATCTATATGAGTAGAGAATGTCTTGAGAAAATCATAAATAAAACTGTAAAAAAAGGTGATGTATTAAGTGTGGCAAGAATTGCAGGAATTATGGGAGCAAAACGAACATCTGAATTAATCCCCTTATGTCATATATTAAATTTAACAAAATTGGAAATTAACTTTGAGATAAAGGAAGAAAATTGTGAAATTGAAGCCTGCTGTATTGGAAGGTGTTATGGAAAAACTGGAGTAGAAATGGAAGCTCTTACAGGAGTGTCTGTTGCACTTCTTACAATTTATGATATGTGTAAAGCTATAGACAAAACTATGGAAATTGGAAATATACATTTAAGTGAAAAATCTGGAGGCAAAAGTGGATTATTTCGAAATCCAAAAGACATATAGTAAGAAAGAAAGGTACAAGTATTAATATGATTGACTCTTATGGAAGAATAATTGATTATATGAGAATTTCTATTACAGACAGGTGTAATCTCAGATGTAAATATTGTATGCCAGATGGTATTGAGTGGACACCTATGGAAGAAATATTAACCTTTGAGGAAATTAGGAGAATTTGTGAAGGTGCTGCTTCTCTTGGAATTCACTCAATAAAGATAACTGGAGGAGAACCACTTGTAAGAAAAGATTGTACGAATTTAGTGAGTATGATAAAAAAAATACCTGGCATAGAGAAAGTTACCATAACCACTAATGGGATTTTATTATCTCAATATGTTGATAAGTTAATAGCAGCAGGAATTGATGGCATTAATATAAGCCTTGATAGTTTAAAACCAGATGTATTTTATAATATTACTGGACTGGATGCTTTAGATAAAGTTATGGATGGAATAGAAGAGGCAGTTTCAAAAGGAATTCACATTAAGATAAATAGTGTTTTAATTGAGGAAAAAAACAGTGAAGAATGGAGAGAACTTATTAAACTTTCAAATAAAATGCCTATAGATGTAAGGTTTATTGAAATGATGCCTATAGGTTATGGAAGAAAATTCAAAGCAGTAAATAATGAAGAATTATTATTTAAAATAAAAGAAGAATACCCTGACATTAAAAAAGATATAAAAAAACATGGTAATGGACCTGCTGTTTATTATAATATTCCAGGATTTCAAGGCAGCATTGGCTTTATTAGTGCAATTCATGGCAAGTTCTGTGAAGAATGTAATCGAATTCGAATTACAGCAAAAGGATTTATGAAGCCTTGTTTATGCTATGACAGTGGAGTTAATCTTAAAAAGATTTTAAGAAATGGAACTGAGATGGAATTATTAAATGCCATAAAGTATGTTATTGAAAAAAAGCCAAAAGCTCATTGTTTTGAACATATTGAAGAGATGACTGAAGAAAGGGCTATGGTTAAAATAGGAGGATAAAATTTAGCTGGAATTTTAAATGAAAGGTTAGATAAATGGTATGGGAATAATAAAAGGAATATGTATAAGTGAAAAACGAGGTACGAAAAAACATATAATTAAAGAAGCAAATTTTATAGAAAATTGGGGAATTGAAAATGATGCTCATGCTGGTAATTGGCATCGTCAAGTAAGTCTTCTTTCCTTTGATAAAATTGAAGTTTTCCGTGAAAAAGGAGCAGATGTTTCTTTAGGTGATTTTGGTGAAAATCTTATTGTTGAAGGCTTTGATTTTAAAAAACTACCTGTTGGAACTAGATTTTATTGCGGTGAAGTGATTCTTGAAATGACTCAAGTTGGAAAAGAGTGCCATAGTCATTGTGAAATTTACAAAACTATGGGAGATTGTATCATGCCAAGAGAAGGCGTGTTTGCAAAAGTAGTACAGGGAGGAAAAATAAAAGCAGGTGATGAAATGACCATGGAATTACCTCCTATAGATTCAAAGCTTACAGCAGCTGTTATTACATTAAGTGATAAAGGCTTTAAGGGAGAGAGAATAGACGAAAGTGGACCAGCAATTGTTGCTATGCTAAAAGAAGCTGGTTATGAAATTGTGGAAACTATTATTCTTCCAGATGAACAAAAACAGATAGAAAGAAATTTAATTCGATTATCAGATCAAAGACAAGTTAATTTAATATTAACTACAGGAGGTACAGGATTTTCCAAAAGAGATTGTACACCAGAGGCCACAATGGCAGTTGCTACTAGAAATGCTCCAGGTATTGCAGAGGCAATTAGATATGGTTCAATGAATATTACAAAGAGAGCTATGTTAGGCAGAGGAGCATCTGTTATTCGAAATGAAACGATTATAGTAAATCTTCCAGGAAGCAAAAAAGCTGTAGTAGAAAGTCTGAGATTTATCATAGATGAGTTGGAACATGGAATTAAAATTTTAAAAGGGTCTAGTTTAGAATGTGGAAGAAAATAAAATATTGATGAGGGGTTTTAAAAATGAAGAAAAAATCTTTAGCTAAGGGCATAGTAGTACTGTTAGCTGCAATGGCAGTAATGGTGGGATGTTCAACTGCTAAAAAAAACACAGTAGAAAGTAAAATAGAAAAAAATGCTCATGAGGATGTAACTATTATGGTTGCTGCAGCAGCAAGTTTGGAAAATACATATAAGGACAAAATTATTCCAGCATTTCAAGAAAAATATCCATGGATTAAAGTAGAAGGTACTTATGACAGTTCAGGAAAGTTACAAAAGCAAATTGAAGAAGGATTAGATGCAGATGTATTTATGTCTGCTGCCACAAAACAAATGAATTCACTAAAAGATAAAAAGCTGGTAGATGAAGATACAATTGTAGATGTATTAGAAAATAAAGTAGTACTAATTGTTCCAGCAGAGGGAGAGTCAAAAGTAAAAGATTTTAAAGATATTACTAATGCTGATACAATTGCAATTGGAGATCCTGAAAGTGTACCAGCAGGACAATATGCAAAGGAAGTATTAACTAATTTAGGAGATTGGGAGGAAGTAAGCAAAAAGGCAAGCCTTGGAACAAATGTAACTGAAGTTTTAAACTGGGTTGCAGAAAAAAGTGCAGATGCAGGTATAGTATATGGTTCTGATGCTATTAGCACAGATAAGGTTAAGGTAGTTGCAGAAGCTCCAGAAGAAAGCTTAAAAACAAAAGTAATATATCCTGCAGCTGTAGTAACAAATTCTAAAAAGAAAGAAGCAGCACAGCTTTTAGTTGATTTCCTAACTTCTGATGAAGTAAGTGCAATATTTAAAGAATATGGTTTTACACCAAATAAATAATACACTATATAAAACACAATTTAGGAGTGAGTCTGTAGCGGCGAACAGCATTCACCATATATTATCGAATAAATATTAAACTATAAGACGTATTAAAAAGAACTGGCGAACACTGTTCGCACCTACAATAAAACATTAGCAAATGCATTGATAGGTATAAATTTATTTAAGGAAATTATTTTGATTAAAAATAATTTCCACCCTAATTGTAGATTGTGAATTGAAAAAGGTGGGGAGTACACTATGGATATATCACCAATTTTGATTTCTATGAAAACCGCTATTATATCAATTATAATAACATTTTTTTTAGGTATATTAGCAGCAAAAGCAGTGATTGGATTGAATAATGAAAAAAGCAAGATGATATGGGATGGAATATTAACTATGCCTATGGTACTGCCTCCAACAGTGGCAGGGTTTTTTCTTCTTATTATTTTTGGTGTAAATGGACCAGTTGGTAAAATATTTATAGATTATTTTGATGTGAAAATTGCATTTTCTTGGATGGCAACTGTAATAGCAGCAGTGGTTATATCTTTTCCATTAATGTATCGTTCTGCCAAAGGTGCATTTGAACAAGTAGACAGCAACTTAATGGATGCGGCAAGAACACTAGGTAGATCTGAGTGGTGGATATTTTGGAAAGTACTATTGCCTAATTCTCTGCCTGGTATATTATCAGGAGGAATACTTGCTTTTGCCAGAGGATTAGGAGAATTTGGTGCAACTGCAATGATTGCAGGAAATATTGTAGGTAAAACCAGAACTTTATCTTTAGCAGTGTACTCTAACGTAGCAGCAGGAAATATGGAGGATGCTTACAAATATGTTTGGATTCTTGTTGGTATATCTTTTATTATTGTGGTGTTAATGAATTACTTTGCAGTAAATCGATACAATAAACGGAGAAAATAAAAAATATTAATTTATTATTTAAAACGGAGAAACTCGGTGAGAAAGATGAATACTTTCACACTGAGTTTATATTAAATAAAACCATATTGTTTTTAGTTGGTGGGGAGGAGTGGACATGGCATTACAGGTAAAGATAAAAAAGAAATTAAAAGAGTTCATGTTAGATATAGAATTTGAAGCAATTCCAGGTTGCCTTGGAATTCTTGGATCATCTGGATGTGGTAAAAGTGTCACATTAAAATCTATTGCAGGAATTATTACCCCAGATGAAGGAACAATTGTGTTAGATGGAAATTGTCTGTACGATTCAAAGTCAAAAGTAAATCTTCCTCCTCAGAAAAGGAAAGTTGGGTATTTGTTTCAAAATTATGCTTTATTCCCTAATATGACTGTAAGAGAAAATATTGGAGTGGGAATTTATAATTCAAAATCATCTAGTGATAATAAAAATCATAAAATAAATCGATTAATTCAGCAATTTCATTTAGAGGGATTAGAAAATAGATATCCAATGAACTTGTCAGGAGGTCAGCAGCAGAGGGTAGCATTAGCTAGAATTATTGCATATGAACCATCAGTAATTCTTTTAGATGAACCATTTTCTGCAATGGATGCTTATTTAAGAGAAGAACTTCAAATTGAGTTATCAAAGCTTTTAAAAAGTTTTGGTGGAATTGCAATTATGGTGACTCATGATAGAGATGAGGCATATAAATTAAGTGATGAACTTATGATTATAGATAATGGACAAATAATAGCCAAAGGTGAAACAAAAGGACTTTTTGAAAATCCTATAAGATATCAAGTAGCAAAACTTACAGGATGTAAAAATATTTCAAAGGCTGTAAAAATAGGAGATTATGAAGTGAGAGCTTTAGAATGGGGGATTACTTTAAAGACGAAAAAGAAAGTTCCAAATACTTTGTCAGCAGTTGGAGTTAGAGCTCATGATTTTTATCCTATTACAATGAAGGAAGTGCAAAATACTGGCAGAAGTAATATAATAAAAGTAAATTTACTAAATGTGGTTGAAGCACCATTTGAATACAATATTATTTTTTCTAACGGAGAATTAACTCATATTTCCAATCAAAGTAAAATATACTGGAAAAAAGAAAAGAAAATTGGTGAACATAATAATACTGAGTTTTTACCTCAATACCTTGGAGTAGATGAGAAGGATATTTTGTTAATTGAATAATAATGGGACATGTTCTATATTCTGCATATTATATATCCAGCAAATTAACTTTGAGAGAAGAAATAGTAAGCTGGGTATTTTTATTGTTTAGAAAAGATAAAAAAATACAGTGGAGGATGAAACAATGTTAAACTTAAGTGAATCAGAAGAAAATGAATTAAAAGATATTAAAAGATATCTGCATCAACATCCTGAGCTTTCTATGAAGGAATATAAAACAACTGAATTCTTAAAAGAAAAGCTCATATCATTGGGAATTGAGCTTAAAGATATGGGAATGGACACAGGTGTAGTTGGAATTTTAAGAACTGGAAAACAAGGACCAGTGGTTGGACTGCGTGCAGATATTGATGCAATTAAATGTCATGAGATGGCTGATGTGGAATATAAGTCTTTAACAGAGGGGATAATGCATGCTTGCGGTCATGATTTTCATACCACAGCTCTATTAGGTGCTGCAAAAATTTTATCAAAGATGAGAGATAAATTAAGTGGAGATGTTGTATTTATTTTTCAACCAGCAGAAGAAACCACATCTGGTGCTGAAGAACTGGTTAACCATGGATTGTTTGAAAAAATAAAGATAGATTATATATTTGGTCTTCATAATCGCCCTGAAATTGCAACAGGAAAAGTTGCTGTGAAAAAAGGCAGCTTAATGGCGGTAAAAGATAATTTTACAATTGTTCTTCGTGGATTAGGAGGACATGGAGGGATGCCTCACCTAACGATTGATCCAATTGTATGTGGAGCAAGCATTGTAAGTTCAGTTCAAACTATTGTAAGTCGAAATGTAGATCCATTAGATGCTGTAGTGGTGTCAATTTGCTCTATCCATGGAGGTACACCGGAGAATCTTATTGTAGATGAAATTGTTATGACAGGATCTATTCGTGCTTTATCAAATAAGGGAAGAGATATTGCAAAGAAAAGACTTGCAGCTATTATAGAAAATACTGCTCTTTCCTACGGATGTAAAGCAAGTTTAATTTATAATGGACATGTGCCTCTTCTTCACAATTCAGAAAAAATGTATCAAATTGCATATAAAGCAGCTAAAAAAGCTATGGGAGAGGAAAGTATAGTTTCAACGGACCCTTGTCTAGGCTCAGAGGACTTTGCTGTTTACTCTAAATATGTTCCTACTTTTTTCTATTGGCTAGGCGTAGGAAAAGAAGAGGGAAGTGCCCCTTGGCATAATGATCATTTTGCCACAGATGATACTGCACTAAAATATGGTGCTTTATTATTAGCAGCAAGTGTAATTGAAGCACAGCAGGAATAGTAATTTACAGTGCAAAATTTATAATTAATATAAACATTAAAATGATAAAATATATATAAGGCTTTAAATCCTTATTATATGTGACTATATATAGTATTATAGTATGATTCAATGAAAAGATATCCTGTGATGTATGGTATTGAAAAGCAGATTGAATTTGCAGAGCATATGTACATGTAGACCCTTACCTTGTTTAATATGAGTTTAATTACAATCTTAATATTTACATATTATTTTTTATAAGATAACGGGATTTGATAGTTAACGTAGTATAGGAGATTATCCTCTCTTTAAAAACCTTACAACAACTGTAAGTGTTAATTGGTGAATTTTTATTATATAGTATTTGTAAGAAAAGATGCAGGGAGGAGATATTATGAAGACTTCAGATAAATTGCTTCGAGTTGAAGAAGTATATAAAATATATGGTAAAGGTCAAAATGAAACTATTGCATTAAAAGGAATTACTTTCGATGTGTTTCCAGGGGAATTTCTTGGAATAATGGGAGCAAGCGGGTCAGGCAAGACCACATTACTTAATTGTATTGCAACGATGATTAAGCCCACATCTGGACAGATTTTATTGGAAAAAGAGAATATTTCCTCATTTAAGGGATCACAATTAGCAAAATATAGAGGAAGCAAAATCGGATATTTATTTCAAGAATTTGAGTTATTAGATAATTTAACTGGTAGAGAAAATATTATTTTGCCGTTGTCCATACATGGAGAGAATCCTAAAAATGGAGAGGAAAAACTTAAAAAACTAGCAAAACAGTTTGATATTGAGAATGTATTAAATAAATTTCCATCTCAAATGTCAGGAGGTCAAAAGCAGAGAGTTGCAGCAGCAAGATCACTGATTTCAAATCCAAGTATTGTATTAGCAGATGAACCAACTGGTGCCTTAGATACAAAAAATGCAAAAATTTTGATGGAAAAGCTATCTTACATAAATCAGACAGATAAGACTACAATTTTAATGGTTACTCACGATGCCAATGCAGCAAGTTTTTGTTCTAGAATATTATTTATTCAAGATGGTGTAATTTTTCATGAACTTAGAAAGAAAGTACCTGGAGAAAGCCAGAATTCCTTTTATGAACGTATCTTAACTGTTATGGCACAATTGGGAGGAGGCAGTGCTAATGTTCTTTGATTTTATCAAACGAAATAGTAGTAAAACCCGAAAAGAAAATGGAGTTTACTTTGCCTCACTAATTATTTCTATTATTGCTTTTTATGTCATCCTCTCCCTTGGAGAACAGGATGTTATGATATATTTAAAGACCATTGAAAGTGATGCTGTAGCTAAGCTTTTATTAATGATTCCTATGCTTTATATTGTTTCATTATTTTTTGTATTTTTCTTAGTTTATTTTGCTAATAGGTACCAATTACAACGTCGTAGCCATGAATTTGGAATATATTTAATGATGGGAATGAAAAGCAGCAAATTGTTTGCAATGATTATGGCAGAAACATTGTGGAATGGTTTAATAGCTTTGCTTATTGGAATTCCAATTTCCTTGTTTTTAACAGAGATAATTAGTCTTACAACTTCTAGACTTATTGGTATGGGCATCATTGGTCATAAGTTTCATATTTCATGGACAGGTTTAGCATTAACTGTACTTGGTTTTATTATGGTTCAATTATTAGCTATGTTCATTCTTAGCTTTATTATGAGTAAAAAAGAACCAGTGGATTTGCTTAATGAGCAGAAAGAAAAATCACAAAGAATTCTTTCACCTTTATGGGGATGGATTAATTTTATACTTGGATTAGTGTTTTTATGTGTAGCTTATATACTTTCAATTTTACATTTACAAAGTCTTGATAATTTGATTTTTACATTAATATTATTTATTGGTATCAGCGGAACTTTTATGCTGTTTCGTGGGTTGGGAAGTTTCATTGGAAGATGGATAAGGCGTAAAAGTAGCTCATCTACTGGATTATTTACATTTACAGGAAGACAACTTCAAGAGAATGTTTTTCATCAATCCAGTTCACTTGCTATATCATCACTTTTAATTCTTTTTGCTATGGTTTGTTTTGCTTTTGGTATTTCTACAATTTTAATTCAGGGTGGAGCATCAGGCAAAACAACAGATTTTACTTTTGAAGGATCAGAAAAGGAGATTGTTTCTCTATTGACTTCTGATAAATTAAAACCTTACGTAAAGGATTATTATCCTATGAAACTTGGACATTTAAGGACAGACAATTTTTCTTGGGCAGGGTTAGAAGAATCGATTTCCAGAGAAAAAAATTCACAAGAAAAAGAAAATCTATTAAGGAATTTATCTTATCAAGATAGACCATATTTAATTGCTGTTTCTAGTTATAATAAAACACTTCAGTCTATGAATAAACCTCCTATTGTATTAGGAAACAATGAAGCAGCAGTATATTCTAGTAGTGAGTTTCCATATTCTCATGGTGTGTTAAGTAAAGTATTAGAAAGTAATCCAACAATTTATATAAATGAAAAACCATATAAATTGACCTCAACACTATATACAAGCAACCTTGTTGCAGACCGAGCTATAACTATTTCCTATGGATTGGTTGTTCCCGATGATATATATGATAACTTGACTAGAAATTCTGAAGAATCAACATTTTTTAATATGGTTCTAAATCCTGATTTTGTTCGGGAAAAAGGATTGATGCAAGCCATGTATCAAGTAGACGAGTTATTAAATACATCTGGATTAAAATATGAAAGCTATCTTGCAAGTATGGGAAGGCAGATATTTTATATAGTTGCAGGCAGTTATACTACAATTTATTTAGGCGTAATGTTCCTTATTATTGCTAACACCGTATTAGGATTGAAATTCCTTATGCAGCAAAGAAGCATAAGACATAGATATTCTACCTTATCTATGTTAGGGGCAAGTATTAAATCACTGTGTTCATCAGCTAGGATACAAATATGGTGGTATTTTGGTTTGGTAATTGCTGTGGCGTTGATTAGTTCAATTTTTGGAATTTGGTCAATGATAAATACTTTTATAATTATGCCAAAAGAATCAAACTTTATAAGCATTATTTTACTGGCAGTGATTGCAATTGTTATCTTTGTTGTTTTTGAGCTATGCTATATATGGATGATTCAGAAAAATAGTGATGAAGAGATAAAGAAATTAAAAGAGATTTGATAGGAGGTTGAAGCTTGGAAAAGATAGTTATTGTTGAGGATGATATTTTTCTTAGGGATGAGTTGCAGAATATATTAGAAAAAGAGGGATACTCTGTAGAGTGTATCTCTTTTTTTGATACTGCTTTGGAAGACATTATTTTAGCATCTCCTTCATTAATTATATTAGATTTGAATTTACCCAAGCTTTCTGGATTTGATATTTGTCGGGCACTGAAGGGTAAAGGGATAGGTCCAGTTTTGGTGTTGACCTCCCGTAATCAACTTCGTGATGAACTTCATGCATTAGAATTAGGTGCAGATGATTACTTAACAAAACCTTGTCACCCTAAACGATTAATTGCTAGAATTGAAAAGTTGATTCATCTATATGAAAATATGCGGGTTTTGTTAGATGGTGGTGATTTTCAGTTAGATGAGAATACAAATGTATTATATGCTGAAGAAAATACTATTTCATTATCGGAGAATGAAGGAACTATTATGAAAGCCTTGATGAAAGCTTTTCCTTTGGCAGTAAAAAAAGAAGAGCTTTTTACCTTATTATGGGGAAGTAGTGACTATGTTGATGAAAATATATTACAAGTAAATATGACTAGGTTACGTAAGACGCTTGAAACAGTTGGATTAGCTAATAGAATCAAGACAATTAGAGGAATTGGGTATCAGCTAGAAGGAGGTAATAGTGAATGACTCCAAGAGATTGGCTTAATATTTTAAAGGGATCAGCTTCTTGGACATTACTTCTTTGCATAAGTGATATTTTCTTTATTTTTATGGCTTGGTTAGCATATCCAGAAACATTTGCTCTTTTAGTTGGTATTATGGTTATTTTTTCTGCAATTAGTATTATTTTGGGCATATTAATTGTCTTTAGAAAACATAAAAAACAACAGAAAGTCTTTTATGATTTCCTTCAAGAGCCTTCAGTGAGCAATGAAGATTTACTTATAGAATCTATTGGTGAATCTTATAGGGAAGAAGTGAATTATCTAGCTAATAAGTTGAGGACACAAAATGATCAACTAGAGGATGGAAAGTTAAAGTTCATAGATTATGAGGAGTTTATTGAAAGTTGGGTTCATGAGATAAAGAGACCTATTTTTTTACAAACATTGGTTTTGGAAAATCGCAGAGAAGAAATGTCAAAGTTGGTGTATCAAAAACTTGAGCATGCAAGAATTAGTATTAGTGATAATGTTGAGCAGATACTCTTTTATGCAAGATTACAGTCATCCCATGTCGATTATTTCTTGGAGAGAGTTTCACTAAATTTGTGCTTTGAAGATGTGCTGATGGAACTTCAAACATTACTTGAGGAAAAAGAAGTTAAGGTTATTTCTAAGATTGATGATATACCAATAATATCAGATAAAAAGACATTACAATTTATTTTTACACAAATATTAGTTAATGCAATAAAATACTCTAATGAAAAGATTGAAAGCTTTATATGGATAGAAACTGGCTTTCACAGTACGAAAAATAGGTATTATTTTAAGGCTTCCGATAATGGAATTGGAGTATTAAAATCTGATCTTCCATTTATTTTCGATAAAGGGTTTACAGGAGAAAATTCTAGTGAAAGTAAATCTAGTGGAATAGGATTGTATTTAGTAAAGAAATTATGTGATGAATTGCAGATTGAAATTGAAGTTGAGTCTGAGTATAGAAAAGGTTTTGAAATACAATTGCTATTTCCCATAATTGAGGATGGATTTAAACGGTGAGGGAAAACTAATGGAACATCACGTAAAACAGTTATATTATATAATATCTATAAGAGAAAGCAGCAATGTGAAGCAGGCTATAAAAATTAAATTTAAAAAACTTTACAATATAGGGGGCTTTATGGAGGTTTTTATATGGAATTGCATAAACTAATTGCAGAAGGAAATACAGCAAAATTATACCGATGGGGAGATAAGGCAGTTAAATTATTCCATAAAGAGGCAGCTAAAGATGAAGCCTATTATGAGGCAGCAAAACAAGAGTATGCATACAATTGTGGTTTACCTGTTCCAAAGGTTTATAATGTTACTTTAATTAATGGAAGACAAGGGATTGTTATGGAATATATTGAAGGAGAATCTCTTGGGAGTTTAATTTATAAGGATATGAAACAAGCAGAATATTATATGGGACTAGCAATTGAAACACAGATGAAAATTCATGCAGTGACTGCTGGAAATTTTCAACCAATGTCAGAAAGACTAAAAGAAAAAATAAATGCTGCTATAGGTCCAAGTAATATAACTAAACAAAGACTAATAAATAAAATGAATGAAATTTCCCGTGGGAATAATCTTTGTCATGGTGATTGTCATTTATTCAATTTCATAAAGGCAAAAGATAAAATTGTAATAATTGATTGGGTTGATTCATCTTGTGGTAGCATAGCTGCTGATGTGTATCGTTCTTATCTTTTATATTTGCAATTTTCTGTGGATTTGGCTGAATTATATCTACGTATTTATTGTGAAAAGAGCCATTCGAGCAAAGAAGAAATATTTTTATGGGCACCTATTTTAGCTTGTGCAAGGCTTACTGAAAATGTTTCTTATGATAAAGCTAAACAGCTGATTGAAATAGTTAATCAATATAGTTCTGAGTGAAGAAGTATGAATAGTAAAATTTCGAATATATAGATAAACTAACTTAAAATTTAATGGATTTTTAACTAGCAATGTAATTGCTAATTATTATATGGCGAACACTGTTCGTCAGTTCCCCCACCTCTGGGGAACAGTAGTGAAGCCCTTTAGGGTTCCACTGAGGTGCAGTATAGTTTGGCGCAAAAAATTAATGAACTTAAAATAATATTGTGGAGACAAGTAAGATAATTAAATATTATTCAATCCTGTCTATATATTGGTTATTACAATAGGCTAAAGATAGTAATCATTCAAAAGGTTTTACATAATAAATACATTGATTTAATTTATTTACATAAAATACAAATGATGATATAATAAAGAAAACGTTGAAGGAGGGAAGTAAGTTATGACACCAGCTAATTGCTAATATTAATTTAAAATTAATATGTATTTTATAATGAGTCTTAAATTTGCCTAATTATGTTTAGGTTTTATTGTTGCGCTCTTTATGGAATAAGGCATTTAGAAGGTAACTTACTTTACTAAAATTCAATATTATAGTTTATATAGTGTTTCAAGTGTTATTTTGAAATGTTAAGGTAGGATTTTTGAAAAATTCTACAATTAGGGATATAGGCATAATAGATGCTTCAGTTTACAATGGTAAATTTTGTTTATATCTAGGTTTAAATAAATTATAATAATAAAGTATTTTAGACTGTAAGAAGAATCTATCTTCTTATGGTCTTTTTATTTTAAAGACTTTGAAAATTTTATAATAGTATAAGTGGGGAAAAATTTTTTCTGCCTGTCCATAAGATGCAAATTTAGAATATGGATGAAAGAAGGAATTTTTATGTTTGAATTATCATTAAATGGTGTAAAAAAATATATGGATGCTACCCTTATCCTTGAAGATATAACTTTTCAAGTTTATGCAGGAGAAAAGGTGGGGATAGTAGGGGCAAATGGAAGCGGTAAGAGTACTATTCTTAAATTAATAGCAGGGATAGAAACAATGAATTATTGCGTTGGTTATCCTGGAGCTACAAGCCCTGGATATGACGAAGGATTTATTTCTATTTCAAGAGAAGCTACAAAGGCTTATCTTGAGCAAATACCCAAATATCATAATGATTTAAAAGTTATTGATGTTTTGAATCTAGCTTTTGAAGAAGCTCACAATATAGAAAGGGAAATGCATAAATTAGAAGATAAAATGAAAGCTTTAGAAGGAAATGAATTAGAAAGAGTTCTAAAGCAATATAGTGATTTAGTTCAACTATATGAAGTTAAAGGAGGATATGAGATAGAAGAAAAATTAGGCAGAATTTGTACTGGATTAAAATTTGGTGACAGCTTTTTAAATAAAGATTTCAATTTATTAAGCGGCGGAGAAAAGACTACAGTAGTTCTTGGTAAACTTTTGATGGATAATCCAGATATATTACTGTTAGATGAACCTACCAATCATCTGGATATGGATTCTATTGAATGGCTTGAAAACTATCTTAAAGCTTATAAAGGAATTGTGATTATTGTATCTCATGATAGATATTTTTTAGATAATATAGTAACAAAGATAGTAGAAATAGAAGATATGAAGTCTATAACTTATAAGGGGAATTATTCTTCTTATGCCAATGAAAAAGAAGAAAATATGAGAATTCAGTTTGAAAATTTTAAAGAACAGCAAAAGAAAATAAATGCTATGGAAAAGACTGTAAAGGATTTAAGAGATTGGGCTGCAAGAGCTGATAATAATAAATTTTTTAGAAGAGCTGCAAGTATACAGATAAAACTTGATAAAATGGAGAGAGTAGAAAAGCCAATTTTTGAAAGAAAGAATATGAAACTAAATTTAAAGGCTTCACAGCGATCAGGTAATGAAACCATAAAAGCTATAGGGCTTTCTAAAAGATTTAAGGATAAGGTTATTTTTAAGGATGCAGATTTATTAGTGAATTTTGGTGAGAGAGTGGCATTAATAGGACCAAATGGTAGTGGAAAAACTACATTTTTAAAAATGCTTTTAGGAGAAGAACAGCAGGATTCAGGAGTAGTAGAACTAGGAGCAAACGTTATGGCTGCATACCTGCCACAGAAAATAACTTTTGAAAATGAGGAATTAACTGTACTAGAATGTTTTAGAGAAGATATATCCATACTTGAAGGAAAGGCGCGGGAATATCTGTCGAAATTCATGTTCTATGGTAAAAGTGTATTTAAAAAAGTAAAGCATTTATCAGGTGGAGAGAAGATTAGATTAAAGTTAGGAAAACTTTTATATGAAGATGTAAATTTGTTAATATTAGATGAGCCTACTAATCATCTAGATATTAATTCCATAGAAACTTTTGAGGAAGCATTGGAAGATTTTAAAGGGACCATATTTTTCATTTCTCATGACAGATATTTTATAAATAAAATTGGAAAAAGAGTAATTGCCATTGAGAATAATTATTTAAAAAGTTATGATGGCAATTATGATTATTATAGAAGTATAAAAGATGAACTAAAATTGAGGGCTTTTAAAGAAGCAACAGTAAAAGTTGAAAAAGTTAAAAAAACAAGAAATATTGATGAAAATAAAAAGAAAGAAGCTGAAAAAGCCAAAGCTGAAAAAATTATTGAGAACCTTCAAATTGAAATAAGAGGACTTGATTTATCCATGTCTAACAGCCTGTTAGATTATGAAGAACTTAATAAGCTGTATTGCAAAAAAGAAGAATTAAATAAAAAGTTAGATGAGGCTATGGAAATATGGATAAGCCTTGAAGATTAATAGTGGAATTATAAGTATAAAAAGAACTAGGAGAGAACTCACTTAGTTCTTTTTGTTGTTTTAAAAATAAAATCTTTACTAGAAATTAAAATTATTATATATTAGTATAGTTAAATTTACTTATTTAAGTTGAAAATTATTTTACGAATGATTAGAAGAGAGGAAACATGAGATTAGATAAATTTTTAGCAGAATCAGCAGTTGGAACACGAAAAAATGTTCGAAATTATATCAAAGAAGGGGCTGTGAAAGTCAATGGACAAATTGTAACAGAGCCTATAATTGAAGTTGATGAAAATAATGATATTGTTGAGTTTTTAGACCAAAGAGTTGTATATAAAGGAAAAGTTTATTATATGTTCTATAAACCGCAAGGATGTATTACTGCAAGAAAAGATGCAGTAAATAAAACAGTTTTTGATTTTTTTAATGAAGTTAATACTGATGGAATATTTCATGTTGGAAGATTAGATAAGGATACGGAAGGATTATTGTTGTTTACCAATGATGGCGAATTTAATCATAAATTGATGTATCCAGAAAAACATGTTGAAAAGAAGTATTTTTTTATTGCTCTAGGTTCTTTAGATGAAGAAAAAATAAAAAAATTACAAGAAGGCATATCCATAGGAGAAGGTGAAGAATTAACTAAACCTGCTAAAGTTGATAAAGTAAAATGTGGAACTTATAAAGAATTTGAAAAGAACACAGATATTAGAAGTTTTTATAATATAGACTCAAATCGCTATGACCAGCCAGTTGTATCTGGATATCTCACAATTTCAGAAGGTCGTAAGCACCAAGTGAAACGTATGTTAAAAGCAGTTGGATGTTATGTAATATATCTAAAGCGAATCTCTATTGGAGGATTAATGCTAGATGAAACACTAAAAAAAGGACAGTATAGAATGTTAAAAGAAGATGAAATTGAAAAAGTATTGTTAAAGTCATAGTTTTTAAAGTGTTTTTTAGGAAAAATATTTAATCCCTTTACACATGTTATCAATGCAATATGACAATTGATATTTAATAAAACTATTGAATTAAATTTTAAATTTAAACCAAGTCTTACTGTAGAGCAATTAAATATCATAGAATATAAGGCAGAGTTAAAAGGTATTGAAGTTAAATTCAAAGAAGAAAGTTATACAAGCGGTTGTAGTGCTTTCGATTTAGAACCAATAGATAAAAAATATTATGATAAAACTCGTAGAGTGGTTAGAGTATTGTTTAAATCGAGTTTTGGATTAATCAATAGTGATGTGAATGGTTCGTTAAATATATTAAGAAAAGAAGAAAAATGTATTCCCGAAATAGTACAAACTATGAGGGATAAAGGGAGAGTGTCCTCCCCGTTGAGAGTAAGGGTTGCCTGTTAAGGGTGGAAACTTAAATATCAAACCTCTCACGAAGCCACCGTTGCTTGTCTCGGTGGTAGTTTACTTAGATTTTGAAGCTAGTAACTAGGTATTTTCAACTGAGGATGAAGTTGAAAATACCTAGTTACTAGCATTTATTTTTTAGAACAATATATAGTAAAATTATCTATTTATAAATAAAAGTTTTACTTAATATTCATATAATTTCCTAAATTATGTATTTCTGAATGTTCACAATAAACAAAAAACAGAAAATAACTTGTCTACTTTAGATATTGTTTTCTTATTTTCTAAAAAGTAAGATAATATCAAGATTAGGTAAGGGGGAGACGCTAATGAGTAAATTATTGAAAGAAATTGAGGACATTGTAAGTTGGATTTCTTCTTTTGGATTAGATGAATCAGGTGGAACTAGCAGACTGTTATATTCAAAAAGTTGGCTAGAAGTACAAAAGGGGTTACAGAAAAAATTTGAAGATTTAGGTATGGAAGTAAGATTTGATGAAATTGGTAACTTGTATGGAAAGATTATCGGAACAGGTAATGAAAATGAAACAATTGCAACAGGGTCACATGTTGATACCGTTGTAAACGGTGGTAAACTAGATGGACAATTGGGAATTGTAGGTGGGTATTTGGCCATAAAACAGTTGTTGGAAACACATGGTAGACCTAAGAAAAATCTAGAAGTAATATCCTTGGCAGAGGAAGAAGGAAGCAGATTCCCGTATGTTTTTTGGGGAAGTAAGAATGTTTTTGGAATAGCTGATAAAAAAGATGTAGAAAATATCGAGGATATGAATGGAGTTAAGTTTGTGGATGCTATGCATGAATGTGGATTTGACTTTAAAAAAGATAACACATGTTCTATTTCAGATGTAAAAGCATTTGTAGAACTTCATATAGAACAGGGAAACACATTGGAAATGGAAGGGAAATCTGTAGGTGTTATTTCTAGCATAGTGGGACAGAAAAGATATAATATAAATTTAAAAGGAGAGGCTAACCATGCTGGCACAACATTGATGAAATATAGAAGAGATGTTATGCAGGTTTTTGCAAAAATTGTAACAGAATCTATTGAAAAAGCAAAAGCAGTGGGAGATCCATTAGTTTTGACCTTTGGTAAGATTTTAGTGAAACCAAATACAGTAAACGTTGTTCCAGGTGAAGCACTGTTTACAATGGATTGTAGACACACAGATAAAGAGTTTTTACATAGTTTTACAAAAGAAATAGAAGAAGATATGAAACGTATTGCAAAAGAAGCTGGTGTAGAGATAGAAATTGATAATTGGATGAATGAAGATCCAGTTCCTATGGATAATAACCTTATAAATATAATTGAGAATGTATGTAAAAGTGAAAATTTAAATTATAAAGTTATGCATAGTGGTGCAGGACATGATTCACAAATAATTGCACCTAGAATTCCAACAGGTATGATATTTGTACCTAGTATAAAGGGAATTAGTCATAACCCAGATGAAGATACAAAGGTAGAAGATATAAGTATAGGTATTGAAGCATTAAAGGCAACTTTATATGAATTAGCATATAAATAGCATACAAAGATGGAGGAGAGAGAAAATGAGAGAAAATTCATCAAAGTCATTTTCAGAGAACTATTGGAAAACGATTGTATTTACCTTTTGTCTAGGGTGGACAATTATTTGGATATATAGGGCAATGTTATCCCCTATTTACTCAGAAATTCAGGGGACAATAGGGCAGCAAACAAATGCAGCAATGGGATTGATTGCAAGTTGTTATTTCTTTGGCTATACGTCAATGCAAATTCCTTCAGGATTTTTAGTAGATAAGTTTGGTCAGAAAAAAGTATTAATACCAGGGTTTATTATATTTACTTTAGGTGCAATAAGTATTGCATTATCAAAAACTATAGGAACTATTTATATGGGTAGTGTCCTTGCAGGAATTGGTTGTGGAACTTATTATGGAGCAGCTTTCTCATTGACAGCTCAGCACGTACCGCCAAGCAAAAAGGGAATAGCAACAGCAATAGTAAATAGTGGTTCTGCTTTAGGTTTCATCATAGGTATGACTGGATCTAGTTATGTTGTAAAAACCTTGAATATGCCATGGCAGACAATGGTGTATATTTCTGCAGCATTAATATTTTTTATGGTATTATGGTTCTTCTTTATGATAAAAAATACAAGCACTGTAACTGTAAAAAAAGACAATCAGGTCAAAGCAGATACTGTTAAAGAAATAGATTCATCAGAAAAGAAATCTTCATTATTTAGTTTAAATATGTTTTCTTGCTACATTTTGTATTTTTGTACATGTTACGCTTATTATTTAATTGTTACATGGCTTCCAAAATTCTTAGAGACTGAAAGAGGAATTACAGGAGGATTAATTGGATTAATAGTATCTATGATTTCAGTAACTGCAGTTCCAGGGGCATTATTCTTTGCACACTTATCAGATAAAAAGAGAGATAAAAAATCATATATAATTATTGGACTTGAAGTTGCAGCATTTGTTTTAGTTGCAGTATCTATGATGGCACCTAATACAAGTAGTTTAGCTATAATCTTATTGCTTTATGGATTTTTAGGAAAAATGGCAGTTGACCCAGTATTGATTTCTTATGTTTCAGATAAAGCAGATAAAAAGAATCTTGCTACAACTTTAGGAACATTTAACTTCTTTGGAATGTCATCATCAATTGTTGCTCCAGCAGCTACAGGTATTATCATGGACAAAACAGGTTCCGGAGTATTAGGATTTTATATTGGAGCATTTTTGTTAATTTTTGGGGTTATGTTCTTTGCAGTATGTAATGCCAAGAATTTCAAAAATGCAAAACATACAGCTTAATTGAAAAAACTAGGAGGAAGTATTATGAGTTATTTAAATGGGGTTACAGGATATAGAGAAGATATCTTGGCTAACAGATCTATTATAAAACGTGTGAATTTTGCACTGATTGAACCAGATGGTATTGTGAAAAATGTAATTCCTAACTTTGAAAATTGTGAGGTTACCATATTATCCTCTCCAAAGCTAGGAGCTTCATTTGTAGATTATCTATTGAATATTGAAAAAGGTGGACACAGCCATTTAGGTTTTGGTGAAGATGGAATAGAAACCTTCCTTTATGTATTTGAAGGTGATTTAAAAGTATGGAATGAAGAAAAAGAGGCACAGCTTACAGATGGAGGATTTATCTTCTGTCCGGAAAATAGAAAATTATATTTTGAGAATACTGGAGATAAAAAAGTAAGGGCATTCTTATATAAAAGAAAATATGAGCCTATAGAAGGACGTAGCGCCTACACTGTAATTGGCAATATAAATGATATTGAGTGGATGGAGTATGAAGGAATGAAGGATGTATTGGTAAAAGATTTTCTGCCTTCTGCTACAGATATTGGATTTGATATGAATTTCCATATACTTTCTTTTAAACCAGGAGCATGCCATGGATATATAGAAACCCATGTACAAGAACATGGAGCATATATTTATTCAGGACAAGGTATGTATAACTTGGACAATAATTGGATTCCAGTAAAAAAAGGAGATTATCTTTTTATGGGTGCTTACAGTTTGCAAGCAGCTTATGGAGTTGGTAGAGATGAGGATTTTGCATACATTTATTCAAAAGACTGTAATAGAGATATAAAACTATAATAGAGATAAAAAATTTATAGTACGAAAATCTCTGTAATATAATTTATTTTAAATAATATTTTCACAGGGGTTTTCGTAATATACAAATGAAAATAAAGGTACATTTTAGCAAAATTAATATTTGATTACTGAGGGAGGAATTATAAAAATGAAAGTTGAAAGAAAAAAATTAAAACAGTTAATGAAGGATAAATTACATAAGGCTGGGCTTAGTGATGATCATGCAAATATAATATCTGAAATTTTAACATGGTCTGATGAAAGAGGATATCATTCACATGGAGCAGTAAGAGTAGAGTATTACTCAGAGAGAATTTTTAAAGGTGGTATTAATACAAATCCCAAATTTTCATTTGAGAAAACTGGTCCTGCCAGCGGAATATATAGTGGAGATAACGGATGTGGATATGTAGCAGCAACTTTTTCTATGGAGGAAGCTATTAAGATGGCAAAAGAGACAGGAGTTGCAGTTGTAGGAGTAAAAAATATATCTCATAGTGGAAGCATAGGTTACTATGTAGAGATGGCTGCAAAAGAGGATTTAGTTGCAATTTCAATGTGTCAGTCAGATCCAATGGCTGTACCATACGGAGGAGCAGAGCCTTATTATGGAACAAACCCCATTGCTTTTGGAGTTCCTACTGCTGATGGCAGATCAGTAATATTTGATATGGCTACAACAGTTCAAGCTTGGGGTAAAATTTTGGTTGCACGTTCTAAAAAAGAACCAATTCCTGATACTTGGGCAGTAGATGAAGATGGAAATCCTACTACTGACTCAACTAAGGTAAATGCTCTAGTTCCTATTGCAGGACCAAAAGGATATGGGCTTATGATGATGGTTGACGTATTATCTGGAGTATTGTTAGGTCTTCCTTTTGGAAAACATGTAAGTTCAATGTATGAAGATCTATCCAAGGGTAGAGATCTAGGACAACTTCATATTGTAATTGATCCAAGCAGATTTACAGATATTGAAAGTTTTAAAAAGAACATGTCTACTGTATTAGATGAATTAGGACAAATAAAACCAGCGGAAGGCTTTGATAGAGTTAATTATCCTGGAGAGAGAGCGTTACTTAGAAAGGAAAAATATGATAAAGAGGGCGTTGAGATTGTAGATGATATATATAATTATCTTATCAGTGACGCTATTCACTTTGATAACTATGACCATAAGAATAAATTTGCAGAATAAAACAGGAATGGGGTGATTTTATGTTAAAAACAATCATAAAGAAGGGAAATTATCACGATTCTGTTGTACTTATGCTATTAACTAATAAGATTTCAACAATGGAGGGCGTTAGTAAAGTCTCTATCATGATGGCAACACCCTCAAATAAGGATATATACAAAGAAAGTGGAATGGCAACACCTGAATTATTAGAAGCAGAATCTAATGACATGGCAATTGTAGTAGAGACACAAGGTGATATCATAGATGAGGTATTAAAGGAAGTAGATGAGTTTTTTAAAAGTCAATCAGCAAAATCCAATAAAAAAGGAGAATCTGATACTGTGAATTCATGGGATAAAGCCTTGGAGAAACTTCCAGATGCAAATCTAGCAGTTATATCAATTCCTGGAATTTATGCAGCTTCAGAAGCTGACAGAGCACTTGATGAGAATCTAAATGTATTTATGTTTAGTGACAATGTTACATTAGAGGATGAAAAAAGATTAAAAGAAAAAGCTCATAAAAAAGGGCTGCTAGTTATGGGACCAGACTGTGGAACAGGAATTATCAAAGGAGTACCTATAGCATTTACCAATAATGTTACACCAGGGAAAATAGGAATTGTAGGTGCTTCAGGAACAGGCATACAAGAGCTAACAACGATTATTGACCGTTTAGGAGAAGGCGTAACCAATGCAATTGGAACAGGAGGAAGAGATCTATCTGAACATATAGGAGCAATTACTATGATGGATTCCATTAATGCAATGGAAGAGGATAAGGATACAGAAGTAGTTATTGTTATCTCAAAACCACCTGCTGAGAAAGTTCGCAACCAAGTAGTGGAACGTTTAAGGCATTTTAAAAAACCTGTAGTTACACTATTCCTTGGTGAAAAACCTGAAGTTCATGAAGAAAACTTTTATCATGCATATACACTAGATGAAGCAGCTAGAATTGCAGTGCACTTATTAAGAAATGAAAAGGTTCAAGGTGATAAGTTTAAAGTTAATGTAGATAAAAGTTTTTGTGCCAAAGAAAATAAGACAATTAAGGGATATTACTCAGGAGGAACATTGGCAGCTGAAGCGGCAATGATGATTCGCGATATACTAGATTTATCTGTACCTTTAGGCAAGCAGGAAGGCTATATGCTAAATACATCAGGACATATTGTAGTGGATTTAGGAGATGATAAATACACTCAAGGAAAACCACATCCAATGATTGACCCAACTAAAAGAGTGGAATGTATGAAAGAGGCAGCTGAAGATGAATCTACTGGAGTTATATTATTTGATATTGTATTAGGCTATGGTTCTCATGAGGATATGGCAGGATCTTTGTTGCCAGCTATTAAGGAATTACAGGAGAAGGCAAAAGAGGAAAATAGAGATTTACACTTTGTAACAACAATATGTGGAACAAGAAAAGATTATCAAAATTATGATAAGCAAAAGAAAATTATGGAAGATGCAGGAGTTATTGTTTGTGAAAGCAACAAGCAGGCTGTAGAAACATCACTTGCTTTCATTGGTCATGAATTTAATAAAGGAGAAAAGTCTGTTATCCCTATGAAGAAAATAGCAGGTAAGTCAGAATATATTATATCAGAAGCTGTTCGTAGATTACTTCAAGAAAAGCCAAAAATAATTAATGTGGGATTAGAAAGCTTTTCTAAAGTGCTAAAAGAATTTTCCTGTGAAGTGGTTCAATATAATTGGACTCCACCAGCAGGCGGGGATATAGAATTAATTGGAGCATTAAGTTATTTAAGAAATTACAAATTTTCTTAGGATAGGAGTTTTTTTTATGGTTTATAAAACAATAGATGCTGCTAATAAGGCAGTTATTGGTAAAATAGTGACTTCATCTCCGGTTCTTCTAGATGTAGTATCGGCAAAGACTGTAATTGAAGAGCTAAATGAGGGGAAAGTTTTATTACACGCAGGTCCACCTATTAAATGGGGCAATATGCCAGAACCTATGCAAGGCTCATGTATTGGAGCAGTACTTTTTGAAGAGTGGGCAGATACAGAAGAGGAAGCAAGAAATCTCCTTAATGAAGGTAAAGTCAAATTTATCCCATGTCATCATGTACAGGCAGTTGGCCCTATGGGTGGAATTACTTCTGGTAATATGCCAGTGCTAGTTGTAGAAAATACAACAGAGGGTAACAGGGCATATTGTACTTTAAATGAAGGAATTGGTAAAGTATTAAGGTTTGGAGCTTATTCTGAAGAAGTAATTGAGAGACTTAGATGGATGAAAGATGTGTTAGGACCAATTTTAGGAAAAGCCCTTAGAACTTTTCCAAGTGGATTAGCAGTTAATCCTATGGTTGCAAAAGCTATTGCCATGGGAGACGAATTTCATCAAAGAAACATTGCAGCTTCTTTAATATTCTTGAAAGAAATAAGTCCTGTTATTGTTAAGCTTGATATAGAAGAGGATTATAAAAACCAGGTTATCAAATTCCTTGCAGATACAGATCAATTTTTCCTTAATATCATAATGGCTTCTGCTAAAGCCATTATGGACGGTGCAAGAACAATTCAGCAAGGAACTATTGTTACAGCTATGTGTAGGAATGGAGAAAATTTTGGTATTAGGATAGCAGGAATGGGAGATGAATGGTTTACAGCACCTGTAAATACTCCACAGGGATTGTATTTTGCAGGATATGACGGAGATATGGCAAGTCCTGATATGGGTGATAGTGCTATTACGGAAACCTTTGGTGTTGGTGGTATGGCAATGATTGCAGCACCAGCAGTTACCAGGTTTGTAGGAACTGGAGGCTTTGACGATGCACTTGAAATTAGTAATGAGATGAGAGAGATTGTTATTGATGAAAATCCTAATTTTATTATCCCAACATGGAATTTCAAAGGAATATGCCTTGGAATTGATGCTAGGAAAGTGGTGGAAAAAAGAATTACTCCAGTTATCAATACAGGAATTGCTCATAAAAAAGCGGGATTAGGTCAAATTGGAGCAGGAACAGTGCATCCACCTATTGAGTGCTTTGAAAAAGCAGTTTTAGCATATGCAAAAAAATTAGGATATACAGAGTAATTACATTTATATAAAGCTTCATATATACAGCGAGGTGAATAGAGATGAAGGTACAAGCCCAAAATATTTCTGCTGAGTTAATGAAGCTATTAAGAGATAAAGAGGAATATGCTGTTCATAGCCGCTTTGAAAGTGGATTTAATATAAAAGTAAATAAATTTTTATGTTTTGTTGGAAACAGACAAAATACGAAATTACCGTATGGAATTTTACTTAAAGAACAGCATATATCCTCATTATTAGAATCAATAAATGGCAGAAAAATTAGTTTTCTTTGGAATAAAGAAATGAGTCAATTAGTGACAGAAGAAATCATAATAGAGCTTAAAGGATGCAAATCTTTTAGCAGTTTTTTAGAACAAAAGCCCTTTAAGATGTCAAGATGTTGTTTTGATTTACTTAAAGATGATATCGATATGAATATGCAAACGGGATTGGGAGTATCTTTATGGCAATTAATAAATGAAGATAATAGGGAAAGAGATAGACTATATTCAAGTTTTCAAAGCAAAGAAAGAGATTTTATAAGGTCAGTTTTGTTAAAATGGGTAGGATATGGATTAGGGCTAACTCCAGCAGGAGATGATTTTTTAGTAGGTATTTTATTTGTTCATAGAATATGCAATATATTAAGTGAAGAATTTTTAGAAGAACTAAAAAAAATTATTAAAGAAGAAAAATATACAACAGATATTAGTACACATTATTATATCAGTGCTTTTGAAAATTGTTATAATAATGCTTTGATTGATATGTATGAGGCGTTGAGTACAGTTGATAAAAAAATGATGAGAAGAAGTATAGATAAAATTCTTGAATTTGGACATACATCAGGACGTGATATGATGGCAGGTATTCTTGTGGGGTTAAATTTATACATTAAAGAGTTGCAAACTGGTTTAGGTAATTGATAATAGGAGGGAAACCTATGAAAAAAATAAAGACTATTTCTATGACAAAACAAATTCTTATTGGTGCTTTTCTGGGAGTTTTAATAGGAATTATTTTCAAGGAGAAAGTAATTGAAATTAAGATTATAGGAGATATATTTTTAAGGATACTCATGATGCCTGTGGTGTTATTGGTTATGGGAGCTGTTATTGAAGCTGTAGGGAATTTAGACTACCATGAATTGGGGAGAATTGGAGGAAAAATGTTCTTTTGGTTTATGATTAGTACTTTTTTAGCAGCTACATTAGGCATGGTTTTAGGAAATATTTTTATGTCAGGTGAAATAGCCAGTGTTGCCCAAGACAATTACATAGTTGAGACAGTAGACCAAAGTCTATATGATATCATTTTAAATTTTTTTCCAAGCAATATTTTTGTATCTATGGTAGATTCCAATATGATACAGATAATAGTTTTTTCTGTTATTTTTGGAATTGCCTTAAGTGCTTGGCATGTAAACCACAAAAATTCCAAGTTCTTGGGAATATTAAAGGAGTTTAATGAAATCACTTTAAAAATGGTTACTATTATCATGAAGACCGCTCCAATAGGAATATTTGCTTTAGTAGCTTATACTACTGGAAGTACTGGAATTAAAGTAATAATACCATTAATGAAATTCTTATTGATTTTTGCTGTAGGTTCATGTATTCATCTTATTGGTGTAATCCTCTTTGTTTCTTTTTATTGTAAAGTTAATCCTATTCATATTGCAAATAAGTTGACAAGAATGACATTATTTGCATTTGCAACTACATCATCAGCAATTTCACTTCCTATCAAAATGGAGGATAGTGAAAAGAAGCTAGGAGTTAGTGAGAAAGTATCTAGATTAGTAAATCCACTTGGAATGACTTTAAACAGTAATGGGTTAGCAATGTATTTAGCTCTCTCTTGTATTATGATTGCACAATTTTACGGAATTGAAATATCTGTGATAAACATGATTAAAATAGTCGTATTGTCAACGTTAGCTTGCTTAGGTACAGTGGCGGTACCTGGAGGAGGGCTTATAGCATTAGCAATGGTATTACCAAGCCTTGGATTACCAGTAGAAAGCATTGCACTACTTTCTGGGATAGACTGGTTTTCTGGTATGTTTAGAACTGTATTAAATGTAGATATTGATGCGCTAATTGCGATGATAATTGCAAAGGATGAAGGAGAGCTAGACTATGAAATATTAAATAGTTAAAAGATTTAATATTTTGTTGGAAGAGAACTTTAGGTATCCTATATGAAGACTTAAAATATGATTTGAAAAATAAATATTTTGCAAAAACACCTTAAATCCTTAGAAATTAAGGAGCAATAATGAAGAATAAGAAATTCAAGAAAAAATTTATTTTAAAAAATTTTAAAGGCTTTAGCATTAGAGTTTTAACTATAATTCCTATCTTTCATTCTTAATTTTTCATTCATAGAAATGTATAAGTTAAATTTTAATTATAGAACCCTATATGAATTCAACTCTTTATAAATAAAAAATTTTAATGTGAACTTAGAATATATTAAATTTTTTGGAGGAATATATATGAAAAGAATTGTTGTAGCTTTAGGTGGTAATGCACTTCAAGCAGAAGGCAGGGAAGCAACCGCAGAGTCTCAATTAGAAGTTGTAAAAGAAACGTCTGTTCATCTTGCTGATTTAATAGAAGAAGGGTATGAGTTAGTAATAGCTCATGGTAATGGACCACAGGTAGGAAGAATTGTAATACAAAATGAATATTCAAGTAAAGTAACTCCTTCTATGCCATTTGATATTTGTGGTGCAATGAGTCAAGGTATGATTGGTTATCATATACAGCAGGCAGTAAGAGAAGAACTTATGAAAAAGAAAATCAATAAACCTGTAGTAAGTCTTGTAACTCAAGTTGTTGTTGATGAAAATGATGCTGCATTTAAAAATCCAACAAAACCTATTGGGCCGTTTTATGGAAAAGATAAAGCGGAAGAGCTTCAAAAGGAAAAAAATTATGTGATGGTAGAAGATTCAGGTCGCGGATATAGGAGAGTCGTTGCATCACCTAAACCTAAAAAAATAGTAGAAGTAGAACCGATAAAAACATTAATAGATAATAATACTGTGGTAATTACAGTAGGCGGCGGTGGAATACCTGTAGTTGAGCTGGAAGATAAAAGCCTTAAGGGAGTAGCTGCAGTAATAGATAAGGATTTTGCATCAGAAAAATTAGCAGAAGACATTGATGCAGATGAACTTATTATATTAACAGGTGTTGATAGGGTTGCAATAAATTTTGGTAAACCAAACCAAATAGATTTAGATAAATTGACAGTAGAAGATGCTAAAAAATACATTGAGGAAGGATATTTTGCTGATGGAAGCATGCTTCCTAAGGTTGAAGCAGCTTTAAAGTTTGCTGAATCTAAAAAAGGTAGAAAAGCAATTATTGCTTCACTAGACAAGGCAAAGTTAGCATTAAGAGGCCAAAGTGGGACTATTATAACATTAGATTAATATTACTAAATCTATAATGAAGTTAATTAAGAAAATATACAAGTTTTATAGTTTTTTTAAAAGAATGTTTTTTGAAAAAGAATAATGATTGATTTCAAGTTTCAATAATATAATTTAGGCATCACACTCTTGGGAGCTGTGGTGCTTTTATTTTGAAAAATTTAGGGAATATAGATGATTTAAATCGAAAATTGACAATATATGCTATAATATACCTAATAACTACTGTGCAGATTTAGAAATTATAACATTATCATGATATTCATGATGATTTACAGGAACTCAATAGGAGGGATTAGATGACTGTTTTTGAATTATTGAACTTGACTAAATTAAAAGTAATTAATACAAAAGCTGATTTATATAGAGAAGTAGAAACAATAGAGTCAACGGAAACTCCAGATGTAACAACCTACCTACCTAAAAACACCTTACTTATTACAACAGCTATGGTATATAAAGATAATCAAGATGAACTTTGTAAACTTATTCATAAATTAAATGACTTACCCTGTGCAGCATTGGCAATCAAATTAGGTCGTTTTATTGATGAATTAGATGAAAAAGTTATAAAGACTGCAGATAAGCTAGGATTTCCTCTTTTACAAATTCCTATGGAAGCTACATTAGGAGAAGTTTATCAAAAAGTGCTTTCTCATTTATGGAACATTCAAAACAATGAGATACTTCATGCATTGAATACTCAAAAAAAGTTCTCTAATCTTCTTTTTCAAGGTGAATCAGCAGAAATGTTGTTAAATAATTTGAGTATTATCTTAAAGAAGTCAGTTTTACTTATGGACCCCCTTGGAAATGTTATGGGAAGCAATTGTGATTGCACAGAAGAAAATATAGAAACAGCAAAAGAGTTATTTTTCTCTCTTTCATTATATAAAAGACAATCAAGCACAGTGCAACATTGTATTGATGCAAAGAATAAAGGAGAGAGAATATCCATTTATCCTTATCATGTTTTTGATAGAAATTCTTGCTATCTTTTTATTTTTGATTCAGAGTCATTGTCTGCTGATGCTTCCGCCTTAGTCATAGAACAGGTACTACTTGCATTTGAATTTTTATTATATAAAAACCTATGTATTTCTTATAATAAATTAAAAGATGATGAGAGATTCCTGCTATTTCTATTAAATAAACATAAAAGCGACAATTTTATGCCACAACAGTTATTAACCATGGGAAAAGCACATGGTTTAAAGCCTAGTAAGTTCTATTATGTTATTTTAGTAACCTTGGAATCTTTTAAAAATAATAAGTTTCATGTTGATAAGTTTTCATATCGTGAACAAAAATATATTTTTATTTATGAATGGCTAGAAAAAAAATTGTTTGAGGAGTATCGTAATACTGTGATTTTGTTACCAGAAATCAAAAATTACAGATATGTATTTTTAGTTCAAGGAAATACAAATGATTTAACGGAAAAGCTTAGATATTATTATGATAAGCTTAAGACAATGCTACAAGTGAAGGTTAACTTTTCATACGGAAATAGAATGTCAGAAATAGAAGCAATAAAATACTCTTATTTTGAAGCTTTAGAAAGTTATAAGAGTGGAGAAGAAAGAAATAATATTTCTTATATTAAATATTATAAAACTAAAAATGCTGCTGAGTTACTTAAAACACTTTCTAGAGATCAGGTAGAAGGATTTTGTCTTTATAATTTAAGAACATTAGCTTATCCAGAGAATATGAGGACATTAGAACTTAGAAACACCTTAAAGACTTATTTAGAATTGAAATGTAATATTACAGAAACTTCAAATAAAATGTTTATTCATAGAAATACAGTAAAATATAGAATAAAAAAATGTGAAGAGATTCTGGACAGGGAAATAGATGACTCTGATTTTATCTTTCAATTACAATTGAGTCTAATTTTAACAGAAGACAAATAAGAGGCAATATAAGTTATAGATATGGTTATAAAAGGTTTTTAGCTATCAGTATAAAGAATAATACCTCCCATGCAAAATGGAAGCATGCTTGTCCACTGTAACAAATAAAGGAGGTATGTGCAAAATGAAAAATAATAATTTGCTATATAATAACAAGTGAATTTGTAGATATTATATGCTCTTTCATTTATTTAAGAATTTATTTCATTCATAAACCATAATGATTCTTCTATTAGAGATAAGGTATCCTCACAGGTAGTGTCCTTATCAAAGTCATGTGATTTTGCAGAAGCTACAAATAGATGAGATTTAGGTAGTAGAGAAGATAAAATTTGAGATTCTGCAAAAGGGACATCTGTATCATGAAAACTATGAGCAAGGAACACAGGAGGATAACAACTAAAATCAGTTAATTCTTTTAATGAGTATAAATCATAAAAATCCTCTGTAGAATCATCGGTAATCATATCTATCCATTTTCCTGTTTGACGGGCATACACATATAAGCTGTATCGTGTATCAAGTAAGCCTTCTGCTGTTTCACCTTCTTTACAGATAGAGATGATTGTATTCTCGTTTACAGCAGGAAATTGTGAATAATATGCATTTGGTTGATTGTACCAGGAATCCTTAGCAAAGGTATAACCATAATAAGAAAGAACTCCAATTGGTTTCTCTGGTAAATCCATCCTTGGAGCTAGAAGACATAAGTATGCGCCGGCAGATCTTCCCCATAAGAAATAAGGGCAATTAGAATTAAATAAATCTGTACGGTTATTTAAATACCATAAAATAGCATCTTTTATGTCATCTAGGATATTAGACAACTTAGATGCTGGAGCTAAGCGGTAGTCAAAGGAAAGGATGGAGTATCCAGCATCACAAAAGCTATTAATATGATATTCTGGAAGATCTGTTCTTTTTCCATATAGTAATCCACCACCATGAAAATATAAAAGTGTTGCACGAGTTGTTTTTTGTGTGCTTCGATATAATGTAGCATATAACTCTATATTTGTTTTTTTATAGGAGAATGTCTCCAATGATATTTTGTTTAAATTTCTAGAATGCAAAAGAATACCTCCATATCAAGAGTGAGAATATCTAAAAACTATATGTTTTGTATTTTCTCACTTTTGTTAAATTCTTAGAGTTTAAATTTGTTTCAAAATGACCCAGTTCTTTGAAAAATATATAAAGAAATTTTGAGTAAAATTATTAAAATATACAATAAAGTGAAATTGATCCTTTATTTTTACACAAAGGTCTATAAGTATAAAAATAGAATTCTTTTTTATTTAACTAAATTTAGATTAGCCAACTATAGCATAATAAAAGAGCTTATTCTAGAGTATGAAAACGTATAATCAAAGTTTAGCATACAGTAAATTGAATTGCAAATATCAGAGAAATAGAGGTATTTAATATATAATATTACAGTACTGAATTGATTGTTTAAGAGATAATATTGTTAGAAGGTATAAATAATCTAATAAATATAAAATTATACTTGAAGCAAATATGAATATCTAAAATGAAAATATTTTATTGTAAATTTTCTATATGAAAAATATTTAAAAACTACAAATTTTATGTATTATTTTACAGAACAAAGGGGCTAAAGATAAATCTCTTAAATAAGTATTATATTTACCTGAAAACAAAGTTTTATTATTAACATTATATGATATAATAAACAAAGCAGTTGTAACTTATATTGAACACGAGGAGGAGAATCATGGTATTTAGTTCTCAAATATTTATTTTTGCATTTTTACCGGTAACTTTATTGATTTACTATATTATAGGAAATCTTTTTTCTGGTAAACTTATTAAAAATTATATCTCTCTTTTGGCGAGTTTACTGTTTTATGCATGGGGAGGAATAGAAAACTTACCATTATTATGTGTGTGTATTTTAATAAATTATATATTTGGAATACTTGTTGATAAATCAAAAGAAAATAAAAAATTAAAAAAAGTTATTTTATTAATAGGAGTAATGCTAAATTTAAGTTTACTTTTTTACTACAAATATTATGGATTTGCAATAGAAAATATTAATAGTATATTTAATACTGGGTTTCAATACAAAGATATTGTATTACCTATAGGTATTTCATTTTTTACATTTCAAGGTATGTCATACATAATTGATATATATAGAAATGATGCACAGGTTAATAAAAATATTTTTTCTGTTGCATTGTATATATCCTTTTTCCCACAACTAATAGCAGGTCCTATTGTAAAATATAAAGATATAGATGAACAAATAAGAGAAAGAAAAGAAACTATTGAAAGGTTTAGTTATGGAATAGAAAGATTTGTTATAGGCTTATCCAAAAAAGTAATTATTGCTGATGTGATGGCAGGACTTGCAGATACAATATTTTCACTTTCAAGCACAGGTATTGATTTGCCTACAGCATGGCTAGGGGCAATTTGCTACACTTTTCAAATATACTTTGATTTTTCAGGATATTCAGATATGGCTATTGGACTAGGACATCTATTTGGATTTAAATTTATGGAGAATTTTAACTATCCATATATATCAAAATCTATAACTGAGTTTTGGAGAAGATGGCATATATCGTTATCTACCTGGTTTAAGGAATATTTATATATACCATTAGGCGGGAATAGAACAGGAAATAGATATGTAAACCTCTTTATTGTTTTTTTAGTTACAGGTTTATGGCACGGAGCTTCATGGAACTTTGTTGTATGGGGAATATGGCATGGCATATTTATAATTTTTGAAAAATTTATATTTAAGAAGACATGGTATATAAAAACACCATCTTTTATAAAAAGAATTGTTACTATGTTTATTGTTATACTAGGATGGGTACTGTTTAGAGCTAATAGTTTAACTAGTGCAATAAATTATTTATCAATAATGTTTGGAATAAATAAAGCTACACAAGTTACATTCCAATTTAGCTATTTTATTAACAAAAAATTAATATTTATGATGTTTATATCAGTCATAGGTTCACTACCAATAATTAGGAATATATTTGAATCATATGAGAATAAAAAAACATTTCAAATGACAAAAACTATATATATTGGAGTACTATTAATTATCGCAGTAATATTTATAGTTAATTCAACATATAGTCCATTTATTTATTTCCAATTTTAAAGGAGGTGTTAGTTGATGAAAAAAATACATCTTTTTAGAATAGGTTTATTTATTTTTATTATTGCTTTACCTATATTTAATATGAATTTAAAATCAGATCAAGTTTCAGCTATGGATAATAGAAAGCTTATAGATTTTTCAGAAATATTTTCAGAAGGCAGTATTACTGAAAATGCAGAAAGATATATAGATGACCGTATAGGTTTTAGAACTACTATGGTTAACACCTATATTAAGACTATGAATTCTTTATTTGGTGAAATGATACACCCAAGCTATCAATATGGAAAAGAGGGATATATTTTTCCTAAATTAAAGGAAAATATATTAAACAAAGAATTTCAGGAGGTTTATTCTGATTTTATTTTAAACTTTCAAAATTATTGTAAAGATAGAGATATAAAATTTTTATATGCTGTAGAACCTAGTAAAACCACTATATATACTGAGTTTTTACCAGAGGGATATAATTATAATAATAGTAATCTTGACTATTTTTTAAGTCTCCTTAAAGATAAAAATGTAAATTATTTATACACTGGAGAAGCTTTATTAGATGCTAAAGATTCTAAACAGGTTTTTGATAAGGAATATGATGCTAATCATTGGAATGAAACTGGAGCTGTCGTTGGAATTTCAGCTGTATTAGACAGATTACATGATTTGGATTCAAGAGTTGATAAATTTGACCTTAATAAATTTGAACCAGTAGAGCATATTAATACAACTCTTCCAGCTTCATATTTTCCTATAAATGAAAAAACAATACATTATAATTTAAAGGAAAGCTATTCTGCATATAATACAGATTTTAATGATGAAATTAAAAGATCTGAACAATTTAGAAATTTTACTAACTATAAAAATCCTAATAATAAAAATGCACCTAAAATACTTATTTTTGGTGGAAGTTACTTTGAAGATAGAGAAAAGTTCCTTAAAGAAAATTTTTCAGAGCTTATACTAGTGCATAATTATCATAACGTAATTGATTATGATTATTATATAAATATTTTTAATCCAGATATAGTCTTATTTGAGTCTACAGAATATACTCATACAAATTATTATTTTCCTGTAGATAAAATGAAGAATTCTACTTATAATAAAAGTTTTAAAAGTTATTCTAATCTATTAGAAAGCAATTTTGCACATATAAAAGAGAATGCTTTGAAAAAATCAGGTACTAATTTAACAAATTTCTCTATTCCTATAGAAGGAGAAACAGCAGCTTATGCTTATGCTGATATTGCAAATAGAATATTAGATTGTAAAATAACTGAAACCAATGGAGTGCAGAATATTGAATTTTCTATTCCAACTTCAGAAATAAAAAAATTAGATGAATTTAATTTGTATTTAATTTCAAAAGATGAAGATAAAATTGCAAAAATCCCTTTAAAATTAAATTAATTACTTATTTTTAACCTAAAATAATATTAATAAAAGATTTTATTGGCTTTCAGTGATATGATTTAAAAAAGACTTTTAACATGTATAAAGTAACATGTTAAAAGTCTTTTTAGGTTTTAGATATTAGAGAATTTTTTATGGCAAAAACTAAATATAAAAAAATAAGTAAATTCATAAAATAAAGATATATTTTTCTTTAAAACTATAAGCACATAACAATAACTTTGTATGGTGAAGTTTGAGCTGGGATACTCTTTGTGGTAGCACCATATGCAACAATTAGGTTATGATTTGCAGGGTTTCTAGTAAATTTTTGATCATTTTTCAATACTATGGGAGTATTTTCGTCAATATTTAATTTTAGTTGGTTATCACTACTTATTAATTCGTTGTTAAAATAATCTACTTTAACATTTTGGTGTTCTGTATCTTTTGCCATAACAATTGCTCGAAACTGTGGCGGAAAAATTAGGGGAGCAGGTGCATTTCCATCATAAAAGCCAGTTACCATATCTCCTACTGATACCATTACATGATCTACAAAGTAAGTAGATGGTTCCACAATAAAATTCACTAAATTTCCTTCTTCATCTTCTACAGACATTAATTTATAACATCCTAACCCTTTTCCACTTGGGGTTATAGCAAAATCATCAATCATGATAATAGTACCATGAAAGGATTTGAAATTTTTCATGTTACTTTTTCACTCCTATTTAACTTCTATATAACATATTATTGATTATTAGAAATTTATGTTACTATTTAATATAAAAAATTAATATTTTTTCTTTTTAAGGAAGTTAACAAATAAGCAGAAGTTAGTTTTGACTTCTCTAGTTATAGTTATAGTGATAGAGTTTATACCAAAGTTGATAGTATTTTTTTATTTTATGTGCCGTTGCAACTGTATTTATAGTCTCTAGCGTTCCTAAATATATTAATACTTTTAAGGAATAGTTCTAATATTTATTTTTTTGAAATTGGTAGAGCTTTAGAGATATATACATCGCTAAATTTAAAGTAATTAACTGATAGTTAGTATATGATTCTAATACCTAAATAAAAGGAGAAATATAACTAAAACGATAAATATATAAAGAATAACAATAAAAAATTATTGTAACAGTTTAAATTATAATATATAATAAGGTTGTAAATAATGAAGAAAAACTATTTTAAAGAGAGGTAATTTTTATGCAAGAAAGAACAAGTTCAAAAATATTGAATGGATTAGTTATTATGGGAATTATTTTAACAATTCTTGCTCTTATAGGCACCCCGCTTGTGCTGACAGCATTTTTAAAGAGCTCAAGTATGAAAACTATCAACTCCAAATATAAAGTGGATATTAACAGTGTGTATTTATTTGTATGCAGTTCCTTACGTGGCAACTTTATTTAAGTTAAAAAAATTTATAGATTGCTTACAGGTGAAAATTCATTTTCACCAATTATATCAAAAGAGTTTCAAGTGATTGCCATCTGCGCATTTGCGGAAGCTATTATCTACATTCTGAGTAATCTATTTTTATATATAGTATTTGATTTTTATCTATATGCAGTAACTATAATACCTTTGATAATTGTAGTTTTTCTTGCGGTGACAATTGGATTCTTATGTTTGGTAATGTCTAACATATTTAAAAGAGCTGCTGAAATCAAAGAAGAAAATGATCTGACATTCTAAAAGGGGGGAGTCAAACATGATTATAGTCAACTTAGATGTTATGATGGCAAAACGTAAAATATCTCTAACAGAGTTATCAGAACAATTAGGAATGACAATGGCAAATGTATCAAACTTTAAAAATCAGAGAGCAAAAGCTTTTCGTTTTACTACTCTTGATGCTTTGTGCAAAATACTTCAATGCCAACCGGGAGATATTTTAGAATATAGAGAAGATAATGATTTAGAGAATGGAAAACATGGATAATTCTCGGCAACGGTTTGAAAATCAGAAAAAAAAGCTTGAGAAAGTTGGATTTCGATTTGGAGAGCCTATAAAAACAGAGGTCTGTATGGTACTGCGACCGTCAGCATTTCATGATTTTTGCTGCGGTAAGGACAATGCTTTTTTGATTGGGGAATCTGCAGGCTTTATTGTTGCATATAAAGGGGACGGTTCATAAATAAAGGGAGAGCTAAAAGAAGGTTATAAAGCAAAGATTATTAATTACCAAGGAAATATATGTATTGAATAAAAAAGTTAGCAGTACCATTTATTTTTACACTGTTAGGGTTGCCAATTGAAGTTTCACTATGAAATTTATTGAAGAAAAGTATAATAATGATATAATTTAGAAAGAAAGTATATTCTAGAAGTTAAAGAAATGAATAGAGGAGTTTAAGCAAATGAAAGTATATTATAATTCTAATATGCGGAGCAGTGAAAAAGGGCTTGGGGGATTTCGGCAGAGAGTAAACTGGCAGTTTGAATTTAATGGAGCAAAACGGTATATACCAGTTGTTTATAGATTTCCTAAAGGAATTGTTTTTGATATTATTACAATTTTAGATGAGACAAAACTTCGTGAATTCTTTGAAAAGTACAAAGACATTGAAGAAACGTTAACGCCATTACAGGAACGCTGTGCAGAAGAAGAGCATCCTTATCACTCTGTGTCAATAAAAAAAATATGGATAAATGGAAAGGAAGAAGAAGGAGGCTATTCTTCAAGTGGTACTGTGAATGCACCATGGGAACAAGATGATACATTAATCCCTATACAAAAAGCATATTCACACATTTTAAAGGATAATGCATATTTTGCTTGTAGCCGTTTTTGTGTTCCATATCCTAAGAGCAATTCAAAACTTCAAAAAATATTGCGTTTTTTCCGTTTGTACAAAGTGAAAACAATTAAGATAGTTACTTATCCTGTTAAAAATTTTTTACCTTTGGATATACATTTTGAAATACCAGTGGATAAAAATCAGAAGGAGATTTCTTTTAATCATCCGTTAACAGGAACAACGCATAAAATATATTTTCAAAACCCAGAATTGATTGAATTTCCAGCTAGTGAATGTGAAAAACATAGTTTTTACGTTATGCAGTTAACCTATGAAATATATCCTGAACTGCAACAAGGAGACACCTTAGAATTTACTAGCAGTATGAAATACACAGAAACAAAAACATCAGAGGAAAAATTTAGCCCTACATCTACATCATCTTTTGGTATTATTGGTGGAGCATGTGGACCTACTGCAATTTTTATTTCATCAAAGGAAAAAGATATACCAAAAGGCTTGCATGGATTACCCTTATATAGCTGTTTTTCTGTTCCAAGTTTTGAAAAGAAAGATATTGGACTCTTTATACTTGAAGGTATTAATATAGAGACATGTAACAGCAAGGAGTACAACTTTCAATAACTTGTTATATGGTTATTCTATATTATAAAGAAAAATTAATAGTTTAAATAAACTGAGTAAAATATGTAAGTTTAATTAAATAAATGGGGAAATTTATATGAATATGAATGGGATTAAGGCAATTATATTTGATTCAGGCCGCACATTAAATATACCTAGAACAGGACATTGGTTTATTACACCTAATTTTTTCAATATTATCGACAATTCACGTTTTACTTGTACAGAAGAAAAATTAGGTGAAGCAATGGGAAAAGCCTTTGAGCATATTAATAAAATACTATTAGTAGAGACCGAAGAAGATGAGTTCACTATGTTTAAAGAGTTTTATGAAATTGTACTAAAAGAAATTGATTATCCGAATATTAGTAATGAAATTATAGAACTTTTATCCGAGGATAATGTTTATAATGATGAGAAGTTTTTATTCTTTGATGACGTAGAGCCAGCGTTAATTAAGCTAAAAGAAAAGTATTTATTAGGAGTAGTTTCAGATACTTGGTCATCATTAAAAAGAGTATTTAACAACAAAAAATTAAAACAATATTTTTCAACTTTTATAATGTCCTCTATATATGGTTCATATAAAGCTGAAAAGAAATTATTTAAAATAGCAATTGAAGAATTAGGAATAAACCCACAGGAAGCAATATTTGTTGATGATGGAGAATCAAATCTTGTAGCTGCTGAAGAGTTTGGTATGATTCCAATACTAATTGATAGGTACGATACAGAAGATATTAAAAGTAAATACCCTATAATTAAGTCTTTAAATGAATTATTAGAGTTATAAAAAATTTTAGATATTTCTCAGCAGTAACTGAGAAATTTAAAATTGGCTAACTGTAGCGGAGAACAGTGTTCTCCATAAATCCAAAACCATATCAATATAATTTTGGTTGTAATATTTGATGATGCTATATATGCAAAAAATAACTGGCGAACACTTTTCGCTCCTACAATAAAATACTAACAATTGTATTGCTAGTTAAAAATCCGTTAAAGAAATCATTTTAATCAAGAATAATTTCCACATTGATTATGCATTGTGAATTGAAATACCATTAAGTTTTAAAGTAGTATATAAATATTCCCACAGCAATCTACATACTGTGGGAATATTTATTATTCTGTTTTTCCAGTAAAGTGAAAATCTTTTATTTTCATTGATGGAATTATTATAGGTCCTAAGAAGAAATCTATTTTTTGTTTATCTGAACTTATTTCTTCTACATTGTTAAAGGCATTTAATATAGATTCAGTAAATCTCATATCTTTAACAGCGCACTTAATCTCACCATCTTCAATTAAAAACACTCCATCACGAGTTAGACCAGTAAGTAAAGATTCTCTAGGGTTTACCACGTTCATATAGTGGAATCTAGTTACTAAAAGAGATTTCTTAGTAGATTTAATAATCTCTTCTAAAGTTTTATTTCCACCGTCCATAACTAAATTTAGAGGAACAGAACCTGATCCATACCCTAAGGAATGGCCTGTATTTTCTTCTTTTAATATGGAAGCATTTTTGCTATCACTAATTATATTTTTAAATACTCCATTTTCAAATATAGTTATGCATTTTCTTTCATATCAACTTTTTCTCCTTTTTTACCTTCTAAAAAAGATGTTCCATCTTTAATGCTATTTGCGTTGTTCCAATATAAGTTGCCCTGAATACATACTCAGATGCTGCTAGTGGTTCAAGGATAACATCATAAGTTCCAGGCTCTAAGGAAATAGGATTAACTGCAAGAACAGCTTTTTCATAAGCTTTTTTAAAGGCTTCCTCAACTAAAAAATCTTCAGGATTATTAGCAGTAATTTCTCCATAGCCAGAAGCACCATCTTTATGCATTACTACTACATTGAAATCTTGGGAGTTTCTTGAGGAGAACCTTTTAATTTTATTAGAGTTTCCAAAAGCTAAAATAGTAACAGTTTTTGAAAGTGCACCTGCAGCTAAATAATCCACAGGTAATGATTTAAGAGATTTGTCTAATATGACAGCTCTGTTTTCAATATCTAGGTTCTTTGAACTATTGATATATGGGTCTTCATGCTCTAAAAAATTTGGACTATCAGTATGAGAATATTCATAATCTCCTTCTGGAAGAAATTATAGATTTTCTTCTGCTTCTCTTAAAGTTTTTATTAGTGAAGTTTCATCTAAAACATTAGTATAAAGTTTAGATATCTTTTTATTGTGAAGCACACATAATAATTTTTAGTTTGATATCATATTGCTAATTTATGTCTATATTTTCAAATGACTATTTCCACATTTACATTGTTCTATCTAATAATGTTAGATAGACTACGTAAACAAACATTTGTTTCAAAATAGAAAATATGAATTAATTAAGATTATAACAAAGCACATTATTATATGTAAAATATATGTAAATCATATGTAAAATATATGTAAATTATGCATAAATTGCGTTTAAAATAAAATAGGCAAGTGGTAATATATTATTTAAATACAAAAAGATGGAATATATGGAGCGTGATGTAGGGCGTAACAAAGAAATTCAAGTTTAATTAGAAGAAAGTGTAAAATTCTTTCTAGAGAAAGAGACAACCATGGAACGGGTTATTGAAGCATGAAAGAAATGCTGAAATAACTAATTATTAAATTTAGATTATTTTACAATAGAACTGATAATTTTAGTTCTATTTGTAAAAGAATTAGGGGGGATTTAAGTGAAAATAAAAATTCTATTTTAAAGCTTCTTAGTAAAATACCCCAAAACAAAAGAGAAAAATTAATAGTAAATATATGCAATATATTTCAAAACAGAGAAATCATAGATACATACGAATATTATAAAAGTTTAATAGATATGGGATTTAAATATCCTCCGTTTAGAGAAAATTTAGTAATGTGTGAAGGATCCTTTGTTAATTCAATTACTGTAAATCCAGATGGTAAAATAGGTCCATGTCAAATGTGTAAGGAAAAGGGGTTTTATTTTGGTGAATTATTAAAGGATGGAGAATTGAAAATTACAAAAACGCCCGAATTTTATAAATTTAGGGATGTTAATCCATTTAAGAATACAGAATGTAGTGAGTGTAAAAATCTTCCAATATGCTTGGGTGGATGTCCATATGGGCGCTATAAGAATTCAGAAAAATGTAATTATAAAAATGAGTTTGACAATATTGAAATGGATAAGTTGGTAAAATTATCCATTTATAATGATTTAGTTCATGATACTAAGAAATGTCTACGAATTAGTTAAGAACAATTTTAGGAGGTATTTTTGAGAAAATATATTTTTAAATTTAAAAGCTTATTTATTATAACTACTTTTTTGGTGATTATATTTTCATTTTTAAATATAGCATTAGCATTTATGTTTAAGTATATTATAGATTTATCTACAGATAAAAATCTAAATAATTTTATATTCGCAGCTATATTATTTTTACTATTTTGTTTATTAGAGTTTATTATAGATGTATTACTTCCTATTGTTAAAGCTTTATATATAAAAAAAACAATGATATATATGAGAAAAGATATTTTTTCGCATATTTTAAATAAAAGTATAAAAAGCTTTAATGAGGAAAATAGTTCGAAATATATTTCAATATTAAATACTGATTTAAACATGATTGAACAGGATGGAATATGTAACATATTTAATTTAATCAAACATTTTACATCATTTATTTTAGCGGTAATTTCAATAATATATATAAGTATTCCAATAACAATTGCTGTGTTTATTATGTCATCTATTACATTTATAATACCTCAATTTTTTCTAAAAAGCTTTCAGCTAGAAGAAAAGAATATTCAAACTCATCAGAAATATTTATTACTAAAACTAATGATTTATTGTCAGGATTTGAATTAATAAAAACTTTTAACTTATTTAACAAAGCTACTGATAATTATGAAAAGAGTAGTAGAAATTTAGAAAATAAAAAATTTAACTTTAGATGTTTTAATACAATAATTAATGCATTAACGGATAATTTAGGTTCTTTGATATTTTGTGTTCCAATTATATTGGGTGGTTACTATGTTGTTATTGATAAAATGTCTGTGGGAACAATGATAGCATTATTTCAATTGATGGGAAATATTGTGACTCCTTTAACTGTTGGAGTGCAAAGTATAAATAGTTTAAAATCTTTAAAAGATGTATTTAAAAAAATAGAAATACTAACTGAATCTGAGCCTACAGAATCTTCCAAATTACTACTATCAAGTTTTACATCATCAATCGACTTTAATAAAGTTTCATTTTATTATAATAAAGCAAACTATGTTTTGAAAGATATAACTTTAAAGTTTGAAAAAGGCAAAAAATATGTTATTATTGGAGAAAGTGGAAGTGGAAAATCTACACTACTAAAACTTTTATTAAGATATTATGATAATTATAGTGGTAATATATATATAGACAAGAATGAAATTAAATTATTTGATATTAATAGCTTGTATAACAATATTTCAATTATTCATCAAAATGTGTTTATGTTTGATGATACTTTAAAGAATAATATAACATTATATAAAGAATATGATGATCAAGAAATTATAAATATTTTACATGCTATAGGATTGGCATCATTAATAAATAGCTTGCCCAATGGTTTGTATGAATATATAGGTGATAATGGTTTAAAGTTGTCTGGTGGTGAAAAGCAAAGAATAGCTATAGCTAGAGCTTTAGTTAGGCACTCTGATATTGTAATTTTAGATGAATCTACCTCAGCCTTAGACAATGAAACAACCTTTAATATAGAACAATCTATATTAGATTTAAAAGATATTACTGTTATATCAGTTACTCATAAACTTATAAAAAATATACTAATAAGTTATGATGAAATTATTGTTTTAAAAAATGGGCAAGTAGTAGAACAAGGATCATTTGAGTCTTTAATTAACAATAAAAATTATTTCTATAGTCTATACAATATAGCAAATTACAGTGTATAGTTGTAAACTAAACTATCAAAAAGAAATATCTCAAAATAATTAAAAAATTGTTTTGAGGTGTGAATTCTTTTTATTTACTAGACGAATTGTCAAGCTAAGTGTTGTACTTAGCTTGTTTTTCCTTAAGTACTTTTTATGGTGTCTTATAGCCAAAACATTTTTTAGGTCTATTGTTTAAGATATTTTCAATAATATCAACTTATTTTAAGTCATAGTAGAAAAATTAAATTTCTTAGGAAAAGCTCTTTAATCAATCTATTGGTAATTCCATTAATTTTACTTTGCTATGAACCATATGGGGCTCCAAAATAGATGTCTACTTTTAAACTAAACTCTAATTTTTTACATTCCTTAAACTCTTTTCCATAATTAACCTTTCTATTAGATTTAGTTAAATTTTGTTTTTATTTCAACATATATTGCTAGATACTATTTAGATTTGATCCAGCTAGGTACTACTATATCGAGTTCCTAGTAAATCGTTATTAATATTCTTCTAACTTTCTTCGAACAGATTTTTTATATCCTCTATATTTTGAGAACTAGCAAATCCAAGGGAACCATCATATATAACCCGAATTCCTATTCCGTTACTTCTAGAGCTTTCTAGGTTATCAACTTTAAGATCTTCAGTAGAAATATATTCTTTAGTTCTGTCTATAATACGTATGTCTGAGTAACTAGCTCCATTAGATTTTAGAAAATCTAATACTTATTTAATTAGTTCTTTCAAAAATATCCCTCCTAAATTAGCAAATTATAAATAAGTATATTTATGTATATTCAATATAACACTTAAATCTCCTTTAAATTGTTTTTAGGGATATGTATCGAGGTGTATGTAGGATGATTAATAGATATGAAAATTGTAAAGTTTCTAGTTGAAAAATTACAACCTCATTTTATTTATTTGGATCTTTTGCTAGAGGTGAAGGAAGAGAAGATAGTGACATAGGTTTGGTGATACATGTAAATAGTAAGGTAGATGAATATGAACTGTTTACATTAGCTAATGAACTTAGCTTCATTGTAAGAAGAGATGTTCAAATAATTAATTTAAAAAACATAAGTACGGTTTTTGCATCTCAAATAGTCGGTACTAGAGAAGTAATATATTCAATAGAAGAAAATAAAAGAATTGAATATGAAATTAGAGCATTTAAGGACTATGCAAAACTTAATGAGGAGAGACAAGTAGTTTTAGATGCTATAAAAAAGGATGAAAAAATTTATGGTTAATGATGTTTTATATAATAAAATTAGTATAATTGAAAGATGTTTAATAAGAGTTAAAGAAGTATATGATAATAATCCAGAAAATTTAAAAGACTACACGAAGCAAGATTCAATAATACTCAATATTCAAAGGTCTGTAGAAGCATGTATTGATATATCTATGTATATAGTATCTAAGAAAAAATTGGGTATTCCTCAAAATAGCATGGACGCTTTTGAGATTTTAAATGTCAATTGAATTATCAATGATAGTCTGTTAAATAAAATTAAAGGTATGATAGGATTTAGAAATATTGCTGTTCATAATTATCAGACATTAAATTAGAAGTTCTAGAAAAAGTTATAGAAAATCACTTAGGGGATTTTGAAAAGTTTGTTGCAGCTGTAAGTAAATTTATATAATGAAGGAAAATATTCTGCCTAAATACTATAGAGACCTTATATTTTAGAAGAGTAAGGAATAAAGAGTCTAAGGGATACAACAATTATATTGAATGTAAGATTGCAGTAAAATAATTATTTTCATAAGGCTTTATATAGAACAATTTTAGAAATAATAGACTACTATATACAATGTAGTAGAAGAAGGTTTTGGAGCTTTAATTGGACCAGAGAAGAAAAAACATGTAAAGATTCTTGTAACTCCAGATGAATCTCTTTTAGACAAATAAAAAATTTAATATATATATAAGAATGAATTTTCACATGAATATGCAAAAGAAAAGCTTAAATACAACTTGCAAATTAAAGTTAGATTTAAGCTTTTTACTTTTATATTATAATTATATTATGCCGCTAATCCTAAATTTTTTATAGATTTAGAAAGTGGAATGTAAAGTACCACAGCTACAAATATAGAGAAGGAACCATTAATTAGTGTTGCAGGTAAGCTTATAGCTGAACTTAATAGAGCTGCTGTAAATCCACTTCCAGCGAACAAAAGTGTTATGACTCCAAATAAAAATTCTCCTACAAGATTGAAGGCTATGCCTGCTACAGCACCTAAAATTGCATACTGAACTTTAATAGATAGTTTTTTAGCTGAGATACATACACCACCTAATCCTATACCAAGGATAAGAGAAAATATATATAACACAGGGTTTACTACTAGCTTTTTTTCAATTCCAGGTACAGTAATTTCATTGCCAAGAGTCATTGAGATAATAAAAAGTATAATACCTATACAAATAAGTATGACTGAAGCAATGGATATGAATTTTATAGGTGATTTTGCATTTTCTTTATCTCCTTTTGAGGCAACTATTCCTACAATTGCTCCTATACCAAATTTTAGTAAAAGAGTTTTTGGAACACTAGAGGCATATCCATTCATAAGGTCAAATAGCCCCATGCCAATAGAACCAGAAAGTCCTCCTATGGTGCCTGAAAAAAGTAGTGCAGCTAAGATTACGAACATGTTTCCCATGTGTAAAAAAGGTTTACCAACAGGAGATGGTATTGGTATTTTGAAAAGTAAGGCTACATAGCAAAGAGCAGAAAAAAGTCCAATTAAAACCATAGTATGTATAGAAAATTTATGTTGTTTTGTATCCAATATTTTTACCCTCCATTATCAATAATTTAATAAAAAATTAATATAAGCTTCACATTACTGCGTCAGTTTCAGTCACTCCATTTTTCATTTACTTTAGTAAACTCTCCTTTTTATTCCCTCACTTCCTTGTTCTGTTCGCTTATATTTAATTTTACACAGTACGATTAGCACAATTTTTCTGAATTTCTTCAATGAATGAGTATAATATTCCTTCAAAATTAACTCCATAATTAGATGGAGTTCCTTGTAAATATGTACGTTCAATTGAATTTTTAACGAAATTAACAGCAATTTTTATAGCCTCATGAAGACTAATACCTCTTACTACTGCAGCTGAAAGAGCACTAGTAAAAAGGTCACCAGTACCGTGATAATTGTTTGGTATCTTTGTTGTTAAAGAATAGTGAACTTCTCCACTTACTGAATCATAGCAAGCAGCACCAATTTGCTCATCATTAAAAGATACTCCAGTAAGTACAATTTTTGATGGACCAAGAGTAGAAAGTTTCTTTAATAAACTCTCCACGTACTCATGGGTATATGGCGGCTTTACATATTTTTCTCCTAGGAGTAAAGCAGCTTCTGTAAAATTAGGTGTTATAATATCTGCAATTTTACAAAGTTTTTTAAAACCTTTACACATTTCGTCATCTAATTTACTGTAGTATTTTCCGTTATCAGCCATTACAGGATCAATTATAACTATAGTTTTTTCATTTTTAATTAAGGTTACAATGTTTTCTAGTATCTCTGCTTGATGAGGATTTCCTAAGTAACCTGCATATATACCATCAAATTCTAAATTTAAAGAATGCCAATGTTTTGCCATGTTATACATATCTGAACTTAAATCATGAAAGGTATACCCAGTGAACCCACCAGTATGAGTTGATAACACTGCTGTGGGCATACAGGTACACTCTACTCCAGCAGCAGAAATTACAGGCAAGGCAATAGTTAATGAGCATTTTCCAAAGCCTGATAAATCATGTATTGCAGCAACTCTTTTTAATTTTTCCAATATTAATTTCCCCCCCCTAACTTGAACAATTTACTTCCCTTAGATATACTATACATAATATTTGTCGTTATTAAAATGTACAAATATTAGAATTTTAACAAGGACAGTTTAGGTGGAGGTGTTTTTTTATATGGGTAAGGTTAATAAAGTCATTATTAATACTGAGAATTCATCGGGAATGCCCTTATACATTCAGCTTTATAATCACTATAAATCACTTATTTCTTCAGGAAGCCTTAAATCAGGTAGCAAACTTCCATCTATAAGGCGCTGTGCATCAGAGCGAATGATAAGTCGTACAACAGTTGAAGCGGCATACTTACAACTTGCTGCTGAAGGTTATATTATATCTAGAGCAGGCAGTGGCTTCTATGTCAGTGACCTAAATTATACAGATATACAAATTCCATCCCTTTTAAACTATACAAAGTCAAAAGTAAAAGAAGAACCACTATATGATTTCGTAAGCTCTACTGTTGACCATAAAAGTTTTAACTTTGATTTATGGAGCAGATATATTAAGAGTGCACTTCGAAGTGGGGATAGGCTTTTATCTTATGGTGATGCTCAAGGAGAGTATGATCTTAGAGTGGCTATAACACGTTATGTAGCTGAGCGTAGAGGGGTTATATGCACTCCAGAGCAAATTGTTGTTGGTGCTGGGGTACAGAGCTTATTACATATTTTATGCACTTTAACAGGGGTACGGTCACCAGTTTTTTTTACAGGAGGAGAATTTACACAAGGGAGAGCAATTTTTCAAGATAGGGGTTTTGAGACATTTACATGTGGTCCATTAACTAATGATCTATCTGAATTTGAGAAAGCAAAGGCAAAAATAATATATACATTTCCCTCCAATAGCACACCATGGGGAGATGTTATGCCTATACAGACTAGACTTTCCTTATTATCCTTTGCTAAGGCTCAAGATTGCTTGATTATAGAGGATGATTATGATAGTGAATTTAGATATTATAGTCGCCCTGTTCCATCTCTACAAGGGCTAGATGGAGGAAATAAAGTGGTGTATATGGGGACTTTTTCAAGACTCTTACTACCTTCTTTAAGAATTAGTTTTATGGTATTACCTATAGAATTAATGGATGCCTATAGTAAGTGTGGAGAGGATTATAATCAGACAGCTTCAAAAACTGAACAAATTGCTCTATGTCAATTTATACGAGATGGTCACTTAGAGAAGCAGATAAGAAAGGTAAGAAAACTCTATATGGATAAAAGTAATCAGCTTTGTATTGCTGTAAATAAGATTTTTAAAGACAAAGCTAAAGCAATATCAGGTTCTGGAGGGTTTTTAATTCAAGTTGAGGTGAAAAGTAATCTCTCATCTAAGGAACTGGCAAGACGTGCTGAGGAGGTTGGGGTTTTAGTTAAAGCCTTTGATTCTGTAGAGAAAAGCAAATATCCAACATTATTGTTATCTTGTTCAGGAGTTTCAGAGGAGGATTTTGAAAAAGCACTAACATTGCTTAAAGACGCATTTTTTAATGAGTAGAAAAATACCATAGTAACTTTTCAAAAGTTACTATGGTATTAAAATTTTTATTTATAAATGTTCAATACTAGAATATGGATATAATGTAGTTCCCCAAATTGAAACTTTTATTTCATTTGTTAATGGAACATTATATTCATTAATGATTGTTCTCCACCATTCCCAAGCAAGGCCTGTACACTCTCTTGCCAAAATTCTTATATTTTTTGAGTTTGCTGGAAGTGGTATTACAGTAGAGTAATGTGCTGTTTTATCTCTGTAGTTTCCATCCCATGTTTTGTGAGTTAATATTTCATTTCCATTTTCATCATATGAAAATTCATCCCATGATACTTCAAATTGAGCCACATATGCTCCACTATGGTCAAGAACTATCTTGCCTTTAGAATATTCTGTAGATGTAGTTTCAATATAATCTGTTTTATTGTGAACAGTTGCAACTGAATTGTCTTTTAAGAAAACACTTGTATATGAAATAGGATATGCAGGGTTTTTAGTGCTGAATTCAGCATTATTTTTAATTACATTTCTTATTTCATCAAAATCTTTTGTAATAAGTTTATTGTGCTCTTTTGAATCTCCGCCTAATACTACAACAGTAAATGAACTGTCCTCAAAAATATCTTTATACTGCTGATTGTTTTCTATATTGACACCATTAAGAAGTGCCTTAAAGGCAGCTTGTACATCTTTATTCTTAGATGATGTTTCTAGTTTTACATAAATTGTTCTACCATAAGCTACATTTGATACCATAACTGGTGGAGCTTCATCACTTACTCCTTTACGAGTTAATTCTTCAAAAGTAACACTATCATCAAAAAGATCAGATGGATTATTAGGAAGTTCTGCACTTACAGTGTAAAATATTTGTTTATATGCAGCAATCATTACCTTTTTTTCTCCACTGGATATAGCATTAAAATCTATGCCAAGTGAACTATCAAGAACTTTATAATTAACATTTAAAGCACTAGATATTTGATTTTTACTATACACCATAGATTCTGAATATTGTGTTCTTGCTGGTAAAGTGTGAGTTGTTGAGTATTTATCGTTCCAAATAGAAATCAACTCATCTATAGCAGCAGATACATTTCCATAGGTTGGATTTTTAACCTCTAATGTGTTTTCTTTTTTCATTCCTGGAAGATCTATAGAGATATTCAAAGGTTTTCTTTTGCTTGTTATTATATTAGGACGATTTTCCACAAAAGCATCATTTGCAAGTTGCAATGCACCTGGAAATGTACGATCGTTTACAGAATCAATAATTGAAATGTCCACTGGTGATGTGGTAAGTGATTTTTTATTACGTTCAACTACAACAAATTTTCCTTTTGATTCAAAGCCTTCTTTTGGAACAAAACTTTCTATAGTGTCGCCATTTACAGCTAAAATGGTATTTCTATCATAATTTAAATTTGCTATACCTGAATCAATAGCTTGAGAATTGTTTATTGTAACTGATGAATTAACATTAAGTGTTTTGCCGAAGGCAGTAAATGGGTAAGAAACAACACATAAGCTAAGAAGTGAAGAAATTATCAGCTTTTGTGTTTTAGTGCTTTTTGTAAGTCTCATAAATATTTTCCCCCTTATATACAACGATAGCTGATTTTATAAATTTAAAAATTTATAATAATTTGAGAAAATCCCAACATAGTATTTAAAAAAGCTATTAAAACATATAGATAACATACTATGTGAGATTTTAAGATGAATATTAATGTAAAATATATAAAGGATTTTTCTGCAAAGATTAAAATAACTATTACAACATACCAAAAGTGACTAATATTAAAATATGGGATTATAGTAACTAATACTCAAATAATTATTAATACCATTGGTGTAATTAGCCAATCCAATAGTATAGTGAATTTTTGTAAAATAATATAAAATTTACATCTAATAGGTATATACTGTAGTTATATATATACAATAGAATAAAATTTGTAAAGCAATTAATATATGAACTGAATAATGTATTTTACAATTTTCAGTAAAACACAATTGCTTTATTAAAGTACCCTCTTATGCTTGTTAATACGAAAATAAAATAAAAATATGCCTCATAAACTTTATTATCTTATTGATTATTAAATAAATTATCACTTTATGGCATTTAAATCCTAAAACAATTAAATTTAATTATATTATATTACATAAATAATTCATCTTGTGTAAATTATATCATGGGATATTTATAGAAAACAATAATTTTACTTGAAAAATTATGATTTTATACAATATTATTAAAAAATTTACAATTTATTATTATAAT